>JAKURX010000126.1 GCA_022451505.1 Acidimicrobiales bacterium | reverse complement strand
TCTGGGAGCCATCATCGGTGGGCTACAACGCACTAGAGCCCATGGCGGTGACCTGGTCCTCGTATGTCCCGACTCCGAGATCCGGCGAGCCTTCGAACTGTGCGACCTCGACCGAGTCTTCAACCTCCACGCCGACCTAGCTGCTGCAGTCGCCCAGCCGGGAGGGATGTCATCCTGAGCGACATCGTCGAAATCCAGGTACCGGCCCAAGCCGAATACCTGCAACTCGTACGGGCCATCGTCGGAGCGGTGGCCGCTGCCGATCCCGACATGGCACCTGATCGGATTGCCGACCTCCGGTTGGCAGTCTCCGAAGCGGTCGCCAACGCCATCCGAGCCCAGGAACTGTTCAGTATTCCTGACAGGGTCACTATCCGGTGCAATCTCGCCGAGAACTTCATCGAGGTCGAAGTCGCTGACCGAGGGCGAGGATTTGACCCCGACCAGGTACCCGACCTGCCACCCGTCGAGACCCCTGAACGCCTCGACCACGAATCCGGACTCGGCCTTTCCCTCATACGTGAACTGGCCGACGAGACGGTCATCGAATCCGGACCCGACGGCACAGCGGTACGGCTCGTCGTCCGGTACCCGGGTGGGTCGGAAACCCGCTGAACTCTGGCCCGGATCCGCCGCTTGCCAGGGGTATCGGTGGATTGCCCCCCACTGACCGTTACCGTCTTCGGCCATCGGAACCCGACCAAACCTGTGATGACCTCCCTGAACCCCAATCCGAATTGGTCCGGCCAGAAATGTGCCGCCAACTTCAGCACCGCCTGGTGTGACCAACGGGACGGCCGGCAACCGCTGGATTGGAGAGGGTTCTTGACACGGGGTCTCCGAACCGGCTCAAGGTAGAAACCGTGGCTAAGGCACTAGTGATCGTCGAATCGCCGGCCAAGGCTGAGACCATTGGCCGTTATCTGGGCGACGAATTCGTCGTCGAATCATCCGTCGGGCACATCCGTGATCTGGCGACAAAGAAGGAACTCCCGCCTGAGCTACAGGAGGAGTCGTGGGCCCACCTCGGTGTTGAAACCGAGAACAACTTTAAGCCCCACTACGTCACTAGCGAACACGGTGCGAGAACGGTCCGTAACTTGAAGAAGGCACTGAAGGGAGCTTCTGAGCTCTACCTCGCGACCGACGAAGACCGGGAAGGTGAGGCCATCGCATGGCATCTCCAGAAGGTCTTGGAACCAACGGTCCCGGTACACCGGATGGTCTTCCACGAGATCACCAAGAGGGCCATCACGGAGGCAGTGTCCAACTGCAGGGAACTGGACGACAGCCTCGTCAGCGCACAGGAGACCCGTCGAATCCTTGACAGGCTTTACGGTTTCGAAGTTTCAGATGTAACTCGGAAGAAAGTTGGGGGCGGTGCTTCAGCGGGGCGAGTTCAGAGTGCCGCTACACGTCTTTTGGTCGAGCGGGAACGGGAGCGCCGGGCTTTCGTAGGTGCGAACTACTGGGGTCTCACGGTTGCGGTGGAGACGACATCCAACGAAGAGTTTCCGACCCAACTGGTATCGATAGACGGTTCGAAACTGGCCCGGGGTACCGACTTCGGCGACAACGGTTGTTTGGAGAGAGACGATCGGATTGTTCTTGACGAGGCCAAGGCCCACCAGATCGCCGCCGGTGTGGACGGAAAATCGTTCATTGTGGAGGTCGTTAAGACCCAGCCCTATCGCCGTAGTCCCCGTGCACCCTTCACGACCTCGACCTTCCAACAGGCCGCTAGTTCAAGACTTGGCTTTTCGGCGAAGAGGGCGATGGGGGCAGCCCAGGCTCTCTATCAGAAGGGCTACATCACCTATATGCGGACGGACAGCACTTCGCTGTCTAATGCCGCGGTCGATGCGGCGCGGATGACAATTCGGCAGAGTTTCGGTTCTGACTTTCTGCCAGAAGCTCCACGTCGGTATCAGAACAAGGTTCGTAATGCCCAGGAAGCCCATGAAGCCATCCGGCCAGCAGGTGATCAGTTCAAGTCTCCCACCCAGGTCCAAGACGAGTTAATGAGGGAAGCCGACAACAAGATTTTGGTTCAGATATATCAACTGGTCTGGGAGCGGACCCTGGCCTCTCAGATGACCGATGTGGAAGGCGAAACGACTCGGGTCGAACTCACCGGCGCCTACTCGGATCCGCCCGAAGGTGAGGTAGATGGGGTCGTCACTCTTTCAGCGGTTGGCACGGTGATTAGCCACCCAGGTTTTCGAAAGGTCTATGACGAGGCTCCCAACGTGTCTGCATCCGAGGAAGCGGACGGCGTGGATAGCGAGCGTGTCATACCAATGATCGAAGTCGGTGATTCGGTGGTCGTGATTGGCGTAGACCCGAGAGGGAATACCACGCAACCCCCGAGCCGTTATTCGGAGGCGTCCCTCGTTAAGAGCATGGAGGAAATAGGGATCGGCCGTCCGTCGACCTACGCCGCGACCATCGACAGGATTATCGACAATGAATATGCGTGGAAGAAGGGCCGGACTCTGTATGCGACGGTGAAAGCGTTCGCGGTGACTCAACTCCTTGAGAACCATTTTTCACAGCTCGTTGATTACGCGTTTACTGCGGCGATGGAGGACGATCTTGACGCCATCTCCAATGGCGACAAGGACTCCGCATCTTGGCTCGCCGACTTCTACTGGGGTGTAGGCGACGAGATCGGACTGCACAGGTTGGTCAAAGACAGGGGTGATGAAATTGATCCTCTCGAGACTTGTAGCTTGCTCCTTGGGACCCACGAGGGCGAGCAGGTGTACGCGCGATACCGAAAGACGCCCTATGTCCTGCGCGGTGATGCCACGGCGAATATCGATCCAGCTCTTCCACTTGACCAACTGACAGTTGCCAAGGCGCTTGAGTACCTAGACACTCCTACCGATCGGGAGTTGGGTCCTGACGACGAGACTGGGCTCCCGGTCATCGTGAGACATGGGATATTCGGGCCTTACGTCTCTTTGGGCAGGTTCCCCCAGTGGCCGAAAGCTTCGACACGCGAAGGCGTGCTCTTGAAACTCCCTCACCACCTGAAGGTCCTAAAGGTTGCGGCCGCCTACCTTCGGATCCTGGTCACCCCTTCCGACGATACGGCCCTAGTCCGTGTCCTTAACTCCCCAAAACGCGGGGTCGGGAAGGGGTCGCTGGAAAGAGTCGTCGCTCGTGCCGAGGAGAAAGGAGTGAGTTTGTTGGAAGCCCTTTCCGATGCGGCAGAAGTAGGGGTCAAGGGTCCTGCCCTTCTTGGAATAGGCGAGTTTCTCGACCTTCACAGGATGTTTGCCGACCGAACATCGGAGAGGCCGGCTGACCTCCTTCGATCGCTACTGGAGAAGTCGGGTTACCTAGCGGAAGTCGAAGCAGGTGACAGTTCGGAGACCCAGTTAGGGGTGCTTGAGAGGCTCCTAGAAGTTGCGGACGAGTACGGGACTGCTGTTGAGCTTGTGGAAGAACTGGATCACCAGGAAGACCTCAGACAACAGCCGAAGCCCAAGACAGCCTCGCTGTTTAAGAGAATGTTCGACGAGACCTCGGGCAAGATCGACTTTGACCAGGTCACCCTTAAGGCTGCTCTCCAGCTGCTGAGTCTTCCTAGGACAGTTGGGACCCACGATGGGGTTGAGATCACAGTCCAAAACGGTCCATACGGGCCCTACCTGAAGTGCGGCGACGACACCCGGGACCTCGCCGACGAGGAACAACTCTTCACCATCACCTGTGATGAGTGCGTGGCTCTCTTGGCCCAGCCTAAGAAGTACCGCCGAGCAGCCGCTACGCCACCGCTGGCCGAGTTCGGACCTGACCCGGTGTCCGGGAAACCGATGCTTCTCCGGGACGGGAAATACGGTCTGTACGTGACTGATGGTGAGTACAACGCCACGTTGCAACTCGGCGACGAACCGGAGGAGTTGACAGCGGAACGGGTTGCGGAATTGCTTGCTGAAGCCCGGCTCAAGGGTCCACCCAAAAAGGGCAGGGGTAGGAGGAAGCCGGGCGGGAAGGGCTAGGAGCCGCTTGCGGACTACCTGGGGGCGGGGGCCGATATCCAGCCTCTCCTAGAGTGGTCGAGTGACCGGACCGAACGGTGGGCCCGAATCACCGGCAGACGCCGGCCGTGGGGTGCCTGGAGACGAATTCCGGCCGTTCCTGGGCGGCGAGGGGCGCTGGCCGTCAATTCCCGTCCGCCTGTTCGGCTCGGCGGGCTTCTTCCGGCTATGGCTGGCCCAGGTCATCTCGGCCACCGGAGACTGGCTCGGTCTTCTGGCCATCAGCCTGGTGGCTATCCGCCTCGGTGCCGGCAACGAGGGCGCCGCCCTCAGCCTGGTGCTGGCGGCCCGCATC
>JAKURX010000125.1 GCA_022451505.1 Acidimicrobiales bacterium | reverse complement strand
GACCTCTGTGCCGAGGGGCCCAACCCGTTCGGCATCGGCCTGATCTCCAAGCAGACCGAAGAGTGGGTGCTCATCACCACCGCCCGAGCGGGCGGGCGCCTTAAGGGCTTCTCGTTCAGCACGCTGGAGCGAATCGGAGGGACACCGGCCGTGATCGTCGGCAAGGGGTCCATCCACCGCACCTCCAAGCGTGACACCGTGCTTCGGGCCCTTGTGGCCGAGCAACTCCGACGGGCTGTCCTGGCCTTCCCCGACGAAGACGTGGTAATCGGATTCCGCTTCAACGAGCCATCGGGATTTGAGGCCATTCGGGCCTTGACCGACATCGTGCCCCGTCCCGGCCACAGGGCCTCGGGCGAGGAGAGGGCGTGGGGTCGACGCTTCGTCAAGCGGTTCGGCCTGTCGACCCTGTCCTACGACGAGCGACGGTTCGTGTCGCCGGGCAAAGGTACCCAGGCCTGCGTCTTCGACCACACCAGCCTGAAGCCCGAGAAGTTAGATGCCGATGTGGCGGCCTACTTCGACAGTCTCGACGTGGCCGAGGGTGACGTCCTGGTGGCTTTCGGTTGGGCCCTGGCCGAGGACCTCGAGAAGCACCTCTGAGCTTCGGGGCGCCGGAACCGATCCGGGTGGGCGCCGCCGATGACCGTTTCTGACGCCCTTCGGGACCGACGTTCCTGTCGGTCCTTTGCGACGACGCCCCTGGCTGCCGGGGCCCTCGACGACTTGGTGGACCGGGCCCGCCGAACCCCGACGGCCGGGAACTGCCAGGGCGTGGAGTTCCTGGCCCTGGAGGGGGCCGACGTGTCTGCCTACTGGGACACCACGCTCCCGCCCGACCGACGGGGAGCCTTTCCGTGGCCCGGCCTGGTCAACGCCCCGGCCCTAGTGCTTGCGTTCGGCCTGCCCGGCCGTTACCTGGACCGCTACGCCGAACCCGACAAAGAGGGGACCAGCCTGGGCGGGTCGGCCACCGCCTGGCCGGTGCCGTACTGGCTGACCGACGCCGCCTTCGCAGCTATGGCCCTCCAGTTGCTGGCCGTGGAGGCCGGCCTGGGGTGCTGCTTTTTTGGCCTCTTCGAACACGAGGAAGCGGTCCGGGAACGGTTTGGAGTACCCGACGACGCCCGGGCGATCGGCACGGTAGCTCTAGGGCATCCGGCACTAGTCGGTGGCCGGACCAGCGCCTCGACGGCCCGGCCTCGCCGACCTCTGGATGAGGTACTTCACCGCGGTACCTGGTGAGGCGGCGGCTAATGAGTCCCGGCTGGGAGCCGGTCCGACGGTGCCGGTACTGTCCGACGAAGCGAGGTATCGAGTACCTGCCGGAGGACCGACATGACCGAAGAGGCCGACGGTACCGCTGAGGTCCCGGAGCAACTGCCCATCGTCGACTACCTGCGGATCGGCGATGATCCACACCTGGTGGCCAACGAGTGCACCAACTGCGGAGCGCGCTACTTCGACCGGCGGAACGCGTGTGCGAAGTGCGGCAGGACGGCATTCGCCGACGTCCGGGTGGCCGGTGAGGCCACGCTGCGGGCCTTTAGCATCGTGCACCGGGCTGCTCCGGGGATCCCGGTTCCTTACGTTTCGGCCATCGTGCAGACCGATGACGGGACGTCGGTGCGGGCCAACGTGGTGGGGCTCGACGACCCCCTGAAGGCCGAGTTAGGGATGCGCCTACGGCTCACCACCTACGGGTGCGGAACGGATGACAACGGGACCGAGTGCGTAGCCTTCGGCTACGTAGCGGTCTGAGAAACGGAACAGAAGGGAGTACTCGATGGCGGACGCAGTCTGGGTCCTCGGGACGAGCATGACGAGGTTCGGGCGCTATCCCGAGTTGGACGCGGTGGACCTCGCCGCCCGGGCCTGCCTAGATGCCCTGGACGACGGAGGCGTGTCGATCCACGACATGGACGTAATGGGGGCCGGCACCCTGTTCCAAGCCCAGTCGGGCATGGGCCAGCGGGTCCAAAAGCAGATCGGACAGACCGGCATCCCGGTGTTCAATGTGACCAACGCGTGTGCCACCGGGGCCACCGCCCTGCGCACCGTCTACCTCGCCATCAGGGCCGGGGAGGCCCAGATGGGTTTGGCCTTCGGCGTCGAGCAGATGGGCAAGATGGGCCTACTACGGGGCGGCGCCAAGGACGACGCCAACGTCTACGAGCCGTCGGGCCGGTACGGAGCAGTGACCGGCGTCGACGGGATCCTGGGCACTGAGACGATGCCGGGCGTGTTCGCCCAGGCCGGCATGGAGTACGCCTACGAGAACGAAGGGGTGGGCTTTGAGCAGTTCGCCCGGGTGGCCTACAAGAACCACCTGCACTCCACGCTGAATCCGCTGGCCCAGTACCGCAAGGAGTTCTCCATGGAGGAGATCATGGGCTCCCCGGTGCAGAGTTATCCGAACACTCTGCTGATGTGCTGCCCGACCGGCGACGGAGCGGCGGCGGCCGTACTGGTGTCCGAGGAGCGCCTCAGGTCCCTGCCCGACGAGGTGCAGAAACGGGCGGTGAAGATCTCAGCCTCGGTCCTGACCTCCGACCCGTGGGTGGAGAGCGGCCAGGTGCAGCCCGACGTGAACACCCTGACCCGCAACGCTGCTGCCCAGGCCTACGAGGTGGCCGGCGTGGGTCCCGAAGACCTCGACCTGGTGGAGTTGCACGACTGCTTCGCGACCGCTGAGCTCATTCACTACGACAACCTGGGCCTTTGCGAGCGGGGCGGAGCCGGTGAGTTCATCGACTCGGGCGGTCCGTTCCGCGACGGACGGACCCCGGTCAACGTGTCGGGTGGACTGATCTCCAAAGGGCATCCGATCGGGGCGACCGGGGTGGCCAACGTCTACGAAGTAACCACCCACCTGCGGGGTGAGGCCGGAGACCGTCAGGTCGAGGGCGCCAGGATTGGCCTGACCCACGTGATCGGCCTCGGTTCGGCCTGCGGTATCCACATCCTGGAGAAGGCCGCCTAGTTGTCGTCGTAGGCGATGGTCCCTGCCGGCATTTCTCGGGACCGAGAGCGGCTCAGGCCAGCTCGGCCCGGAGGTCGTCGGGCGAGTCGACCGGGGCCCGACAGGCAAACTCTCGGCACACCCAGGCCCGGTCGCCGTCGCGTCCTTCCCAGAGCGGTCCGCCGAAGGGCTCGCCCCAGGCTAGGACCGTGTTCGGCCGCCAGGTTCCGGCCACCGCGGCGACAAGGTCGGGGCGATCTCCGGTCACCACCACCTCAGTGATACCGGTGTGGTGGAGGTCGACGGCTCCCAATAAGTGGCCGAAGGCCGTGGGGTGTCCGGTCACCGAGTCGCCCAGCAGCTGCAGCACCCCCGCGGCGACCTCGACGTAGCGGGTGTCTCCGACCAGCGCTCCGAGGCGCAGCAGGGCCACCGCGGCCAGGCTGTTGGCTGACGGCTGGGCGTTGTCCAGCAAGTCCTTGGGCCGGCGAACCAGGGCCTCGGCGTCATCTCCGGTGCCGTGGAACCCACCGTTCTCCCTGTCCAGGAAGCGGTCCAGGAGGACGTCGGCCGTCGACACGGCCAACTCGGTCCACCGGGCCTCACCGGAAGCCTCACCGAGTCGGGTCAGGCCGTCCACCATGGCTGCGTGGTCCGCCGCGTAGCCCAGAGTGTGGGCTCCGGCGTCGGCCTGCCAGGAGCGCAGCCACCGGCCGTCCGGCCGCCTGAGAGTCCGACAGAGGAAGTCGGCGTTGGCCGTGGCCGCTTCCAGCCAGTCCTCCCGGCCCACAGCCAGGGCGGCCTCGGCCAGGGTCGCCAGCATCAGGCCGTTCCACTCGGTCAGGACCTTGTCGTCCAGCCCGGGCCGGACCCGGGCCTCCCGACGGGTGAAGAGAGCTACTCGGGCCCGCTCAACCGCATCGGAGCGCTTCAGGTCGCCCCGGACCGGCCGGTGGAGAATATTGGTCCCCTCAAAGTTGCCGGCCCCGGTGATCCCGTACCACTCGACGACCTCATCGGCGTCCTCCCCGCACACCGAACGCACTTCGTCCAGCGACCACAGGTAGAACGTGCCCTCGGCCCCCTCCGAGTCGGCGTCCTCGGCGGAGAAGAAGCCGCCGTCAGGGTGACGGAGGTCCCGCAGCACGTAATCGATTGTGGCGGTGGCCATCTGAAGCCAGCGACGGTGGCCGAGCACCTGCCACCCGTGCAGGTAGGTGCGGGCCAGCAGGGCGTTGTCGTAGAGCATCTTCTCGAAGTGGGGGACCAGCCAGTAGGGGTCGACCGAGTAACGGGCGAACCCGCCGCCCAGGTGGTCGTGCATGCCGCCGGCGGCCATGGCATCCAGGGTGGTGGTGAGGACTCGGATCGGTTCAGCCTCTGG
>JAKURX010000124.1 GCA_022451505.1 Acidimicrobiales bacterium | reverse complement strand
GTTGTGTGTTGTCCTAGACATTTTCGCTCTAGGACTCAAATCACAGCAAGCTTCGGGGGGGCGTACGAGGTTAGAAACGGTTTTCGGGTTTACGTCACCGTTCGGCTTTCCAACTTCTTTCCAACCAGGCCGTTAGGCGCTCCAGAAAAGGCCGCCGACCTTTTCGCCTGCCGCCCTAGTCCGTCAGGCGCCTGAGCGCTCCACGAGGTCTGTGATTGCGTCCAGGATCTGCGGCCACGCCCCTTCGGGCCATTCGTGGCCCATGCCTTCGATCCAGACCATCTCCGCTCCGGGAATGGCGTCGGCGGTTCTCTGGCCGTACCTGGGTGGTACGAGGCGGTCGTCGGTGCCGTGCACAACGGTCGTCGGCACATCCAGGCCGGCCAGGGCCGCCCGGCGGTCGCCGTCGGCCGCGAACGCCGCGTACTGGCGGTCGGTGCCCTCGGGGTGCCAGGCCCTGTCTGCGGCGGTGACCGCGAGCTGGCCCATGTACTTCTCGTCAAACTCGAAGCCGCTGCCGCTGATGAGCCTGAAGGTCTCCATCGAGTTGTTGATGCGCTCCTCCCTGGTCTCGGGACCCGAGCCCAGTTTCAGCAGTTTCATCGTCAGCCCCACCGACGCGCTGGGCGGCCTGGTGCTCGACATGATCGAGCACAGAGAGCGGACGCGCTCCGGGTGCTCGATGGCGAGGCGCTGGGCGATCATGCCGCCCATGGACACCCCCACGATGTGCGCCGAGTCGATTCCGAGGGAGTCCAGCACCCCGGCGGCATCCTCGGCCATGTCGCACAGGCTGTAGGCCGCCTTTGGCCGAATGCTCAGAGCCGACTTCAGCCACAGGAGCGCCGGGTTGGGCCGGGGATGGTCGTCGAACCAGGTGGACAAGCCCACGTCGCGGTTGTCGAAGCGGACCACGTGGAACCCCCGACCGGCCAGCTGCCCCACAAAGCCGTCGGGCCAGTGCACCAGTTGGAAGCTGATGCCCATGATCAGCAGGATCGTCGGGTCCCGAGGGTCACCGGAGGTCTCCACCTCGATGTGGATTCCGTTCGCCCGGACCTTTGTCATGGTTCTCCCCCACATGCGGTCGGCCCGCTATGGAGCCTGACACCGAGAAGCCCTGGCACGCCAGCCGGGTCTGGGCCCAGCGTTAGCATCGGTACATGGCCTCTTAATCCGCAGATTCCGCTATGAGACCCAGTCCCGGGGGGCGTACAACATTGTGCAAAACCGCTCGGCTGGGCGGTGGCTTGTTGTCGCCACAATTCTTGCACCGCCCTAATTGGGGGTCAAGTCATTCGACCTCTATGAAGATGCACTCGCCGGGACACTCTTCTGCGGCCTCGATGACCGCCTCTTCCTGCCCCTCAGGCACCGAGGCCAAGGTGGCTGGTCCCCCAGCGGCTAGTTGGACCCCTCCTTCGGCGACGTAGGCGAGGCCATCTGAGTCCATAACGAAGACATCGGGGGCGATCTCTACGCAGAGGCCGTCCCCGGTACAAAGGTCTTGGTCGATCCACACCTTCATCGTTCGCGGCGGCTCGGTCTTGGTTGACACCAACGCCCTTCGGCACTTGGTCCAGGCGTAAGTCTGGCCACCCTTTCCTGATCGGGTCCGGGCCTAACGGCTCCGGGCCTATCGGGTCAGCCTTACGACTTCCGGAACTTGCTGGTGAGCCGCTGGATCTGGGTGGAGAGCCAGTCGCGCAGCGGCATCTCAGCCTCCTCACCTCTCATGTCGAGGACCTTTTTGGTGAAGGGCTTCCCAGGTTCCGGGGACGGGTCTTTCTTGAATGGGGCCTGCTCTTCATCACTGCTCATGTCCAACCGTCGCACAAGACGAGGTTCTAGACGCGGCAAAGGCCCCCGAAGGGGCCTCTACCCGGAGTCTTCCCCTTCTTCGGTTTCCCGCTTCCGGTTCTTTCTCCGAGTGATCCTCGCCCGAGGGCTCAAATCACTGTCCCTGTTTCTATCGCCGCCCTTCGAAACTTCCCCCCTCAGGGAATGTGACCTTGGGCACCCCCCTCCGGGCCCCGTCGGGTCCCTCCTCGTCCCCATGGTCTGTCCCCTTCATCGAAGGGGTCTTGGGGTTCCTAAAGTTCTTGCCTGTCCCGGGGGGCGTACCAGAGTTTTTATAACTGTGAGACCCCGGTTGCTAAGGCCCAAATTCTTCCACACCGCCAATCCTGAACCGGTTCGCCAGATGGCAAGATTTCCCGATGGGCCACGACGCACTCGCCTACCGGATGTACGGCGACCTTGCTGCCTGGTGGCCGCTCATCTCCCCACCCGAGCGATACGCCGAGGAGGCGGCCTTCACCACCCGAGTGATCCAATCGGCAGCAATCCCGGTAGGTGAGGTACTCGAGTTGGGTAGCGGCGGCGGCCACAGCGCCTCTCACCTCAAGGCCAACTTCGACATGACCCTGGTCGACCTGTCCGAGGACATGCTTGAGATGTCAAAGCGGCTCAACCCGGAGTGCCGACATGAACAGGGCGACATGCGAACGGTGCGGCTCGGCCGCTCCTTCGACGCCGTCTTCGTCCACGACGCCATCGAGTACATGGTCACCGAGTCCGACCTGGCGTCGGCCATGGCTACCGCGTTCGTCCACTGCCGACCGGGCGGTATCACCATTATGGAACCGGACCACACTGCCGAAACCTTCGAGGAGAGCAGAGGGCAGGACGGAAGCGACAGCGACGACGGACGGAGGGTCCGTTACCACGAGTGGACCCGGGATCCCGACCCGTCCGACACCTGGATAGAAACCGACTACACCTTCGAGTTTCGCCATGCTGACGGATCGGTGAACACGGTGCACGAGACCCACCGGACCGGCCTGTTCCCTAACGCCGTCTGGGAACGACTCCTCAGCGAAGCCGGCTTTGAAACGGCCATGGTCACTGAGGAGACCTCGGAGAACCGGCCACCGAGGGTGTTCTTCGTCGGTCACCGCCAGCCAGCAGGGTGCCCCCCGCACCCCGCTCCTTGCCCTACAATTTCGGGCACCGGGAACCTGCGCCATCCGCACCTTCTCGGTTTGGTGTCACGCTCTGGGGGGCGTACAACCATTCCCGGAATCCGGCATGCCAGCGGTGCTGCCCACAATTCTTCCACACCGACAATCCTGAACCGGTTCGGCCAAACCAGTTCAGGCTCTGCTCAACGACTGAAGTCTGCGGTATCCCTATCCAAGGCCCAGATGCCATGCACCTCGGGTTCCTCCGGGAAAAACGAAATGACCCTTTCCTCGACCAGTTCGAACCCGAGTCGCCGGGCCACTGCCTGTGACCGGTGGTTGTCAGGCACGATGCAACTGAAGAGTCGTTCCTCGCCGAGTTCCTCGAACCCGTACTGGACTGCCGCCGCTCCCGCCTCGGTGGCGTAGCCACGGCCCCATTGGCTGGGGTGGAGCGTCCACCCGACCTCGACGCCCGGCCAGTCGTGACGTTCGGGCCGGTGCAGCCCAGCCCGTCCGACGAATTGCCCAGAATCCTTCTCCTCAACCGCCCAATGTCCAGTACCCCGTAACGCCCACTGACCAAGCCAGGCAGCCATCGCGTCGAATGCCTCGGGCATCCCTGCACCGTCCGGGATCCGCATGGCAGTCCGAACCTCGGGGCTATCCATCATGGCGAAGTAGTCGGCCAGGTCGTCGTCCCGGAATGGGCGCAGGACCAGGCGGTCGGTCTCGAGCGTCGGACAGGCCACCATCCGTTCAGTTTGCCACCCGGCCAGCAGGGTGACCCCCGCACCCACGCTCATAGATGTGGTTCGGCCAAACCAGTTCAGGCCAGCGTGGAGCATCAAATGGAAAGATCGCGACCATGGCATCCAAACCAGATTCGAACGTTGAGTATGCAAGCCCGGGTATTCGACTCAGCTCCTACTTCCTGGAGGGCGTTCTTATGATCTGCACCCTCGGGATCGGTTGGTTTCTCTGGGCCCTGACTACAGCGGGGAAGGGGCAGACCCCAGCGAAGAAGTTGCTCTCGCTCACCGTCGTCGATGAGCGCACGCACGAGCCCCTTGGAACCGGTCGGATGTTCTGGATGCGCGGAATCCTTGCGATCATTCCGATATTCGCGATCTTGCTCACGTTGGGGATCCTCTGGTTCATTCCCTTTTGGGACAGTCGCAACCAGAACCTCGTCGACAAGTGGTCGAGTGCAGTGGTCCTCAAGGACGCCACGGAGGCCTGAGGGCGATCTTTATGAAACGGCCAGCAGGGCGACCCCCGCACCCCGCTCGTAGGTGCGGTACCGACCTGGTCGGCTGACGGGAAAAAGGGAGGATCAGTATGAGCGAATCACTCACAAACGAGCATGGTGTCGAGATCTTCACGCGGCGCATCTTTCGCTGGA
>JAKURX010000123.1 GCA_022451505.1 Acidimicrobiales bacterium | reverse complement strand
CATCGAGGTGCGCATCAACGCCGAGGACCCGGCCGGCGGGGCATTCCTCCCCTCTCCGGGGCGCATCACCAACCTACGGGTTCCAAACGGGTTAGGGGTGCGGTTCGACTGCGGCTACGAGGCAGGAGACGAGGTCAGCCAGTTCTACGACAACCTGCTCGGGAAACTGGTGGTGTGGGGCCCCGACCGGGAGGTAGCGATCCGCCGGGGCCTTCGGGCCCTATCCGAACTGCAGGTGACCGGAGTGGCCACCTCTGCTCCAGTGGGGGTAGCCATACTCGACCACCCGGATTTCCGGGCCGCTGCACATTCGACCCGTTGGGTCGAGAGCACGCTCGACCGGGGACGGGCCGGGCGAAGAGGGAACCGGTGCTGCGATTCGGCGGGAGACCACGGTGGAGGTGGACGGCCGCCGGTTCACCGTGGGCGTGTGGGTGCCGGACGCCACCAGCTCGGCAAAGCCGCGCCGGTCAAACACTGGTAGGACGGTCGGAAGGTCGGGCAACGGCGAGGTGGTAGCCCCCATGCAGGGCACGATCGTCAAAGTGCTCATCTCAGCCGGAGACACCGTCGAGGCTGGCCAGGCAGTGTGTGTGCTCGAAGCAATGAAAATGGAGAACCATGTGGCCGCTGAGAAGTCGGGGACCGTCGCCGAGGTGCGGGTGTCATCGGGTAGCTCGGTGGGCGCCGGCGACATCCTGGCGGTCATCGAATAGCAGCAATGGCAGTGAACAGGTGGCCGGGTCGTCGCTGGAAGACCGCGTGGCGGCTACTCCGCTCGGGGGACCTACCCGCTCTGACCCGCCGCACGGTTTCCTTCCTCGGACGCCTCAACGATCGAGCGTCCGCGGTGGACTATGCCGACTGGCGTCGACGATGGGTGGAGGTCGACGACACCGCCCGAGTCCGGATCGACGATTTGGTCGCCGCCCTTCCCCACCGACCGACGTTCACTGTGCTGGTACCGGTCGCCGGGGCCAACGCGTCGTTGGTCGCAGCCACGGTACGTAGCCTGGCCGCCCAGCGGTATGCGGAGTGGGTTTTGTGCCTCACCGGTGACGGACTACCGGATCCAGCGGTGGCCGACGTGGTGACCGCGGCAGGTGACCCCCGGGTGGTGTTCACAGGCCCACTGCCGAAACCGTCCGGGGAGTGGGTGGCTTGCCTGGCGCCCGGGGACCTGTTGCACGAAGCAGCTCTGTTCGCGGTGGCCGACGCGGTGACCGGCCGTTCCGAGGCAGCGGTCGTCTACACCGACCACGACCACGTCGACCCGCACGGGCGGTTCGTGGATCCGCACATGAAGCCCGACTGGAACCCGGACCTGTTGGCCGGAATGGACTATTTCGGTGTACTAACCGCCTACCGGGCCGACCTCTGGGAGGCTCACGCCAGTGGGGCGGGAAGCGCCCACGAACTAGCAGTACGGGCCACGGCCCGCCTGGAAACCGGCCAGGTGGTGCACGTACCCCAAGTGTTGGCCGGGCTGCGGGTATCCGGCGATGGGTCGCACCTCGTCCCTGCCACCGTGCGGGTGGTCCATCGGCTCCCTGAACCGCCGCGGGTTTCGGTGCTGATCCCGACCCGGGACCGGGGCCGGATGCTAGACCGCTGCCTGTCAAGCCTCCGGGAGGTCACCGACTATCCGGAGCTGGAGTTGGTGGTCGTCGACCATGAGACCACCGAGGCGCGGGCCCGTGTGCTCCTCGACTCCCTGGCCGGGGAAGCAAACACGCAGGTGATCGCCTTTTCAGGGTCGTTCAACTTCTCGGCAATGATTAACCGGGCCGCTGCGGCAGCCACTGGCGAGGTGCTGGTTCTACTCAACAACGACACCGAGGTGATCCAACCCGAATGGCTGTCCGAACTGGTCGCCCAGGTGTCCCGTAAGGAGGTGGGGGTCGCCGGCGCGATGCTCCTCTTCGGCGACGAAACCGTCCAGCACGCCGGGGTGCACCCGGGGGTAAACGGGCTGATGGGCCACGGACACAAACACCTCCCGGGCGACCACCCAGGCTATTTCGGGCGGTTGCGGGTAGCCCATGAGGTGGCCGCGGTAACTGGCGCCTGCCTAGCCGTGGAGGCGACCATCTTCGAGCGTCTGGGCGGCTTGGACGAGGAACACCTGGCCGTGGCCTACAACGACGTGGACCTCTGCCTGAAGGCGCGCAATTCCGGCCTGCGGGTGGTGTTTACCCCGCATGCGCGCCTGGTCCACCACGAGTCGGTTTCACGGGGGTTCGACGACGACCCGGCGGGCAAGGAGCGCCTGGCAGGTGAGGCGGCAGTGATGCGGGAGCGTTGGGGCGACCTGCTCGACGCCGACCCGGCGTACAGTCCGAACCTGACGCTCACCGGCCGGGACTTCACCCTGGCCCAACACCCACGGGTGCCCCCGCCGTGGCGCTGACCGGGCGGCTGATTGGGCTCACCGAGAGCCCCAACCCGTACCTATGACCGGTGGGGGCTTAGTAGGCATCGAAGTCCAGGGATCCGAAACTGAACGGCACTACCCATGTCGGGTGGATTTCGGCTGATTTTCGTGATCGCTACGGGAACGAACGATGCATAGAGTCGCACCTGCGGGCTTTCCGCCAACTCCTCCAGGACATGGGCAGGCAAGAGGCGTAGCTCGCCTGAGGTCATATCCCCCGCGAAGTAGGCACAACATTCCGACACAACAGTGGCCTCCCCGGTTCCCAAGGGTCACCAACCTGACGCGGTCAGCGTGGCCAGGGCCTTAGGCCTGACCAGGATCAAACACGCCCATCCATAGCGGCGACGAAGTTGCCCAAGGTCTTGAAATCAAGATGGTCGTCATCGGCCATCGCTCCGACAAAGGCCATGTTGCGTTCGTAAATCTTGTGTTCGTCTCGTTCT
Organism: Acidimicrobiales bacterium; assembly: GCA_022451505.1. Taxonomy (GTDB): domain Bacteria; phylum Actinomycetota; class Acidimicrobiia; order Acidimicrobiales; family MedAcidi-G1; genus UBA9410. The sequence goes on along the minus strand of JAKURX010000123.1, from coordinate 1,696 downwards.
CTGAATGCATATCGAATCGCCAGGCCATGGGTCCGAGACGGTAGAAACTGTCGGAATCCGAACTTCCACTTCGGATGGACGAAGCGGGAGGGGAAGAAATCCTCGGGGTGTGCCATGTAAACGATGGGTTTACCGGTGATCCGGCTCTCCGTACGTAGCGCGCCGAGGTAGGTCTTCGTGGCCTGTAATCCGAATACCTGGAGGAAGGACACGGTAAAAGGGATGAGAATACATGAGACAGGGATCTCCCAGATGCCCACCGACCCCCGACGGAAGGCGCTCCTGGAGGATGGGTGGTAGGGGCGACGCGGCGCCCAGAGATACCCGGTATTCCACATATCAGAACTCAACAAACTCAACCGCGTCGACGGCACAGAGGTGTCTGCCACATAACCCAACTCAGCAAGAATCGAAAGCGTTGCCGCTGAGAGGCGAAACACCGGGGCCCTAAACAACGTGATTGCTGATTCCAGTGCGTCCTCAAGGATCCCGGTGGCCTTGACCAAGCGTTCCCGCTGTTCGGCCTCTGGAAGGTGGGCATACGAATCCTCGGCGTCGTGGGTAAGGCCGTGGCAACCGATCTCATGGCCTTCGGCAACAAGGCGTAGCACGGCACCCCGCACGCCTTCATCTTGGACCAGGATCGCAGGTACAAAGACGGTCGCCTTGAGTCCAAGACCGTCCAACTCTTCAATCAGGTGATCCAACTCGGCTGCAAGATTCGGCCGATCGTGGACATCTATGGTTAGGACGGCCGAAGAGGCCGTGCCCTCTGAGAGGCTCACGCTGAAGGAACCTGCCCGGAACACATGATTATGGCCGCCGTCTCCTTCAGGCCCGGAGTGCGCTCTCCAATCAGGTCCAGAAGCTTGAAGGCCGGCAGGAGCGCCGCCGGTGTGATCGTGGGCGTGAACAGGAGTTTGGTGAACCGAACCGACTCCAGGCCGGCATCGGTGAACATGTCCCGAACCTCGCGCGCTGAGAAATGACGGTCCTCGAAATGAACGTTCACCCCAAATCTGGTCTTCAGGTGCTTAAACCAGGGACAGAAGCGGTTCGGGAAGTCGACGACCACCCGACCACCCGGCTTCACCACTCGCCGCGCCTGGCGAAGCGCAGCAAGCGGGTCCGGAACATACCGAATGCACGAGAATGACACCAGTCCGTCGTGACTGCCATCGTCTAGACACTCCAGTCGCTCAAAATCCCCTTGGAGGTAGGCGATCTCGTCTCCCAGACCAAGTGAGACCGCCAGTTCACGAGCAATCTCGATTGACCGAGGCGAAATGTCGACCCCGGTCATGCGATACCCCATTTCGGTCGAGAGCCGGATGGTGTACGGACCAGTCGCGCAGCCGACCTCTACGAGTCGTTGAGCCGGTTGGAACCCCCCAAGACGCTCGGCCGCGCGCATCTTGCGCATCTGGAAATAACGACGTGCGAGATCGGCGGCCGCAATGGACTCTGGATCCTCGCCACTGTCAAGGCTTCGGGCCGCAGCCGAGTTCGATGCCAACCTGTCGTAGTAGTCGCTCATCTCCGCTTTGACAGCATCGGCCGAGGGAGTCGGTTCGTCGGTCACCGCCGGGATCTTACCGAGTGTGCGAAGATGCACAGGCCCTGCCTTGAGGTGCAAGGGAGACCCCATGGACCATGGAGCAAGAAGGAGGGGAATCCAGTCGCGTCTTCGTGAAGT
>JAKURX010000122.1 GCA_022451505.1 Acidimicrobiales bacterium | reverse complement strand
CTGGGCGTCGGTGCCGAAGTGGGCGAGGATCTCGGCGTTCCCTGAATCGGGGGCCTGACAACCGAAGACCGACGGGGCGAAAGAAGACCGACCGAGTAGTTCGTTAATCAGAGCCAACTTCACCTGGCCGTAGCCCTTGCCCCCTAGGTGCGGGCCGAGGTGGCAGGCCCAGAGGTCCTGTTCCCGAACCCGGTCCTGGAGTGGCCGGACCAATGCCTGGGCCGTCTTGTTGGACTTGTCGAACGGCGACACGGTGCCTCGAAAGTAGAGGTCGAGCGGTTCGATCTCCTCCTTCACGAACCCGTCGATCCAGTCCAACTTCTCCTGGAACTCAGGTTCGACCTCGAAATCGATCGCCATAGGGGCTCCGGGTCGTCCGTGCGGGGGTGGTCCGAAACCTACTCTGCCCCTTCGGCCGCTCCCGAATCCAAGAGTCCGGCTGGGCTAGGTCAGATGGTCCGGACCAGTTCGGCGGCCCGAGCGGCCAGGTCCAGAACGACCCCGCCGAATGCTTCCATCCTCGGGTTGTCGGCCCCCCCGTTTACGTAGCGGGCGTACCCGCCTTCGAGCACGATGGCCAGCTTGAACCGGGCGAGGACGACGTAATAGTCAATGTCGTCGACATCGCGCCCTGACACGGTGGCGTAGCGGTCAAGAAGATCATCGCGGTTCGGCATCCCCGTGTAGTCCACGTACCCGCTTGTGCGAACCTCGCCCTCGTCCGGCCAGCCCATGACCACCCAGGCCAGGTCTAGGAGGGGGTCCCCTACGGTGCCCATCTCCCAGTCGACGATTGCTGCCAGCCGAGCCGGGCCACCGTGGTGGAACATGACGTTGGCGAACTGATAGTCGCCGTGCATGATCCCCGGTTGGTAGTTGCGCGGACGGTGGCCTCGTAACCAGTCTCCCGCGTCATTCAGGCCGGGGATCTCCCGGAACTCGAACCGTCTGAGGTGTGCGTACCAGCGATCAACCTGGCGATCGTGGAACCCGTCGGGTCGGCCAAGCCCCTCCAATCCCCGCGCCCTCCAGTCCACCCGGGACAACCGTGCGATGGCGTCGACTAGTTCGAAAGCAAGCCCCTGGCGGGCCCCCAGGTCGGAACCGAAGGGCTCGGGCCAGTGGGACTCGCCGATCGGCGACCAGCCGTCGACAAAGTCCATCAGGTAGAAGGTGGCACCCAGTACGGACGGTTCGGCACAGACCGCTCGAACCGCGGGGTGGGGGACGTTGCTGTCAGCGAGTGCTTTGAGAATCCGGTATTCGCGCAGCATTGTTTCGTTCCGACCCTCGGGAACCATTCGGGGCGGCCGGCGCAGCGCCCAACGGTGTTCGCCTCGTTGTATTTCGAAAAGCTCGTTGGACGCCCCACCAGTGACGAAGGTGGCCTGGATCTCTTCGCCGGAGCCGGGTAGGCCCTCGGCATCCATCCACTGCCCGAGACGGTCGGGATCGACCAGGCCTCGGGTTCGGTCACCGTCCCCGGATTGGTCAGCCTCGTCAAGCACCTGAACCGACCAGCCTGCCGGCGGGGTAGGGAGGAGTTGAGAGCACGTCTGGTTCACCGCTAGTCACCGCCACCACGTCCCGGTGGTCGCCGTCGGTGACGCTCAACACCATGCCCGCCATCAGGGTGAGGCCCTGTCCCCGTTGGGCGTCGATCACCGGCGTTTCGTATCCCATGCCCAGCCCGCGAACCAGCCACGGCCCGCTCGACGATTCAGCAAGATCGTCATGAGTGGCGCCATCACGACAGGCGTCGACCAACGCTGGTGCATGTTCGCGTCGGCCGTCGACGAACCGGCCTCCGACACCGCCCTCGTAGAGGTCGACCACCACCCCCAAGTCGACCACCGTGGTGTCGCCCTCCCTACGGACCACCGGTTCGGAAGACGGGATGGTGGCACCCAGGGCAGCCATTGCAGCTAGGGCGTTCGCTATCGGGGTCGGAGCGTCGGGCCGGTTCAGCACCGCCTCTACGCCGGACCAGACCACTCGGCAGGCAGACCGGACGAGTTCAATTTCCTCGGCCAACTTGACCGCCCGCACGCTGGCCATCAGGTCATCGCACGGCACGATCTGGGCGCCTGGGGCGAATCGGGCGGCGGCCCGGATGAAGCCGGGTGAGCAGGCATCCACACCGATGCGGCGAGCGGTGCTCAGGCCCCCTATGGCCGCCATTGAGGAGGCCATGATCTCTGGATTCCACGTGATCGGATACAGGTCGTCGAACGGCACATGTTCAGGGATCCCGGCGTCCCAGCTGGACAGCAGGTGAGTTCGCTGTGTCTCGGCCATCAGGACACACCCGGCTCCGAAGGGTCGGGTTCCGGACGTCCACAGGCGGGCCATTCCGGTCGAGTAGCCAACGTTGTCCTGCCGACCCAGAACCAAGGCGTCCACCTCCCGCTCTGACATGGCGTCCAGGACACGGCGGCGACGGGCCGCAACCAGTTCGCTTGTCATGACTCGAACGGCAGGTAGTCCGGCCATCCGCCCAACGGTCGCCAGCCGGTGTCGGTTATGGCCACGACCTCCTCGGCCCGGTATCCGCCGACCCCGTCTTCCCACACCACCGGTTCGAGGACTAGCACCATCCCGGGTTTCAACACGAACTGCTCGTCGAATCCTTCGCCCAGGTCAGTGCCGACCATTGGCATCTCCGCGCTTTCAACCCCGAGTCCATGGGCCAGGTAGAAGTGGGGCAGCCAGGGAATGGTCCCTTGGTTCGCTCCGATAGCCGCTCGTCCTACTTCGGCCAGGGTGATCCCGGGGCCGATGGTCGCCAGGGAGGCCTCCATCACCGCCGACCACCGCCTGAACAGGTCCTGTTCGGCCGACGACGGGTCCCGTCCGACCACCCAGGTACGCCCGTAGTCCGACGCGTATCCCTCCACGCCAATTCCGGTGTCTACCCACACCAGGTCCTCCTCGTTGAACAACGGGTCTCCGACCCCGGTAGGGAATGCCACGTGGCCGGTGGAGGTTCTGGGTCCATCCGAAAGGTTCCGGGGCATGGGTTGGAATATGGGGTCGATCAGGACGTTGTCGACTCCGAGTTGACGCACTCGGCTGATGAACATCCCGGCTAGCTCCGATCGCCGAACACCGGGAAGACAGGCGGTCCGGACCTCCTCCATAACTACCTCGTTGATCCGTTGTGCTCGGTCTATGCAGGCCAACTCATCTTCGGTTTTCACCAGGCGGGCGGGGCCGAGAACCCGCCCAGCATCGACCAGATCGAAGCCGTCTAGGAGTCCCGATCGGAGCATCGCCCCTGTGACCTCGTCGATGGCCAAACGCCCGACGCTGCTGGTTCCGGTGGCCATGCCTATTCCTTCCACCAAACCGGCAATCGACTCGTCTAATTCCGGAAACACTGAGGGGTGGATTTCCGCGGCAAGGTCGGGCGACGGATGGTCGGCAAACAGGTGGACTGGCCCCTCTTGGCCGATGATGGCCACCGGACGCTGGTAGACGGCATGGGTCGAGTCGACTGCCGGGCCGACGTGGCCGCTGGCGTAGGCGACGTGGGGTTCGTGGAGCAAGACGGTGGCGACCACGTCGTGGGCGGCCATGTGGTGTCGGAGCCGGGATAGTCGCTCACGGCGCATCCGGCCAACGTCGTAGGTCAGATGATCCTCCACCGACATCACCCGCCCAGAATGCCTCATTCTGTGCGACGGTGGCACTACCTAAGGTCGCCCCCGTTGGTTAGACGACCCCGGCGACTCGGAGTTCGTCGATCTCGTCTTCCGTAAGTCCCAGCACCCCGGTCAGTACATCGTCGGTGTGCTCACCTAGTCGCGGTGCACCGGTTGGGGCCTTCGGTGGTTGACCGGAGATCCTGGGGAATGGTGCCTGCTGTCGGACTGCTCCGATCACCGGATCGTCGACGACCAGGATGTCGCCCCGGGCCAGTACATGCTCGTCTGCCGAGAGGTCGGCCGCGTCATAGGCGGTGCCCACGATCACGTCGTGTTCAACGCATAGCCGTTCCACCTCATCGGCATCACGCTGAGCCACCCAGGCGGCCACAATGGCGTTGATTTCGTCGTTGTTGGCAGCTCGAGCAGACGGGTTGGCGAAGCGCTCATCGTCGACAAGGTCGGGGCGTTCCATGGCCTGACAGAGGCGGCTGAAGTTGACTTGGGCGGCGCCCACGATGCACACGTAGCGTCCGTCGCGGCTGGGGTAGTTGTCTAGTGGCGCGGCGTAGTCGAGGCGGTTGCCTCGGCGTGATCGGACGGTCCCGAGGCGGTCGTAGGCGGCGATGGTCCACTCGAGGATTCGCAGGGCCGACCCGTAGAGGTAAGCATCGATTACTCCGCCTCGGGCAGTCCCTCTAGCGTCGCGTTCGTAGAGAAGCCCCATGGCCGCCTGGGCGGCGAACAGGGCGGTGAGGTAATCGGTGACCGTCACGCCCGGGCGAACCGGTGGGCGACCTTCCTCCCCGGTGAGGTGGAGCAGTCCACCGTAGGCCACCCCGTTTCGGTCTAGCCCAGGGCGTTCTGACTTCGGCCCGTCCTGACCGAAGACGCTGATACGTACCGTGACGAGGCGCTCATCCAGCCGGCTT
>JAKURX010000121.1 GCA_022451505.1 Acidimicrobiales bacterium | reverse complement strand
GGGTTCCCCGGCGACCCCGTTTACGCGGCCATGAAGGCCGCGGTGGCCCACTTCACGACGTCGCTGGCCGTCGGCTATGGACGACGAGGGATCCGGGCCAACGGCCTTGGGACCGCCCTCACTCAGACCCCCCAGGTCGACTACCTGGCCGATCCGGGGGATCACGCCCACCTGTGGGAGGCGTGGGCGCCGGTAGGCCGTCTGGGCTGGCCCGAGGACCAGGCCCGGGTGGCCCTGTTCCTGGCCAGCGACCTCTCGTCGTTTGTGACCGGGCACAACCTGCCGGTTGACGGGGGGACCCTGGCCGGGGGCGGCTGGTATTACTCGCCGGAAGCCCGACGCTTCGTGAACCGTCCGACCAGGCTGTGACGGCAGGTCGACGAGGTTTCTGACGGACCGTCAGATACGGCAGACTGGTAGCCCATGGGGACCCCGGACGTCGAGCAGGCCGTAGAGGACGACCGCAGGAGAAAGCGGCCCCTGGACGGCGTAAGGATCCTGGCCGTCGAACAGATGGCCGCCTTACCGTTCGCCACCCAGTTGCTGGCCCGCCTGGGGGCCGAGGTGGTCAAGGTCGAGCACCCGACCACCGGCGACAGCGGCCGGGGCTCCCACCCCGCTGTGGCCGACCCGGACGGACGGCCCGTAGGCGCCACCTTCCTACGCAACAACCTGAACAAACGCAGCCTGGCCATCGACCTCAAGCAGCCTGAGGGCGTGGACCTAGTGCTGCGCCTGGCACCACGCTTCGACGTGTTCGGCGAGAACTTCCGAGCCGGCACGGCCGACCGTCTCGGCATCGGCTACGAGGCGGTCCGGGCTACCCACCCAGCGGTCGTATACCTGTCGATCTCCGGATTCGGACAAGACCCAGCCTCTCCCTACCGGGACATGGGCGCCTACGCGGCGATCGTCGAGGGCATGTCCGGGATCTACGAGTACAAACGGGCCCCGGGGCGGCCCCCGGCCGCCAACCCAGTCGGTGCGCTGGGCGATATCAGCTCGGCTCTCTTCGGCGCCGTGGGCGTGCTGGCCGCCCTCCGCCACCGGGACCACACCGGCGTCGGCCAGCACATCGACGTGGCCATGCTGGACGCCACGGTGGCCATGACCGACATCGTGGCCAACTTCCACTCCCTGGGCGTCGAACGGGAGTGGGGGAGCGGCATCGGCATAGTGGAGACGTTCGCCGCCTCCGACGGGCACTTCGTGCTGCAGTGTGTACGCGAGCACCACTTCGCCACCCTGTGCACCGAGATTGGATATCCCGAGTTGGCCGACGACGAGCGCTTCGCCACCCGGGCTGGATGGCAGGATCACCTGGACGACGTACTGCGCCCGGCTATCGAGTCGTGGGCCTCTGACCGGTCGCTGGCCGAGGTGGTGGGCACCCTGTCCGGCGCCGGGATGGCCTGTGGTCCATCTCAGACCAGCGCCCAGGTGGTGGCCGACCCGCACCTGGCCGTCCGCAACATGCTGGTCGAGACGCTTCCCTCCGATGACGGGAACCCCGTCCTGGTACCCGGTAATCCGGTCAAGCTCTCCGAGGTACCTGAGGTTCCCGACGAACGAGTCCCGTGGCTAGGAGAGCACACCGACCGCGTACTGGCCGACGAGTTGGGGCTAGGCACTGACGAGCTAACCGACCTCCGGTCCCGCGGCGTCATCGGCGCCACCTGACCCGGCGCCTACTCTGGCTCCCGAAAGGGAACCACCGGCGATCTGAGAGGGGGATGACGACATGGCGGAGACCCGCCGACTGACCCAGTTCAGCCACGGAGCCGGTTGAGGCTGCAAGCTCGCCCCCGGTGAGCTGGCGCACGTCGTGCGCCGCCTGACCCCCGTGACCGATCCCGACCTGCTGGTCGGTGTCGCAACCGGCGACGATGCTGCCGTGTGGCGGCTGGATGACCAGCGTGCCCTGGTGGTCACGGCCGACTTCATCACCCCGGTTGTCGACGACGCTCGGACCTGGGGTCGCGTGGCGGCCGCCAACGCGGTATCCGACGTGTACGCCATGGGAGGTCGGCCGCTGCTGGCCCTCAACTTGGTGGGGTGGAACAGCGAGGAGCTGTCGAGCGACCTGCTGGCTGAGGTCCTCCTTGGCGCGCAGGACATCGCGGCCGAGGCCGGGTTCGTGATCGCCGGCGGGCACACCGTCGACGATCCGGAGCCCAAGTTCGGCCTGGCCGTCGTGGGCGAGGTCCACCCCGACCGCATCCTGACCAACGCCGGGTTCCGACCCGACGACGTCCTGGTCCTGTCTAAGCCGCTGGGCGTAGGCGTGACCACTACGGCCATTAAGCGGGGCGACGCCCCTTCCGAACTGGTGGCCGAGGTCCTGGACTCCATGGTCCGTCTCAACGACGATGCGGCCCAGATAGCGGTGAAGGCTGGCGCCACCGGCGCCACCGACGTGACCGGCTTCGGCCTCTTGGGCCACCTCGGTCGGGCGCTGGTCGAATCCGGCCTGGACGCCCGCCTGGAGGTGGCCGCCGTGGCCGTCCCGGACGGGGTCCGGGCCCTGGCCGAATCGGGGGCCATACCGGGAGGCAGCCGACGGAACCTGGCCTGGGCCGACGAGCGGCTGGACCGCGGAGGTATCGACGAGTTGGACGTCCTGGTGCTGGCCGACGCCCAGACCTCCGGGGGCCTCCTATTCGGTGTCGCCGAGGACAAGGTGGATGACGCGGTCGAGGCCCTGGAGGCCTCCGGCCACCGGCCGTCGGTGATCGGACAGACCGCAGTCGGCGAAGGCCTCATCACCCTGGTCTGACGGGCCCGTTGCCTTCGCCGACCTAGGGTCGCCTGGTGGCCCGTCGCCTCCCTCTGGAGATCCCGCAGTCAGTTGACGAACTGACAGCGGGTTGGCTGACCGACGCCGTCCGCTCCTCTGGTCTGGCCCGGGCCGCCAGCGTCGTGGGCTTCGAGGCTGGGAGCCCGGGTTCAGGCGTGGGCTTCCAGGGCCAGACCATCCGGGTCTCGCTGGACTGGGACGTCGACGAACCGGACGCCCCGGCGGCCGTGCTCGTCAAGTTCCCCAGCGCCAACCGGGGTAACCGTGGCCTAGGCGAGGCCGAGGGTGCCTACGACCGGGAGTTCGACTTCTACGAGCGCTTCTCGGCCGACTTCCCGGTGCGGGTGCCGCGCCTCGTCCACTCGGTGCGGGACCCCGGGCCCCCACAGGCCGCCCGGAAGCGCCAGGAACGGATCCTGAACAGCCTCCCCGCTCCGCTCCTCCACTTCATCGGACGCCACGCTCGACGGCTCCTCCGGGCCTCGAACCGCCGCTACGCCCTGGTGCTGGAGTACGTGCCCGACGCCCGGGTTACCACGGCCCTGGACTTGCCCCCCGAGGACGACTTATCGACCATCCTGGCCACCCTGGCCCGGATGCACGCCTACTTCTGGCGCCGACCGGTACTGGTCGACAAGACAGTTATCGAGTGGTCGATGGTGACCCAGATGCCGAACGCCATGAACGGTGTATACGGGGCCTGGCGCGACGACGTGGTGCTCCGGGACCCCGAGGTGTTCACCGAGCGGTTCATGCGTCACGCCGACTGGTTTAGGGACCACATCGTCGATCTGGTGGTTCACCTGAATGAGCCACTCTCGTTCCGCCACGGGGACTGCCGGACCGACAACATGCTGTTTGCCGCCGGCGGCCTGGTACTGGTTGACTTCGGCGTCATGGGGTCGGGGCGGCCGGCCGGCGACGTGGCCTACCTGCTGTCGGAGACCATCCCGCCGGGCCCCGGAGCCCGGGACACCTTCCTCCGGCTCTGTCGCGAGTACCACGGAACCCTGGTTGCCGCCGGCGTCGACGATCACCCGTTGGACGAGTTCCTCGAAGACTGCGACATCGTGCTGGCCCTCCAGGCCTACCGGGCGGTCCTCATCGAGGGCGCCTACGAGGCGGACTACGGCGGCGATTCATTGGCCCACCTGTGGGGGCCCCGCATTGGGTCCCTCCTATGCAAGGAGCCACCCGACCGCTGACCGGCGACAGCCCGGGTCAGCGGATCCGCGGATCGGGACGGTCGCCAGAGTCGAACCCGGCGGCACCCTCCAGGAGCGCTGCCTTGTCAGTAGCCGTGCTCAGGATGGAAGCCGCCATGGTGCGGCTCCCCAGGCGACCCAGGTCCTGAGCGGCCCAGATAGCCCGCAGAGTCCCCTGCACGGCCTGCGGTGGGTTGGCGGCGATGGACGCCGCCAGGCGGGCCGCCGCGTCGGCCAGGTCTTCAGCCGGGACTACCTCGGTGACCAGGCCCATGCGTAGGGCCGCCTGAGCGGAGATCCGCTCGGCGTTGCCGGTCAGGGACATACGGACCACCTCACCGAACGGCATCCGGTCGAGCATCTTCATGGGCTCGTAGACGGCGGGCATCCCGTAGGTCACATGGGGGTCAAAGAAGGTGGCGTGCTCAGCGGCGATCAGGATGTCGCACTCGCCGAGAAAGTAGAAGGCGCCACCGCAGGCCATGCCGTTGACGGCGGCGATCACCGGCTTCCAGAGGTCGTTGGACTTCGGGCCCAGCCAGTCGCCGGGATCGTCGTACATGAAGTTGTTGGACGTGCCGTACAACGCC
>JAKURX010000120.1 GCA_022451505.1 Acidimicrobiales bacterium | reverse complement strand
ACCGGGTGGTACTCGAACGCCTCGGGATCCGACTCCCACACCTCGACCGAGTGGGCCATCAACTCCCGCATAGCGGGCTGAAAGTAGTTGTTTCGAACCACGCCACAGGCAATGCCAGACGGTCCGGCACCGGCATGGGCCTTTTCGATGACCACAATGTCCGATCCGTCGCCCTTACCGCTCGCCTTGAGTTCCTCGGCCAGGTGCCATGCCGTCGACAGGCCGTGGATCCCGGCGCCGATAATGCAGTAGCGGATGGACTCCGGAAGGTCGTCTGAGTGCGTCATGCCGTGGAATCCTTTGCAGGGCCTGCCGGTCGGATCGTCACCCAGGCCGGACCGTGAGAGGAGGAGGTGTTCAGTGGGCCGGGGACTCCCAGCCCTCGAGCACCGGCGGCGTATAGTTGTCGCCGACCGATTTAGAGTCGGCGACCCAGGGACCGAGCTCGACCTGGTGGAACTTGCAGTGCTTCTCCTTGAGTTGGATGCCGTAGGAGTTGCCCGAGATGAGGTGCTTCATGAGCACCTTGCGTGCGAGTTCGTCCTCACAGCCCTCCGGGATGTCGAAGTAGATCTTGAGGAACGAGTTCGAGTTCCGGTCGAACACCGCGGGGGTTCCGTCCTCCTCGAGCAGGTGGACGTCCTCGAGCCAGTTCAGGTCCCTGCCCGGGGTGAGCTCGAGGAGGTCGAGGTCCTCGACCAGGGACCTGTCCTCCTGGTACTCGAACCGCCTGCCAGCGAGTTCCTCGGCGTCGATGGAGGCTGACTTCTGTGCCATGGCAGTCTCCTAGTTCCCGGCCTGGGTGAGGCCCTTGGCCATCAGGTCCTTCATATCCTGCAGCGCCCGCTCCTCGCTGACGCCCGGGATGTAGGTGGTGCCGGCCAGCGGCACCTTGGCCATGGCGGAGGCCTCATGGGTGAGTGCCGCCAGGTCCTCGGGCTCGAGGCTGTGGATGTCGGTCTTTCCGCAGGCACGGGCCAGCAACTGGACCTCCATCGTGAGGGTATGCAGGAAGTTGTAGACGCGAAGGGCAGCCTCGTCGACGTCGAGGCGCTTGCGCAGTTCGACATCCTGGGTGGCGACACCCACCGGACAACGACCGGTGTGGCAGTGGTAGCACTCGCCGGCCGGTACACCGATGGTGCCCTCGTAGTCGGTGACGCCCTCGATGTGCTTGTTGCAGTTGAGGGCCATCAGGGCGGAGGTGCCGAGCGCCACGGCCTTGGCGCCCAACGCCAGGCACTTGGCGACGTCTCCGCCGTTGCGAATGCCACCGGCGACGACTAGATCAACCTCGTCGGCCAGGCCCACGTCCTCGAGCGCCCGACGGGCTTCGGGGATGGCAGCCATCAGCGGGATGCCCGTTTCCTCTGTCGCGAGGTGAGGGCCCGCACCGGTCCCACCCTCGGCCCCATCCAGGTAGATGGAGTCGGGGCCGCACTTGGCGGCCATGCGCACGTCGTCGTAGACCCGCGACGATCCCAGCTTGAGCTGGATCGGGATCTGGTAGCTGGTGGCCTCGCGGATCTCCTGGATCTTGAGCGACAGGTCGTCGGGACCGATCCAGTCGGGGTGGCGGGCCGGGGAGCGCTGGTCGATGCCGGCGGGCAGCGAGCGCATCTCGGCCACCTGCTCGGTGACCTTCTGGCCCATGAGGTGGCCGCCGAGGCCGACCTTGCAGCCCTGGCCGATGAAGAACTCGACGGCGTCGGCCAGCATCAGGTGGTGCGGGTTGAAGCCGTAACGGCTCTGGATGACCTGGTAGAACCACTTGGTCGAGAGGTCGCGCTCCGGCGGGATCATGCCGCCCTCACCCGAGCACGTGGCCGTGCCGGCCATCGAGGCACCCTTGGCGAGTGCCATCTTGGCCTCGATCGAGAGCGCCCCGAAACTCATGCCGGTGATGTACACGGGGATGTCGAGCTCAAGGGGGTTGGCGGCGAAGCGGCCGCCGATGACCGTCTTGGTCTCACACTTCTCGCGGTAGCCCTCGATCACGAATCGGGTCAGCGTGCCGGGCAGGAATACCAGTTCATCCCAGTGCGGGATCTTCTTGAAGATCGAGAAGCCCCTCATCCGGTAGCGGCCGAGTTCCGCCTTCACGTGGATGTCGTTGATGACCTCCGGGGTGAAGATCTTGCTCTTGCCGAGGACGTCGGTGGCAGAGTTCGTGACGGTAGGTGGGGTGTCGACCCCTTTGATGTCGTTTGCTTCTGGCATCGTCGTCTCCTCCTAGAGCACGAGCTTGCGCTCGGAGGGCTCCAGCGCGTCGTAGTTGTGGAGCACCTTGCCGCACTCGAACTTCTGGAGTTCCGGAGGGGGGCCAAGGTCGTAGATCTCGAACTTGCGGTTGATGAACTCCTGGTCCTCGTCGTTCATCTCGCCGGGCACGCAATCCACGCCCAGCGAAGCGATCTTGCCGCCGACGTAGATCGCGCCGTCGTACATCGAGTCGCCCAGGCCGTCGTTGACGTCCCCGCAGATGATCTGGCGACCACGCTGCATCATGAAGCCGGTGTTGATGCCAGCGCTCCCCAGGGCAATGATCGTGCCGCCCTTCTGGTCGATGCCGGTTCGGGCACCCACATTTCCCTTGATCACCAGGTCGCCGCCGCGCAGGGCGGCACCGGTCAGGGAGCCGGCCGGGCCCTCGACTACGACAGAGCCGGACATCATGTTCTCAGCTAGCGACCACCCGACACGGCCGTTGATCTGGACCTCCGGCCCGTCGATCAGGCCACAGGCGTACCAGCCGGGGCTGCCCTCGAAGGTGATGTTGCACCGCTTGAGGATCCCCACGCCAAGCGAGTGCTTGGAGCCCGGGTTCACGATGGTGACGTTGTTGACGCCCTCGTCGTAGACGATGCGCTTCAACTCCAGATTGATTTTGCGGGTCGTGAGGTCGGTGGCATCGATTACGGCGCTGTCGCCATCGATCTCAGCCGTCAGGGGTGGCTCGGGATCTGGTTCGACGAGGCCGCGGGCGTCGTAGACGACGCCGCTCTTGGTGTTCAGACCTGCCACGTCAGCACCTCCCGCTCGAACGGATCCCTGGTCTCCACCTCGGTTCCGACGAGCGCCCGGATGGCGATCTCCTCGGAGGCCATCGCCACCAGGTTGTCGGACTCCATGAGCACCAGCGGCTTGGCAGCCATCTCGTCCTTAGCGATGCCCAACTCGCTGCCGGTGGCAACCAGGTATGTGAATACGCCGTCGAAATCGTCGAGGCTGTGCTTCATGGCCGTCTCGAGCGGCAGGCCGTCCTCGAGGTGCTGGGCCAGGTACACGGCGATGATCTCGGAATCGCACTCGGACTGGAATCGGTGACCCATCCGCTCGAGGCGACGCCGCCACACGTGGTAGTTGGTGAGCTGGCCATTGTGCACGACCGCCACGTCGGCGAACGGGTAGGCCCAGTAGGGGTGGGCACTGGCCAGGTCAACGTCGGACTCGGTAGCCATGCGAACGTGCCCGATGCCGTGCGTGCCCGGCATGTTCGCCAGCCCGTACTGCTCGTGCACCGTGTTGGCGTCGCCCAGGTCCTTGATGATCTCTAGGGAGTTACCCAGCGAGAGCACCTTGCAGCCGTCGATGTCCTCTAGGTAATCGGCCAGCGGCTTGAGGTCGCCCCCGTATCGGATGGTGGCTCGGAAGGCGTAGCCGGTCTCGTTCTGGATGGTGGCCAGGTCGGCGCCGATCTTGGCCAACCGGGCCTCGACCTCGGCCCGGCTGCGCTCCAGCTTCTCCTCCATGCCGAATCCCGTGTAGTCGTTCGGCTCGGCCAGCATGAACCGCACGACGACCATTTCGTCGGGTGGTCCGTAGATGGCGTAGCCCGTGGAGTCGGGGCCCCGGTGCTTCATGGAGTTGAGCATCGCGGTGAGCTCGTCGCCGATGTCGGCCGGGCCGTCACGATGGATGATGCCGGCAATGCCGCACATGTGGTGTCTCCTGCTCTCTGGGACGCGGGTCGTGCTCTCTGGGACGCGGGTCGCGGGCTACGGGAGAATGTCGAGATACTCCTCGACGTCCCAGTCAGTCACCGTGTGCATGAAGCGCTCCCATTCGTCGCGCTTGTAGTGCTCGAAGACCTTGAACATCTCATTGGGAAGAGCGCTCTTTATAACCTCGTCGGCCCTCAGAGCATCCAGGGCCTCACCAAGGTTCATCGGGATCTTCTTGACTTCCTTGCCTTCTTCCATGGCCTCGTAGATGTTGCGCTCCTCGGGCGGGCCGGGATCCAGGTTGCGATCCAGCCCGTCCTCCATGGCCTTGAGGAGAGCCGCGAAGGACAGGTAGGGGTTGACCGCCGAGTCCACGGACCGGTACTCGAACCGTCCCGGCGCGCTGATCCGGAGGGCGGTGGTGCGGTTCTGGAAGCCCCAGTCGGCGTAGACGGGTGCCCAGAAGCCGGTGTCCCAGAGGCGCCGGTACGAGTTGACGGTCGGTGAGCCCAGGCAGGTCAGCGCATCGAGGTGCTCCATGATTCCGCCGATGGCCTTCATGCCGATCGCACCTGGGATCTGCGGGTTGTCGCCTTCGGGCATGAACTTATTCTCGCCACCCTCGTCGGGTTCGCCGGTCCACAGGGAGAT
>JAKURX010000012.1 GCA_022451505.1 Acidimicrobiales bacterium | reverse complement strand
CGCCAAGGCTCGTCGCCAGCGCGTCGAGCGCAGTAAGGCGGTGGCCGAGGAGGCGGCGCACGATCACGATCACGAGAATGGTGCGGAGGACGCTCCGGTCGACGAGGTTGTTGAGATCGATGAGGTGACCGCCGACGAGGTCGTCGAGATTGACGAGGTGACCGCCGACGAGGTCGTCGTGGATGCTGCGGATGAGCCGGTGGCCGACGAGACCACCGAAGGGACCGACGCCGACCAGTCGGCCGATGACGCGCAGAAAGAGGCCAACTGATGGGCCAGAAGGTCAATCCGTACGGCTTCCGCCTGGGGATCACCACCGACTGGAAGTCGCGATGGTTTGCCACCCGGCAGGAGTACTCCGAAAATCTTTTTCAGGACTGGAAGGTCCGCGACTACCTCATGAACGAGTTGCCGCACGCCGCCATCAGCCGCGTCGAAGTGGAACGCACACGAGACCGGGTCCGGGTCGACGTCCACACCGCCCGCCCGGGCATAGTCATCGGGCGCAAGGGCGCTGAGGCCGACCGCCTGCGGGCCGGCCTGAGCCAGATCACCGGGAACCACGCCGTCCAGCTCAACATCCAGGAGATTAAGGAACCGGAACTCGACGCCGCTCTCATCGCCCAAGGTGTGGCCGATCAGCTGGCCGGTCGGGTCGCCTTCCGACGGGCCATGAAGCGGGCCGTACAGAACGCCCAGAAGGCTGGCGGCCTCGGCATCCGGGTCCAGTGCTCGGGCCGCCTGGGCGGCGCCGAGATGTCCCGCACCGAGTGGTACCGGGAGGGTCGGGTACCGTTGCACACCCTGCGGGCTGACATCGACTACGGCTTCCGCGAGGCCCGGACCACCTACGGCCGCATCGGAGTGAAGGTCTGGATCTACAAGGGCGACATCTTGCCCTACAAGAGCCTCCTCGAGGACAAGATCACCAAGGAGGCCGCCATGGCCGCTGGGGAGACCTCGGGCCAGACCAAGCCGCGCACCGTGGTGTCGTCGGCTGCCGCCCGCCGCCGGACCGAAGCCACCGAGGCACCCGAGGTCCCGGATACCGAGGCCCCGGCCGCAGAGACACCCGACGCCGACCCGGCACCCCTGGTCAAGGAGGGCGACGCCGAATTCGAGAAGCTCCTAGCAGAGGAGGAGGCCATCGAGGCCTCCACCCGCGAGGCCCACGAGACGCCGCACTTCCGCGGCGGGGACGGTGACTGACCGTGCTGATGCCGAAGAAGGTCCGCCACCGCAAGCACCACCGCGGGCGGATGAGGGGCGCCTCCAAAGGCCAGACCGAGATCACCTTTGGGGAGTTCGGGATCCAGGCCCTCGAGCCGGGCTGGATCACGGCCCGCCAGATCGAGGCCGCCCGTATTGCCATGACCCGCCACATCAAGCGCGGTGGCAAAGTCTGGATCAACGTCTTCCCGGACAAGCCCGTCACGGAGAAGCCGGCCGAGACCCGGATGGGGTCCGGCAAGGGAAACCCCGAACACTGGGTCGCTGTCGTGAAGCCCGGACGGGTGCTGTTCGAGTTGTCGTACTACGACGCCGAGGTGGCCCGGGCCGCCCTCAACCGTGCCATCCAGAAGCTTCCCATCAAGGCCCGCTTTATCGCCCGCGAGGAGGGTTTCTAGCCATGGCGAAGAACAGGTCCCTGACCGACCTCGGCGACACCGATCTCCTGGAGCGCTTCAGCGACGCCAAGGAGGAGTTGTTCAACCTGCGGTTCCAGCTGGTCACCGGCCAGTTGGAGAACTATGCCCGGGTCGGGTCGATCAAGAAGGAGATCGCCCGCGTGCTCACCGAGATACGAGCCCGCGAGATCGACGCCGCCGACGCCCTCGAGGCGGCCGGCGAGGAGGTGGCCGACTGATGGCCGAGACGACCGAACCAACCACGGGGCGCCCGAACCGCCGCAAGGTGCGCGAGGGCTTCGTGGTGTCCGACGTCCAGGACAAGACAGCGATCGTGGAGACGGTCGACCGGGTCCGGCACCGTCGGTACGCCAAGACCGTCCAGCGGACCAAGCGCCTCCACGTCCACGACGAGGAGAACCAGATGAACGTCGGGGATCGCGTGCGTGTCCAGGAGACCCGTCCGCTGTCCAAGCTCAAGCGCTGGCGCCTGGTCGAGATCCTGGAGAGGGCCAAGTAATGATCCAGCAGGAGACCCGACTCCGGGTGGCGGACAACTCAGGTGCCCGCGAGGTGCTTTGCATCAAGGTGCTCGGCGGCTCGAAGCGCCGCTACGCGTCGATCGGCGACGTGTTCACCGCCACGGTGAAGGACGCCAACCCGGGCGCGGCGGTCAAGAAGGGCGAGGTCGTGAGGTGCGTTGTGGTACGCACCAAGAAGGAGCGTCGCCGTCCCGACGGGTCCTACATCCGCTTCGACGAGAACGCCGCAGTGCTCATCAACGACCAGAACCAGCCGCGTGGAACCCGCATCTTTGGCCCGGTGGGTCGGGAATTGCGAGACCACAAGTTCATGCGGATTGTCTCGCTCGCCCCGGAGGTGCTCTGAGATGAAGATCAGGAAGGGCGACAAGGTGCGCGTCCTTGCCGGCAAGGACCGGGGCAAGGAGGGTCACGTGAGTCGGGCCATGCCCGCCGAGAACAGGGTAATCGTGGACGGCGTCAACATAGCCAAGCGTCACCAGAAGCCGACCAACGCCACCATGCAGGGCGGGATCATCGACAAGGCCATGCCTGTCGAAGCCTCCAACGTCGCCGTGCTGAGCCCGTCGGACGGTCGGCCCACCCGCATTGGCTACCGGTACAACGACGCCGGCGACAAGGTGCGGATCTGCAAGCGGACGGGGGTGGACCTCGATGGCTGACACCATGACGGTGAGCGTGCGGCTGCGGGAGCTCTACGGCGCCCAGATCCGCGACGCCCTGAAGGACGAACTGGGCCTGTCCAACGTGATGCAGGTTCCGCGGCTGGAAAAGATCGTGGTCAACATGGGTGTCGGCGACGCCGCCCAGCAGGCCAAGCTCCTGGACGGGGCGGTGGCCGACCTCGAGGTCATCACCGGCCAGAAGCCGCTCATTACCCGTGCCAGGATCAGTGTCGCGAACTTCAAGCTCCGTGAGGGCCAGGCCATTGGTGCCAAGGCCACGCTGCGGGGCGACCGCATGTACGAGTTCCTAGATCGCCTGATCACCCTGGCCATCCCCCGGATCCGCGACTTCCGCGGCCTCAACCCCCGGTCGTTCGACGGCAACGGGAACTACACGTTCGGGGTGACCGAGCAGCTCATCTTCCCGGAGGTCGATTACGACAAGGTTGATCGCACCCGGGGAATGGACATCACGATCGTGACGTCCGCGTCCGACGACGCCAGTGGGCAGGCACTGCTCACGGCGTTCGGTTTCCCATTCCGGAAGGAAGAGCAGTAGTGGCCAAGAAAGCACTGGTCAATAAGCAACAGAAGACCCCGAAGTTCAAGGTTCGCGCCTACACGCGGTGCCGTCGTTGCGGCCGACCGCGGTCGGTCTACCGGGCCTTCAAGCTCTGTCGGATCTGCCTGCGGAACATGGCCCACGCCGGGGAGATCCCCGGGCTGACGAAGTCGAGCTGGTGAGGAGGATCTGACATGACCATGACCGATCCCGTCGCCGACATGCTGACGCGTATCCGAAACGCCAACCAGGCCATGCACGAGGGCGTGAAGATGCCGTCGTCCAGGCAGAAGGTGGCGTTGGCTGACGTCCTCAAGGCCGAGGGCTACATCCGTGGCTACGAGGTGTCGGACTCCACGACCAGCCCCGGCAAGGTGCTGGCCATCGAGATGAAGTACTCCTCGGAGCGGGAGCGCGTTATCAGCGGCGTGCAGCGGGTATCCACCCCGGGCCTGCGGGTCTACAGCGCCTCGAACAAGATCCCTCGCGTGCTCGGTGGTCTCGGCGTAGCCGTGATCTCGACCAGCCGCGGGCTTATGAGCGACCGCGAGGCTCGCCGCCGGAGGATCGGCGGCGAGGTCCTCTGCTACGTCTGGTAGAGGAGGAGGACATGTCCCGAATCGGGAAGGCCCCCATCCCCGTGCCGTCGGGCGTCGAGGTCTCGATCAGCGGCCGCCAAGTCGCCGTGAAGGGCCCCAAGGGTGCCCTGGACCTCGAGGTGCCCGGCGAGATCACCGTCCGCCAGGACGGCGAGGAGATCCTCGTCGAGCGCCCCGACGACGAGCGGGTGAACCGGGCCATGCACGGCCTGACTCGTTCACTGGTGAACAACATGATGGTCGGCGTGTCGGAGGGATTCCGCAAGGAACTCCAGATCGTGGGCGTCGGCTACCGCTGTATCGCCAAGGGCACCGACGCCCTCGAGCTCCAACTCGGCTTCAGCCACCCGGTCCTCGTCGAGGCCCCGGACGGCATCTCCTTCGAGGTGCCAGAACCGACCCGCATCATCGTTTCGGGTCCCGACAAACAGGTCGTCGGCCAGGTGGCCGCCGACATCCGTTCGCACCGCAAGCCGGAGCCCTACAAGGGCAAGGGCGTGCGCTACCTCGGCGAGCACGTGGCCCGCAAGGCCGGAAAGGCGGCGAAGTGAGCACCGTCGATCGGTCCCAAGCGCGTCAGCGACGCCACCGTCGGATCCGCAAGGCGGTCCGGGGGACCGCGACGCGGCCCCGCCTGGCGGTGTTTCGCTCCTCGCGGCACATTTCGGCACAGGTCATCGACGACCAGACCGGTCGCACGGTGGCCAGCGCCTCGACCCAGCAGGCCGGCGTGGCCGACGGGACGACCGGGGTGGCCGCGGCCACCGAGGTCGGCCGTCTGGTCGCCGAGCGGGCCCGCGAGGCCGGAATCGCCACCGTGGTGTTCGACCGCGGCGGTTACCTCTACCACGGCCGGGTGGCGGCGCTTGCCGACGCCGCCCGCGATGCCGGACTGGAGTTCTAGTGGCACCGCACACCAAAGACGACGCCTCCCTTCGGGAGTCACGGGTCATCCACATCAACCGCGTGGCCAAGGTGGTCAAGGGTGGTCGCCGGTTTTCGTTCACTGCCCTGGTGGTGATCGGCGACGGCGCCGGTCGAGTCGGCCTCGGCTACGGCAAGGCTAAGGAGGTCCCGCTGGCAATCCAGAAGGGGACCGAGGAGGCCAAACGCAACCTGTTTAACGTGCCGCTGGCCGGTTCGACCATCATCCACCCCATCGTGGGGATCATGGGCGGCGGCCGAGTCCTGCTCCAGCCGGCCTCCCCCGGTACCGGCGTGATCGCCGGTGGCGCCGCCCGCGCCATTCTCGAAGAGGCCGGCATCCACGATGTGCTCTGTAAGTCGCAGGGATCGGCCAACCACATCAACGTGGCCCGGGCCACCATCGCCGGGCTACAGGCCCTGCGCCGGCCCGACGAGGTGGCCCGCCTGCGGGGCCTAGACCCAGAGGAGTTCGTGCCGGCGGCCATGCTCGCCGCGTACCGCCGCACCGAGGCCGGTGTGGGCGCGTCCGACGGTTCTGACGGTGAGTGACATGGCACAACTCATCGTCACGCAGGTCCGAAGCGGCATCGGTGCCAAGCCCAAGCAGCGGGGGACCCTACGTGCTCTTGGTCTGGGTCGTATCGGTCGCAGCAACACCCTGCCCGACCGGGGTGAGATCCGGGGCATGATCGCCCGGGTCCCCCACCTGGTTCAGGTCGAGGAGGTCGACGGAGAATGAAGGTCCACGATCTACAGCCGGCCCCCGGCTCCAAGAAGCGCGCCAAGCGCGTCGCACGCGGCATCGGCGGCAGGGGCGGCAAGACCGCCGGCCGCGGCATGAAGGGACAGCGGGCCCGCAACACGGTTCGGGTCGGCTTCGAGGGCGGCCAGATGCCCCTCCACCAGCGGATTCCAAAGCTCAAGGGCTTCAAGAACCCGTTTCGCGTCGAATACCAGGCGGTAAACCTCGACGCTATCGAGGCCAGTGGCCTTAACGAAATCTCACCGGAAACTCTGCACGCCCACGGTCTGGTCGGCAAGAAGTCATTGGTCAAGGTGCTGGGCCGGGGCGAGGTCACCCGGGCCGTCACCGTGCAGGCCCACGCCTTCTCGGCCTCGGCCGAGGCCGCCATCACCGCGGCCGGTGGAAGCGTCGAGAAGCTGCCCCTGCCCTTCGCCGTGCGCCCACCGGCTAGCGGCAACGCCCTGATGAACCGCTGACCGGGTCGTCTGGACCAGACCAGAGACAGGAGTACACGTGCTATCCAGCATGCTGAATATGTTCAGGGTGGGAGATCTGCGCAAGCGGATCGTGTTCACCCTGCTCATGATCCTGCTCTACCGGGTGGGCGCTTTCATGCCTGCCCCCGGCATCGACGTTGAGCAGGTCCAACTGCTGCGCGACCGGGCAGACCAGGGGGGCGTTCTGGCCTTCATGCAGCTCTTCTCCGGCGGGTCCCTGACCAGCTTCGCCGTGTTCGCCCTGGGCGTCATGCCCTACATCACGGCGTCAATCATCATGCAGGTGCTCGGCGTGGTGGTACCCCGGATCGAGCAGTGGCAGCAGCAGGGAGCGGTCGGCCAGCGCAAGATCACCCAGTGGACTCGCTACCTGACGGTGGCCATTGCCGTCATCCAGTCCACGAGCTTCGCGTTCCTGTTCAACGACCGCGGCAACTCGATCTCTGGTCAGTCGGGGGCCAACTTGCTGCCCGATTTCCACATCGGCACGGTGAGCGTGGTTGTCCTGACCTTGACCGCCGGGACGGCGCTGCTCATGTGGATGGGCGAGTTGATCACCCAAAAGGGGATCGGCAACGGTATGTCGTTGCTAATCATGATCTCTATCGTGAGCGGCTTCCCGGCCCAGGGCTCCCTGATCCATGCCGAAAATGGGGTGGTGGCCTCCGTCGTGGTGGTGGCCGTCCTGCTGGCCATGATCGCCGCCATCGTCTTCGTGGAGCAGGGCCAGCGACGCATCCCGGTGCAGTTTGCCAAGCGGGTGGTGGGTCGCCGGATGTATGGCGGCCAGAACACCTACATCCCGCTGAAGGTGAACCAGTCGGGCGTGATCCCGATCATCTTCGCCTCGTCGGTTCTGTACCTACCGGTGTTGGTGGCTGCCGCCCTGCCCTGGGACGGCTTCCGGGGCTGGATCGACAACAACCTGGCTCAGCCGGACAACGTCTTCTACTTCACCATCACCGGCCTGCTGATTGTGGGCTTCGCCTACTTTTACACGGCGATCACCTTCGACCCGGTTAAGCAGGCCGACACCATCCGTAAGCAGGGCGGGTTCGTGCCCGGCATCCGCCCAGGTCACCAGACCGAGCGGTACCTGGCCCGAATACTGTCACGCATCACGCTGCCCGGCGCCCTGTTCATCGCCGGCGTGGCGCTGGTCCCGTCGATTCTGATCAATGTGTTCTTGGACACCAGCGCCGGGGTGGGCTCGGGCGGTGCGGCTGGCTTCGGCTTCATCGGAATCTCGATCCTGATCGCCGCCGGCGTCTCCCTGGAGACCATGAAGCAGGTCGATTCGCAACTCACCATGCGCAACTACGAGGGTTTCCTCAAGTAGCGATGACCGTCGTCCGTCTCGTCATCCTCGGACGCCAGGGTTCCGGAAAGGGCACCCAGGCGGCCCACCTGGTGGAGGCCTACGACACGGTGCACATCTCGACCGGTGACATGTTGCGCGCCGCGGTGGGCGCCGAGACGGAACTGGGCTTGCAGGCCAGGGCCGTGATGGACGCCGGCGAACTGGTCGGCGACGACCTCATCAACGGCATCGTGGCCGAGCGGCTGGCCCAGGACGACGTGGCCGAGCATGGTTTCCTGCTGGACGGCTATCCCCGGACCCCCGACCAGGCCGCGGCGCTCGAAGGCTTTCTGGCCGAGGCCGGGACTCCGATGGATGCCGCCGTGAACCTCGACGTGCCCGTCGACGAGGTCATGGCCCGCATGGTGGCCCGGGGCCGGGCTGATGACACGGCGGAGGCCATCCGCCGCCGCCTGGACCTGTACGAGTCGGAGACGGCGCCGCTACTGGCCTGGTTCGCCGAACGCGGCCTACTGGAGGTGGTCGACGGCCTGGGTGCCGAGGATGACGTGTTCACCCGCCTCGCAACCGCCATCGACAGACGGCTGAGTGTCGGAGACGCGTCGTGACCTGCGGTTCTGCACACCACACCGGCCGATGGGGGTTGGCCCTCCGGAGGGCCTGCGATAGCGTTACCCACTGTCCCGCGCCGGGTGCGTGCCTTCGTGAGCAGCTTCCCGGACCCGGCCTGCGGAGTAGTTTTTCACCCTTTCGAACATAACGACCAGGAGAGCCACACTGCCGAAGCCCAAGGAAGATGCGATCGTGCTGGAAGGCACGGTTCTCGAGCCGCTGCCGAACGCCATGTTCCGCGTCGAGCTGGAGAACGGCCACAACGTGCTGGCCCACATCTCCGGGAAGATGCGGATGCACTACATCCGGATCCTTCCGGGCGACCGCGTCCAGGTTGAACTCACCCCTTACGACCTCCAGAGAGGTCGGATCACCTACCGCTACAAGTAGTCCGCTGCGAGTGGCGAGTACACGAGAGAGAACAGTATGAAGGTCCGAGCGAGCGTCAAGCGAATCTGTGAGAAGTGCCGGGTGATCCGGCGTCACGGTCGCGTACAGGTCATCTGCACCAACCCTCGCCACAAGCAGCGTCAGGGCTAGAGGTAGTCAGGCATGGCACGAATCTCCGGCGTCGACATCCCCCGCGAGAAGCGGGTACTGATCGCGCTGACCTACATCCACGGCATCGGTCGCACCTCGGCGGCGAGCATCTGCGACGCCACCGGCGTCAACCCCTCCACCCGGGTGCGTGACCTGGCCGACGACGAGGTCACTTCGATCCGGGTGTTTGTCGACCAGCAGCTCAAGGTCGAGGGTGACCTCCGTCGCGAGGTGTCCCAGAACATCAAGCGCAAGATGGATATCGGTTGCTACCAGGGCCTCCGCCACCGTCGCGGCCTTCCGGTCCGCGGTCAGCGCACCCACACCAACGCCCGGACCCGCAAGGGTCCGCGCAAGACAGTCGCGAACAAGAAGCAGGTCACGAAGTAATGGCGAAGCCGGCCGCCGGGGGCCGACGCCCCCGCAAGAAGGAACGGAAGAACGTCCCGCACGGGGTCGTTCACATCAAGAGCTCCTTCAACAACACGATTATCACCATCACCGACCAGGGTGGGAACACTCTGGCCTGGGCCTCGGCCGGCAACGTCGGCTTCAAAGGGTCCCGCAAGTCGACGCCGTTTGCCGCCCAGATGGCAGCCGAGCAGTGCGCCCGGCGGGCCATGGAACACGGTGTCCGCAAGGTCGACGTGGTGGTTCGCGGCCCCGGATCCGGTCGCGAGACGGCCATCCGGACCATCCAGAACATCGGCATCGAGGTGACGGGCATCAAGGACGTCACCCCAATTCCCCACAACGGTTGTCGGCCGCCCAAGCGACGGAGGGTCTGACATGTCCCGCTACACCGGCCCCCGAGCCCGGGTCTCCCGCCGCCTCGGTACCAACATTTTCGGCACCAAGGGCGA
Source organism: Acidimicrobiales bacterium (assembly GCA_022451505.1). Lineage (GTDB taxonomy): Bacteria > Actinomycetota > Acidimicrobiia > Acidimicrobiales > MedAcidi-G1 > UBA9410. Next base: position 21,063 of record JAKURX010000012.1, on the reverse strand, counting down.
AGTCGTGGCGCTGGATAAACGCCCGTACCCGCCCGGCGAGCACGGCCGGACCCGACGTCGGGGGAACCCGTCCGAGTATCTGGTGCAGCTCCAGGAGAAACAGAAGGCTCGCTTCGCATACGGCTTGTCTGAAAAGCAGTTCCGTCGGATCTATGCCGAGGCCAACCGTCGCCAGGGCGTGACGGGCGAGAACATGCTCCAGTACCTGGAGCTGCGTCTCGACAACGTCGTCTACCGGGCCGGCATGGCCGCTACCCGACCGCAGGCCCGGCAGTTGGTCAACCACGGCCACGTGGACGTCAACGGCAGCCGGGTGGATATTGCCAGCTATCGCTGCCGGAAGGGCGACGTGGTCACACTGCGCGACAAGGCCCGCAAGATGGTTGTCGTTCAGTGGAATATCGACGTGCTCGACCGACAGGCCCCGGCCTGGTTGGACATGGGCGAGAACGGTCACGAGGTCACCGTCCGGGAACTGCCCCTCCGCGAGCAGATTGACGTTCCGGTCCGCGAACAGCTCATTGTCGAGCTCTATTCCAAGTAGTCCCTGGCCCTTCGGGCTCTGGGACAGTCACGTATCCACGCAAGTACGAAGGCGAGAAGGACACCCCATGCTGGTCATTCAGCGACCGACCGTCGAAGCCGTCGGCGAAGCCGTCGGCAACCGTCAGCAGTTTTCCATCGGCCCGCTTGAGCCGGGCTTCGGCCACACCCTGGGCAACTCGCTCCGGAGGACGCTGCTGTCGTCCATCCCGGGCGCTGCGGTCACCCAGGTGAAGTTCGACGACGCCCTGCACGAGTTCGGCACTATCGAAGGGGTGGTGGAGGATGTCACTGACATTGTCCTGAACCTGAAGGATGTCGAGCTGCGCTCCCACAGTGACGAGCCAGTAACCCTGCGGGTCGACGTCCGCGGCGGGGCCGAGGTCACTGCGGCGGCCCTCGAGTCCAATGACCAAGTTGAGGTTCTGAACCCGGACCTGCACCTGGCCACCGTCGCCCCCAAGGGCCGTCTGGCCCTAGAGCTGACCGTCGAGGTAGGCCGGGGCTACCTGGGTTCGGACCGTGCCGTCGGCGAGGGCGTCATCGGCGTCATCCCGGTGGACGCCCTGTTCTCGCCGGTCCGACGGGTGTCGATCGACGTAGAGCCTGTCTCTGTCGGTCAAACCCAGGACATGGACCGCCTGGTGCTGGACATCACCACCGACGGCTCGATCAGCCCGCGTGACGCCCTGGCCTCGGCCGGTGCCACCCTGCGGGCTCTGGTGCAGTTGGTGGAGGACATGAGCGACGAAGCCCGCGGCCTGGAGTTGGGTGAGGCCGAGGAGGTGGGTGGTAGCTCGCCGGACTTAGACCTTCCCATCGAGGACCTGGACCTGTCGGAACGCCCCCGCAACTGCCTCAAGCGTGCCCAGGTCGACACGGTCGGCCAGCTCCTGGAGAAGACCGAGGACGACCTGTTGGCCGTCACCAACTTCGGCCAGAAGTCCCTGGACGAGGTCATCGAGAAGCTCGACGAGCGCGGCCTGATGCTCCGGGTCCGGGTCTGACGCCATGCCCGCCACCCCCAAGAGGGGCCGTCGCTTCGGCGGCAGTTCCGCCCACCAGAAGTCGATGATGGCCAACCTGGTGGCGTCGCTCATCGCCGCTGAGGCGATCACTACCACCGAGGCTAAGGCCAAGGCGGTCCGGCCTATCGCCGAGAAGATAATCACCAAGGCCAAGAAGGGCGGCCTGCACAATCACCGCCAGGTGGTGGCGTTCCTCCGGGACCGCGAGATGGCGGCCCGGCTCTTCGATGAGATCGCGCCGCGGTACACGGACCGGGCGGGCGGCTATACCCGGATCCTGAAGGTCGGCCCCCGCCACGGGGACAACGCGCCGATGGCGCGCATCGAGCTGGTCTGAGCCCTCCCGTCATGCGGGTCCGGGGAACCGTCGCCTACGACGGGTCCCCGTTCCACGGGTTCGCCGTTAATGACGGCGTCTCGACGGTCGCCGGCCTCCTCAACGGGGCGCTGTCGAGGGTTCTTGGTACCGAGGTGGTGCTGACCTGTGCAGGGCGGACCGACCGCGGCGTGCACGCCGTGGGCCAGGTGGTCAGTTTCGACGCCCCGGACGACGCTTCCCTGGAGGACGTCCGGCGGTCGGTGAACCGCCAGTGCAGGCCGTCGGTCGTGTTGACGGCGTTGGAGCGGGCGGCCGACGACTTCGACGCCCGGTTCAGCGCCACCGGGCGAACCTACCGGTACCGCATTCTGGATCGTCCGGACCCCGATCCATTCAATGCCCTGCGAGCCTGGCACGTGTCGGGACCTCTGGACATCGACGCGATGCAGTTGGCCACCGCCGACCTCGTCGGCGAGCACGACTTCTCGTCATTCTGCCGGCGTCCCACACCCCGGCCCGATGGCACGCCGGCCGGCCTGGTGCGTCGGGTCACCGCGGCGTCGTGGCGGAGGGTGACCGACGGCCTGTCGGGGGCCGACCTCCTGGAGTTTGAGGTGTCCGCCACCGCCTTCTGCCATCAGATGGTGCGCTCGGTGGTCGGGACCCTGGTAGCTGTGGGTCGGGGTCACCTGGCCGCCGATGCCCTGCCCAGCATCCTGGCCGCCAGAAACCGGCAGGCGGCCGGAGACCCGGCCCCACCGGAGGGCTTGACCTTCTGGTCGGTGGACTATCCGGGGGCCACCTCCGACCCGCCGTAGGTTGCCGGGTAGGGGTGCCGCCCGTAGCCTTGGTCCTCGGTTCGATCGCACCCGGTTGTGGTGCCGATCCCCGGTGGCCGGGTCGGCCACCAGGGTCCGCAGCAAGTGTTCTCCCCATGAAATCAGGTGGTTTCCGTGTCCACGTACACCCCCAAGGCCAGCGAGATCCAGCGCGCCTGGCACCTCGTGGACGCTGACGGCCTCGTCCTCGGTCGCATGGCCTCCGAGGTGGCGGCGATCCTGCGCGGCAAGCACAAGCCGACGTTCACCCCCCACATCGACACCGGCGACCACGTGGTGATTATTAACGCCGACAAGGTCGTGCTGACCGGCGCCAAGGCGACCGACAAGAACGTCTATGACCATTCCGGCTACCCGGGTGGCCTTCGCACTCGGTCCTACGGCAAGTTGCTGGCCGACAAGCCAGCGGAGGCGGTTCGCCGGACCATCCGGGGCATGCTCCCCAAGAACCGCCTGGGCCGCCAGCAACTGACCAAGCTAAAGGTCTACCGCGGCCCCGACCATCCGCACGAGGCCCAGCAGCCAAAGCCGTTGGCCATCGACCACGCACGGGCCCGCAAGGCCTGAATTAGGAGTCCACGATGCCCAGCCCCCTCATCCAGACCACCGGTCGTCGCAAGGAGTCGGTCGCCCGCGTCCGGCTGCGTCCCGGCAACGGAACCGTCACTGTGAACGGTCGGACTGCCGAGGACTACTTCCCGTCGGAGAGCCACCGCCTGGTGTTCATGGAGCCGCTGCGGGTCACGGCCACCGAGGGCGCCTACGACATCGACGCCACGCTGCACGGCGGTGGGGTGTCCGGACAGGCCGGGGCCATGCGCCTCGGGATCGCCCGGGCCCTGGAGGCGCTCGAGCCTGAGCGCCGGCCTGCCCTCAAGCAGGCTGGCCTCTTGACGCGAGACGACCGCAAGAAGGAGTCCAAGAAGTACGGCCTCCACAAGGCCCGTAAGGCTCCGCAGTACTCCAAGCGCTAGGCGACGGCTGGACCACCGGTCCGGCTCCTACGCTGCGGCGATGGCAGAGCCCGAGGTCGCTCCGGCGGGCCTCCGATTCGGCACCGACGGCGTTCGCGCCCGTGCCGGCACCCGACTCGACGAACCGTCGGTCCGTGCCCTCGGTCTGGCCGCCGCCCCGCTCCTAGGTACCGACCGGGTGGTTGTCGGTCGCGATACCCGCGAGTCGGGTCTCGGGTTGTCGCTGGCCCTGGCTGAGGGGCTGTCCGAAGGTGGGCTCCAGGTGGTGTCCCTCGGCGTGGCGCCCACGCCGGCCGTGGCTCACGTGGCGGCCGCTGACGGGGCAGCCGGGGCCGTGGTCGCGGCTTCCCACAACCCCTGGTACGACAACGGGGTAAAGCTGTTCTCCGCCGGCGGTCGGAAGCTGGACGACGTCGTGCAGTCCGCCGTCCAGGCGGCATGGGATGCTGAGCCGCGACGGGACGGAGGAGGCGGGTCGTCGAGCCGGTCCGACGACCCAGACGGGGCGGCCCCCTGGGCCGACGCGGTGGCTTCCTCGGTCGGCAACGAGTCTCTGTCCGGCCTGACCCTGGTCGTGGACTGTGCCAACGGTGCCACGTCAGCGTTTGCCGCCGACGTTCTGACCCGCCTGGGAGCGGACGTCGCCGTGCTCCACGCCTGTCCGAACGGTCGCAACATCAACGAGGACTGCGGGTCTAACCATCCGGGAGACCTACGGGCCGCCGTGGTGGAGACCGGGGCCGATGCCGGCCTGGCCTTTGACGGTGACGGGGACCGGGTGCTTGCCGTGGCCGACGACGGCTCCCTGCTCGACGGCGATGACCTGCTGGCCATCTGTGCCATTGACCGGTACCAGCGCGGCGCCCTGCCCGGTGGCACCGTAGTGGTGACAGTGATGGCCAACCTGGGGTTGCGCCGGGCCCTAGTCGATCACGGCCTCACTGTCCACGAGACGGCGGTCGGCGACCGCTACGTGCTGGAGGCCCTAGAGGCCAACGGCTGGGTGCTGGGCGGCGAGCAGTCGGGCCATGTGGTTTTTCGCGACCTGGCGACCACTGGCGATGGCCTGCTAACTGGGATCCAGGCCCTGGATGCCGCCCGGCGCAGTGGCCAGACCCTGGGTGAGCGGGCGGCTGAGCTGATGGTCCGGGCCCCACAGGTCCTCTACGCCGTTCCGGTCTCCTCGGACGGGGCCGCGGTGGTGGCCGCGGTGGCCGACGACCTGGCGCTCGCCGAGGCCGAACTGGGCGATACCGGGCGGGTGCTAGTCCGACCGTCGGGTACCGAGCCGGTCGTCCGGGTGATGGTTGAGGCGTACGACACCGCCAAGGCCTCGGAGGTGGCCAACCGCCTGGTGGCCGCCGTCGAGCGGGCCGACCGGATCTGAACCCGTAGAATTCCTAGAGTCTGCGCACCGACCGTCGGTCGGTGCGGTGGAGTGAAAGGGCAGCAACGAGGACATGTGCGGAATCATCGCGGTCCTCCGCCGACCGTCCGACCGGAAGGTCCCCACGGCCGAGCGGATCACGGCCCCGCTAGTCGGGGCCGTCGACCTGCTGGCCCGGGTCGAACTGGACCTCCTGGGGGCAGCCGCCGACCTGCTGGATGAGGCCGATCGGCTGCTGGGCGGGGTTCCGGGGCTGCTGGCCCTGGACCGGGATCCCACGCTGGTCGGCCGGATCAACGAGGTCCTGGCACCGGTTTCGGCCCACCTGGCCGGTCTGGAGGCCGCGGTCGCCGGATCTCCGGACGTGGAGGCGGCCAACGCGGCGCTGGTCCGCGTCCGGGACGTCCTCTGGGCCGTGTCGCGGGACCGCCTGGGCACGTTCGCTGGGGTGACCTCCCTACGACAGGACCGGCCGGTCCCCAGTGACGCCGGTCTTGCTGTCCTGCTTTCTGCTCAGCAGGCCCTCTCGGCTCTCGACCGGCTGGAGGTCCGGGGCCGGGACTCGGCCGGCCTACAGGTCACGGTCTGGAACCACGGGATCGACCAGGACGATCCGGAGGTGGTTGCCCGGTCGGCCGATCCGCTCTATCGCTCGGGCAGCGTCCGGGTGCTGGACGGTGGCGGCCTGGCCTTCGTGGTGAAGGCCTCGGCCGAGATCGGCGAGCTGGGCGACAACACGGCCGTCCTCCGGTCCGCCCTGGTCGCAGACGGTCTCCTAGCCCGGGCGCTAGCCGCCCCGGCCGTGCAGGGTTCCCTACTGGGACACACGCGTTGGGCCAGCGTGGGCCTCATCTCGGAACCCAACGCCCACCCGGTGGACTCCACCCGGGCCGACGGGGAGCCGGTGCCGCTGGTCACCGCCGTCCAGAACGGCGACGTGGACAACCACGCCGACCTGGCGGCATCTGAGGGATTGAGCCTGGCTCCGGAGATCACCACCGACGCCAAGGTGGTTCCCGCACTGTGCGCGGCCCACCTGGCAGCTGGACGTGAACGGCTGGAGGCATTCCGGCGCACGGTGAGTGCCTTCGAGGGTTCGGTGGCCATCGGCATGGCTACCGGCGATGCCCCGGACCGCCTGCTGCTGTCCCTGCGGGGGAGTGGTCAGGGTCTCTTCGTCGGTCTGGCTGAGGACACCTTCGTGGTGGCCAGCGAGCCTTACGGGGTGGTGGAGCTGACCTCCGACTACCTAAGGATGGACGGCGAGACACCAGCCGACCCCGACGACCCCGGGGCCAGTCGAGGACAGATCGTGGAGTTGGACGCCGCTATTGCCGGTTCCGTGGACGGCATCACCCGACGGTCACACGACGGCCGGAACTTGCCGGTCACGTCGGCTGATCTATCCCGGGCCGAGGTCACCACCCGGGACATCGACCGGGGGGACCACCCCCACTTCCTGATCAAGGAAATCGGCGAGTCGCCGGACTCGGTCCGTTCCACCCTGCGGGGTCGCTTAGTGGCTGACGGCGACGGCACCCTCGGGGTCCGTTTAGGGTCCGAGACGCTGTACGACGACCTGCGGGCCGAACTGGCCGCCGGCGCGATCCGGCGGGTGCTGGTTATCGGACAGGGCACCGCCGCGGTGGCCGGCGGATCGGTGGCCCGTTCACTGGCTGAGGAACTGGCCGGAACAGACATCGAGGTGGATGACGTGCCGGCCTCCGAGCTCTCGGGCTTTGGCCTGGTGCCCGACATGTCCGACACCCTGGTGGTGGCCATCAGCCAGTCCGGCACCACCACCGACACGAACCGCACGGTGGATCTGGTCCGGGCCCGGGGGGCGCGGGTGGTGGCTATCGTCAACCGGCGAAACAGCGACCTAGTGGACCGGTCCGACGGGGTGCTGTACACGTCCGACGGTCGTGACGTGGAGATGAGCGTGGCCTCCACGAAGGCCTTCTATGCCCAAGCGGTGGCCGGGGTGCTGCTGGCCGTGGCGGTGGCCGACGCGGTCGGGGCTGGGGGCGCGCCGGACCGTGCCGGGGTGCTGGCCGGCCTACGCGACCTGCCCGGGGCCATGGGCGAGGTGCTGGCCCAGCAGGGCCGGATTGCCGAGATAGCCAACCGCCACGCACCAGCTCGCCGGTACTGGGCCGTGGTGGGTAGCGGACCCAACCTGGTGGCTGCCCGGGAGATCCGAATCAAGTTGTCGGAGCTCTGCTACAAATCGATCTCGGCCGACGCCACCGAGGACAAGAAGCACATCGACCTGTCGGCTGAGCCGTTGATCCTGGTGTGCGCTACAGGGCTGGTTGGCTCGACGGCCGACGACGTGGCCAAGGAGGTGGCCATCTACCGAGCTCACCGTGCAGCCCCGGTGGTGGTGGCCGATGCTGGCTCGTCGCGGTTCTCCGAGGCGCTGGACGTGGTGTCGGTTCCGGTGGTCCATCCCCGGCTGTCCTTCATCCTCTCGACCATGGTTGGCCACCTGTTCGGCTACGAGGCGGCCAGGGCCATCGATGCCCAGGCCCAGCCCCTCCGGGAGGCCCACGCGGCCATCGAGCGTGAGGCGGTGCACCTCCTATCCTCGGAGGTCGAGCCCGGAGCCTCGGTAGACGGGGCCCTACGCGACGAACTGCGCTCGGCAGCCACCGCGTTCTCCGACGAGCTCCGCAACGGTCGGCTGAACGGTCACCTGGAGGCGTCGACTGCCGTACGCCTGTCGACCCTGTTCCGCTTCGCCCTGGGCGATGTACCGCTGGAGTCCTACCAGTTGGAGTTTGGCCGGGCCGGTACGCCGGCCCTGGTGCTCGACGACCTGGCCGGCGCCCTGACGGTGGCAGTCGAGGAGCTCACCCGTCCCATCGACGCCATCAAGCACCAGGCCAAGACGGTGACGGTGGGCATCTCGCGGACTGACGAGACGCTGCTGGAGGCCCGCCTGGCCCGGGCCGTTCTAGACGCCGGCGCCCCCCGTGATTCGCTTAGCTACCGAACACTGCGGGTGCTGGTGGCCCTCGACCCGGCGGTGGCCGACGTGGTCGGCTTCACCAGGTACCGGGTAGACGGATTGGATGGCCCGGCGCCCACGGTGGCCATTGTGGACCGGGGCGGCGTGTCCACCGAGATCCCGTCGCGGACCGACCGGGACCCAGCGCTGCGGGGGACCAAGCACCGGGTGGCCCGGGAGCGCGACGTGCTGGTGACCCGGGGCGCCCGCGACGACCGGACCATCGTCCTTGTCCCCGAGGTGAAGAATCGAGAGACGGTCGGACTAACGCTTCTCCACGTGTCGCTGCGCGACCACCTGGACCCCGAAGTCCTCCGAGGGGTGCTCCAGGGCTACGACAACCGCTACGACGCCGTGCGCGACGTGGTGTGCGAGACGGAACCGGAACTGCGGGACGACCTGCTGGCCGCCCTACCCGTCGACGACCTGCTGATCGATCCGGTGTTGGCCATCGCCGATCGGCTCCGCGGGTGAGCCGCCAGGAGGGGGCACGGTGATCGGGATCGGGGTGGACCTGGTGGACGTGGACCGCTTCCGACGGTCGCTGGAGCGCACCCCCTCCTTGCGTGATCGCCTGTTTCGGCCCGACGAGCGGGCTCGGGCTGACGCCCACGTGGACCCAGCGGGCCGCTACGCGGTCCGCTTCGCGGCCAAGGAGGCCGCCCTAAAGGCCCTGGGACTGGGCCTGGGGGGTATGGCCATGTACGACATTGAGGTGGTGCGGGACGACCTGGGCCCTCCCTCGCTGGTTCTGCACGGTAAGGCGCTGGAGGTGGCCCGGCGGGCCGGGGTGACGCGGTGGCTGGTCACCCTGAGCCACAGTGACCGGCTGGCCCAGGCCACCGTTGTGGCGCTGTGACCGGCGGACACCGGTCGATCCGGGCCTTCCGTTGATCCCCGTCCTGACACCAGATGAGATGGCGGTAGCGGACACCGCGGCGCCTGAACCAGCAGAGGTCCTAGTGGACCGGGCTGGGGCCGCCGTCGCCCGGGCCGCGCTGAATCTGATGGGTGGGGCGTACGGGCGACGCGTGGTGGTGGTGGTCGGCAAGGGTTCCAACGGCGCCGACGGCCGGGTGGCGGCGTCCCGCCTAGAGCGACGGGGGGTTCGGACCACGGTGGTCGACGCTGCTGATGCCCCCGGTCGCCTACCGGTGGCCGATCTGGTGGTGGATGCTGCCTACGGCACCGGCCTGGGCCGGTCCTACGAAGCGCCGGCCACCGACGCTCCGGTGCTAGCCGTGGATCTCCCGTCAGGGGTGGACGGCCTGACCGGTGAGGCTCGGGGCGCTCCGGCGTCGGCCCAGCGCACCGTCACCTTCGCCGCCCTCAAGCCAGGCCTGCTGTTCGCCGACGGGCCGGGACTGGCTGGACGGGTGGAGGTGGCCGACATCGGCCTGGACACCTCGTTGGCCCGGACTCACCTGGTAGACGATGACGACATAGCCCGTCTAGTGCCCGCCCGGCCGGACGACACCCACAAGTGGGCGAACGCCTGCTGGGTCGTGGCGGGGTCAGTGGGAATGGAGGGGGCGGCCGCACTAGCCGCCGGGGCAGCCCAACGGGCGGGCGCCGGATACGTGCGCCTGTCGACCCTGGGGTGGGGTGAGGCTGAGGCCCCCATGGAGGTGGTTCGCTACCTGGTCGACAGCGTTCCGGGCCCGGACCATGCGGACCTAGAGCGCTTTGCCGCCCTGGTGGTGGGTCCCGGGCTGGGGACCTCTGAAGAGGTGGCGGAGGGGATCCGTCGCCTGGTGGACGGGGCGGACCGCCCGCTGGTCGTGGACGGCGATGCCCTGACCGCCCTAGTCGGCACGACGATCCGACCCGGCCCGCAGGCCGTCCTCACGCCGCACGACGGTGAGTTCGAACGCCTGGCCGAGCAATCTCCGGGCTCCGACCGGATAGGGGCCGTCCGCAGCCTGGCCGGACGGATGGGTTCGGTGGTTCTGCTCAAGGGCCCGACCACCGTGGTGGCCCACCCGGACGGACGGGTCCTGCTGGCCGCAGCGGGTGACCGCCGCCTGGCCACCGCAGGATCCGGTGACGTGCTGGCTGGCATCCTGGGAGCGTTTCTGGCCCGGGGGGCCGGTGCCCTGGAGGCCGCTGCCGCGGCTGCCCACGTCCACGGGCGCCTCCTGGACGGCCTGCCGGCCACCGGGGTAGTGGCCGGGGACCTATCGGCGAGGCTGGTCGACGTTCTGGTGGCCTTGGGCGTGGACGGTTCCGGACGGACGGTGGCCTGATGCGCCCTACCTGGGTCACGGTGGACCTTGAGGCGGTGGCCTACAACGTGGCTGCCTTCCGCGACCTGGTGGCCCCGGCCGAGGTGTGCGCGGTGGTCAAGGCCGACGGCTACGGCCATGGTGCCCTGCCGGTGGCCCAGGCGGCCCTCGGGGCTGGTGCCACCTGGCTGGCTGTAGCCCTGGTGGAAGAGGCAGCCGCCCTGCGGGGCGACGGGCTCGACGTCCCGATCCTGTTGCTGTCTGAGCCACGACCGGATGAGATGGCCGAGGTGGCGATGCTGGGCGGGGTTCGACCCACCGTCTACACGAAGGCTGGGATCGGGGCCTTCGCCGCGGTGGCCGCTCCCGGGGCACCGGTCCACCTCAAGGTCGACACTGGCATGCACCGGGTGGGGGTCCGACCCGCCGAGGCGTTGACCACCGCCCGGCTGGTCCAGGACCTGGGCCTCGGCCTGGAAGGGGTGTTCACCCACTGCTCGGTGGCCGACGTCCCCAACGACCCGTTCACCGATCGGCAGGTTCGGCGCTTCGACCTCGCCCTGGACGACCTAGCGTCGGCTGGGATCCGACCGGCGATCGTGCACATGGCTAACACAGCGGCCACGGTCAGCCGTCCGGACACCCGACGAGACCTGGTGCGGGTCGGCATCGGCGTCTATGGGGTGGAGCCCTCCACGGAGGTCCGCCTCCACTGCGCCCCGCTCGGGCTGCGCCAGGCCATGGCCATCCGCAGCCAGGTGACCCACCTGCAGACGGTGGACGCTGGGGAGGGCGTGGGCTACGGACACCAATGGGTAAGCGGGGACGAGACGCGGCTAGCAACCGTGCCAATGGGCTACGCCGACGGCCTCCCACGCCGCTGGGGTCTGGTTGGTGAGGCACTGGTCGGGGGTCACCGACGGCCGCTCCGAGGCGTCGTGTCGATGGACGCCCTGATGGTGGAGGTCGACGACACCGTGGCCCTGGGCGACGAGGTAATCCTGCTCGGCGCGCAGGGCGACGAGATGATTGGTGCCGCCGAGGTCGGCGAGGCCATCGGGCTCATCCCGTGGGAGGTCCTCTGCTCGCTGAGCGCCCGACCTCCCCGGCGTTACCTGTAGCGGGCTGGTTTGCCGTGGCCCGGGTCCTACTGGTCGAGCCATTCCACGGCGGCTCTCACGGCGCGTGGGCCAACAGCTTGGTCCGGCACAGCCGCCACGAGGTGGTCCTCGTGTCCCACCCGGGAACGTTCTGGCGTTGGCGGATGCGGGGCGCCGCGTTGACCCTGGCTGAGGCCACCCGGGAGGCGGTGGCCGTCCACGGGGTGCCGGACGTGGTGCTGGTGTCGGGCATGGTCGATCTAGCCGGCTGGCTGGGGCTAACCCGGCGGTTCCTCGGCGACCCCCCGGTCGTGCTGTACCTCCACGAAAACCAGTTGCTCCATCCCCTGAGTCCCAACCAGCGGGCTGACGACGAGTTCCCCCTCGTGAACTGGCGCGGCATGGCCGCCGCCGACCAGGTGTGGTTCAACTCCGCCTTCCAGCGCGACGGCCTGCTGGCAGCCCTCCCGGCTCTGCTGGACCGGGCACCCGACCTGACCCACGCTGCCTTCCTCCCCGGCGTGGCCGGGTCGTGCTACGTCGTGCCGGTCGGCGTGGAACTGGCCGATGTGCCGCGGCGGACGGTCGGTGTCGACGCGTCCGGGGTTCCCCTCGTGTTGTGGAACCAGCGGTGGGACCACGACAAGAACCCCACAGCAGTCTTTAACTCCCTGGGTCGGCTGGCCGAAGAGGGGGTGCCCTTCGCTGTGGCCGTGGCCGGGGAAAACGAGCGGGTGGACCCCCGGGAGTTCACCGAGGCCCAGGATCACCTGGGCGACCGGGTGGTGCAGTTCGGCTTCCTGGACCGTCCGGACTACGTGGACCTCCTGGGGCGCTGTGACGTTGTGGTGAGCGCCGCCCACCACGAGTTCTTCGGTATCGCCGTGGTGGAAGCCCTGGCCGCCGGTTGTGTACCGGTCCTGCCCGACCGCCTGAGCTATCCGGAGCTGGTGGGGGACCGGGCCGGGGTGGCCCTGTACCCCGACGGTGGGCTCACCGCCCGGCTGCGCGAGGTGCTGGCCGACCTGGACGGCTGGCGGGAGCGGGTGGCCGGACTGGACGAGGACATCCGGCGTTTCGACGTACGTACGGTGGTGGCCGACTACGACGATCGACTGGAGGCGTTGGCAGCCGTCGGGCCACCGAGAGCCTCTCACTAACGTCCTCGACCGTGAGGTTCCCGATTAACGCCCTGCGGGTCCTGGCAGTGGCCGCTGTGGAACGGGTGGCCCTCATCGCCTGCTGACAAAGCCGACGGGCCTATCCCGGCCGTCGGAACGGGGGCTCGTCGGTAACCTGCCGGGGTGGCAACCGCCCTCGAAGTCCTCGCCGAAGAGGCTTCCACCTGCACGTCCTGTGGCCTGGCCGTCGGCCGGACGACCGTGGTGTTTGGGGCCGGCTCGTCCGCGGCGGACCTGATGTTCGTGGGCGAGGGTCCGGGAGCCCGGGAGGACGAGCAGGGGGTGCCCTTCGTGGGTCGGTCGGGCCAGTTGCTGGACCGCCTGCTGGCCGAGGAGCTGGGCATCGACCGGACCGACTGCTACATCACAAATGTGGTGAAGTGCCGCCCGCCCGAGAACCGGGACCCGCGACCGGACGAGATCGCCGCCTGCCGCCCCTACCTGGAGCAGCAGGTGGCGCTCGTCGACCCGGCGGTCATCGTGACCCTGGGCAACTTCTCGTCAAAGCTCCTCCTAGAGACCGATGTAGGCATTACGAAGCTGCGGGGTCGCAGTTACCGCTTCGGCGACCCGGAACGCCATCTGGTTCCTACCTTCCATCCGGCGGCCGCCCTGCGGGGCGGTGCGGACGTCCTGGCCCGGATGCGAGCCGACCTGGTCCGGGCCAAGGTCCTTATGGGGGACCGGTGACCCACGGCCAGGCGGTGGCCATCGTTCCCACGGCGTCGGCTGACGAGACCCAGACCGTGGCCGCCCGGCTGGCCGCCCTGGTTCGGGCCGGTGACCTGATCGTGCTGTGTGGCGACCTGGGTGCCGGCAAGACGGCCTTCACTCAGGGACTGGGCCGGGCGCTGGGCGTGACGGCCCCCATCACGTCGCCCACCTTCACCTTGGCCAATCGCTACGAGGGCGACAACCTGACCGTCCACCACCTGGACGTCTACCGCCTGGCCCGCATCGAGGAGGTACGCGACCTCGGCCTGCCCGAGCTGGTTGATGACCGGGCGGTGACCCTCGTGGAGTGGGGGGACGCCATCGCCGCCGCACTGCCGGGGGGCTACCTGGAGGTCCGCCTCCGGTTGGGCGACGGACCGGACGATCGCCTTCTGGAGTTTCGGACCTCGGGCCCGGAGTGGGCCGACCGCGAAGTTCCCCTGCAGGGGCTGGGGGCGGGGGGTGGACCGTGCTGATCCTCGGGATCGAGAGCGCCGGTGCCCAGGTGGGGTGCGCCGTGGGTGGTCACGAGGGAGTGCTGGCCTCGGCCCATTCCGGGCGGGGCCGCCGCCACGCTGAGGCCCTGGCCCCCCAGATCGAGTTCGTCTGCCGCCAGGCCGGGATCGAGTTGTCTGAGGTCGGGGCGGTGGCCGTGGACGTCGGACCGGGGCTGTTCACCGGGTTGCGGGTGGGCATCGCCACGGCGGTAGCTCTGGCCTACGCCCTAGGAGTGCCCATGATCCCGGTGCCCAGCCTCGACCTGATGGCCTTCCCGGCCCGTTGGACGACGCGCCTCATCGTGCCGGCCCTCGATGCCCGGCGAGGCGAGCTGTTTACCGCCCTGTTCCGCAGGGTTCCCGGTGGCATTCAGCGGGTTCGAGAGGCCGACGTGGGCACGCCGGACGAGCTTTCGGCCGAGTTGGAGGCTCTCGACGAGCCGACCCTGCTGCTGGGCGATGGCGCCCTGCGCTACGCCGAACGGTTCACTGGGCTGCGGGCCATGGAGATGGCCGAGCAGGGCCTGGCCAATCCCAGTGCCCGGTCCCTCGTGCAGTTGGCCCATGCTCGGGCCATGCGGGAGGAGTTCGTGCAGCCCTGGGAGCTGGAGCCGACATACCTGCGCCAGCCGGACGTCCAGATCAACTGGGCGACTCGCGAGGGCGGGGCGTGACCGCCGTGGCTCCGTCCCGCGTCCCCGTGGACCTACGACCGCTGGTCGACAGCGACGTTGACGCCGTGCTGGCTCTGGATGCCCGGGTCCATCTGAACACCTGGTCGTCTGGATTCCTGCGCAGCCAACTGGCCGACCCGACGACCCGCACCAACCTGGTGGCCGAGGTGGACGGTCAGATGGTCGGCCACGCCGCCCTACTGGTCGTGGTCGACGAGGGGCACGTCATCTCGGTGACCGTGGACTCTGACCGGCAGCGGTCGGGGATCGGCACCGTCCTGCTGGCCGCCCTGTTCCGGGACGCCCTCGTCCGGGGTCTGTCCGCCCTGACGCTAGAGGTCCGGGTGTCCAACGAGCCGGCCATCGGGCTGTACCAGCGGTTCGGGTTCGCTCCGGCGGGGATTCGAAAGGGGTACTACGCCGACTCGGTGGTTGGGGGCCCGGAGGACGCTCTGGTGATGTGGGCCCACGACATCGCCGACCCGGCCTTCTTGAACCGGGTGGACGGGGCGATCGACCGGGCCGGGAGAAATTCGACCGATGGGTGACGTCGTCCTGGGCATCGAGACGTCATGTGACGAGACGGCAGTGGCCGTCGTGGAGCGGGCCGCCGTAGTCCGGTCTTCGGTGGTGTCCAGCCAGGTCGAACAGCACGCTCGGTTCGGGGGCGTGGTCCCCGAGATCGCCGGGCGGGCTCACGTCCAGGAACTGGTGCCGGTGTTGGCCGAGGCGCTGGCCATCGCGGGGGTGGAGGGTCCCGACGTGGAAGTGGTGGCCGCCACCACTGGGCCGGGGCTGGTCGGTTCGCTGCTGGTTGGGGTGAGTGCCGCCAAGGCCCTGTCGCTGGTGTGGGGGGTGCCGTTCGTGTCGGTGAACCACCTGGAGGCTCACCTGTACGCCTCGTTCCTGGAAGAGCCCGACCTGGAACTCCCGCTGGTCGTGCTGCTGGTCTCCGGCGGGCACACCATGCTGGTGCTGATGGAGGACCACGGTCGGTACCGGCTCCTGGGTTCCACACTGGACGACGCCGCAGGCGAGGCATTCGACAAGGTGGCCCGATACCTGGGCCTGGGCTACCCGGGTGGTCCGGCGATCGACGCCCTAGCCGCCGAGGGAGACGGCTCAGCCTTCGACTATCCGCGGTCCATGGTCCAGGAGAACCCGGACACACTGCCCGACGACCGGCGCTACGCCTTCTCGTTCAGCGGCCTGAAGACCGCCGTGGTAAACCACGTCCGCCACGACCCCGACTCCCCGACGGCCGACGTGGCAGCCTCATTCCAGGAGGCGGTGGTTGATGCCCTGGTGACCAAGGCCCGGTGGGCCGTGGAGGCCACTGGGGCGAGGGGGGCCTGCCTGGGAGGTGGGGTGGCGGCCAACTCCCTCCTCCGGGAGCGGTTCCTGGACATGTGTACCGGGACTGGCGTACGGGCCTTTCTGCCGTCCCGGTCGATGTGCACCGACAACGCAGCCATGGTGGCCGCTGCCGGCTGGTGGCGGTTCCGGTCCGACGGGCCCAGTCCCTTGGACACCGGGGCCGACCCCAACCAGGGCTTGCCGCTGCTGTCCTGATCGGCGGCCCCGCCGGTTACATAGAACGAAAACCGGGGCCGTTCACGTTGGCCCGGGCGGGCGGTACCCCTATCGTTAGCACTCGTCCAATGAGACTGCCAACAGGCATCCGGGGCCGGACGGCCCGGTGCCATCGCCGAAAGGGAAGCGTTCGATGAACCTTCAACCCCTCGAGGACCGCATCGTGGTCCGCCCCAGCGACTCCGAGTCGACCACGGCCAGCGGCCTGGTAATCCCGGACACGGCCCAGGAGAAGCCCCAGCAGGGCGACGTCCTGGCCGTCGGCCCAGGCCGTCGCTCCGACCAGACCGGTGACCTTGTGCCGATGGACGTCGCCGAGGGCGACACCGTCGTCTACTCCAAGTACGGCGGCACCGAGATCACCGTCGAGGGCGAGGACCTTCTGATCCTCAACGCCCGCGACGTCCTCGCGATCGTCAAGTAGTCGCGCCATGGCGAAGATCCTGAAGTTCGACGAGGAGGCCCGGCGGGGCCTCGAGGCCGGCGTCAACAAGCTGGCAGACGCCGTCAAGGTCACACTCGGCCCCAAGGGCCGCAACGTGGTCCTCGACAAGAAGTTCGGCGCCCCCACCATCACAAACGACGGCGTGTCCATCGCCCGTGAGATCGAGCTGGAGGACAGCTTCGAGAACATGGGCGCCCAGCTCGTCAAGGAGGTGGCGACCAAGACCAACGACATCGCGGGTGACGGCACCACCACCGCGACCGTGCTGGCCCAGGCACTGGTCCGCGAGGGCCTGCGCAACGTGGCAGCCGGTGCCAACCCGATGGGCCTAAAGAAGGGCATCGAGGCCCCCGTCTCGGCCGCCGTCGACTCCATCGCCGACCAGTCGGTCCAGGTGGACGACTCCAAGGAACAGATCGCCAACGTTGCAGCCATCTCGGCCGCCGACGCCGCGATCGGCCAGGTCATAGCCGACGCCATCGACAAGGTGGGCAAGGACGGCGTGGTGACCGTGGAGGAATCCAACACCTTCGGCATGGACCTCGAGTTCGTCGAAGGCATGCAGTTCGACAAGGGCTACCTGTCGCCCTACTTCGTCTCCGACCCGGAGCGACAGGAGGCGGTCCTCGACGAGCCGTACATCCTGTTGAACCAGGGCAAGATCAGCTCCGTCCAGGACATGCTCCCGGTCCTGGAGAAGGTCATGCAGTCGGGTCGACCGCTGCTGATCATCTCCGAGGACGTCGAGGGCGAGGCCCTGGCCACCCTGGTGGTGAACAAGATCCGGGGCACGTTTAACTCGGTGGCTGTCAAGGCTCCGGGATTCGGCGAGCGCCGCAAGGCGATGCTCCAAGACATGGCCACCCTCACCGGCGGCCAGGTCATCGCCGAAGAGGTCGGCCTCAAGCTGGACGGCGTGGGCCTCGACATGATGGGCACGGCCCGCAAGGTCGTGGTCACCAAGGACGAGACCACCATCGTGGACGGTGCCGGCGAGTCGACTGACGTCGAGGGCCGCATCTCCCAGATCAAGCGAGAGATCGACGAGACCGACTCCGACTGGGATCGCGAAAAGCTCCAGGAGCGCCTGGCCAAACTGGCCGGCGGCGTGGCCGTCGTCCAGGTGGGAGCGGCCACCGAGGTGGAGCTCAAGGAGAAAAAGCACCGCATCGAGGACGCCCTCTCAGCGACCCGGGCCGCCATCGAGGAGGGCGTTGTGGCCGGCGGTGGCACCGCCCTGCTCCGGTCGCGCGCCGCGGTGTCCGAGGTGGCTGACGGCCTGGACGGAGACCAGGCGACCGGAGCCCGCATCGTCTACGCCGCCCTGGAGGCCCCGACCCGGCTCATCGCCGACAACGCCGGCCTCGAGGGCGCGGTCATGGTCCGCGAGGTCGAGGCGGCCTCAGGGACGACCGGCCTCAATGCCATGACCGGTGAGCTGGAAGACCTGGTCGACGCCGGTGTCATTGATCCCGCCAAGGTGACCCGTGCAGCACTGCAGAACGCAGCGTCCATCGCAGCCCTGCTGCTGACCACCGAGGCCCTGGTCGCCGACAAGCCCGAGCCCGAGCCGGCCATGCCGGCCGGCGGCATGGACCCGATGGGCGGCATGGGCGGCATGATGTAGCGATCCCCGCGGATCGTTGCCGAAAGCCGGGCCTTTAGGCCCGGCTTTCGGTGTTTTGGGCCCGCCTTCCCACCGCAGGCTGGGTGGGAGGCGACCGGTACGGTGGCGATGTGATGGACGAACGCCCCGCCCCCGACCCGGTGAAGCTGGCCAGCCAGTTCGACGAGTGGGTTCGGGGCGAGACGTTGGTCGGCCGAATGCTGGCCAACCTCAAGACGGGCCGTATGCCCGAGGTCCTGGCTGGGGCAGCCGACGGTCCGCACGCCGACCGGGTCGCCCCGCTGGTCGTCCTGTGGGACGGATGGGAGCGCGGTAAGACCATCCCCCTGGAGGTAGCCGAGGGGCTCCGGGATGGGGGTCTGGAGCGTCTTCTGGCCGACCTGTCCTCCGGGTGACAGCGGCACGGCCCCCCGGCCCTCCGCCAGGCCGGGGAGGTCCACAGGAGATCCCCCGACCCGAAGGGTGGAGGCTCGGGGCGCCACCACCGTGGGCCGGCCTAGACGACCGCACCCTAAGCCTGGACGGCCTGCAGGAGGTATTTGACGGCCGGCGGCCGACCGGCATTCGGGGAACCCCCACCGGGAGGGAGTGGGAGGCCGGCGTGCTGGTGGCCCTGTTCGATGACCCGGAGGGGGCCGGACCGCACGTGGTCCTGACCCGGCGGTCGCCGCGGCTCGCCTCCCACACTCACGAGGTGAGTTTCCCCGGCGGTCGCCACGATCCGGACGACGCTGACCTGTGGACCACAGCCCTCCGGGAGGCCAAGGAGGAGATCGGCCTGGACCCGTCGTTACCCCGCCTCCTGGGGCGGCTGGACCCCGTCGTGACCGTGGGAAGCGGGAGCCTTATCCAGCCGTTCGTGGCCGTGCTCGGCGGGTCCCCCGAGCTGGAACCCAATCCCGACGAAGTAGAGGCGGTGCGCATAGTGGCCCTGTCGGAGTTGGTACGTGATGAGGTCTATCGGGAGGAGATCTGGCCGAGGGCCGAGGGGCCATGGTCCATCACGTTCTTCGAACTGGAGGGCGACACCGTGTGGGGGGCCACAGCGGCCATGCTGCGCCAATTGCTGGCCCTGGGGCTGGGTGCCGAGGACGACACCGAACACCACGGTGGCTACCGTGCCGACGATGCCTGAACCACCGACCGGACCGGACCACATGACCCCGGAGGCATTCCGGGTTGCCGGTCGGGCCACCGTGGACTGGATCGCAGACTTCCTGGCCGACATCGGTGATCGGCCTATCGTCCCTCCGGTGGCTCCGGGCGACGTCCGGGCCTCGTTGCCGGCGTCACCCCCGCTGGAGGGGGAGCCGTACACGGCACTGTTAGATGATGTGGACCGCCTCATCGCCCCGGCGATCACCCAGTGGCAGCACCCGGGGTTCTACGGCTTCTTCCCGGCCAACTCCTCGCCCCCTGCCGTGCTCGGAGAGCTCTTGTCGGCTGGCCTGGGCGCGAATGGGATGCTCTGGTCGACCAGCCCGGCCTGCACCGAGCTGGAGACCCATGTCCTGGACTGGCTGGCCGAGGCCTGTGGACTACCCGACCGGTTCCGGTCCGACGGACCGGGCGGTGGCGTCATTCAGGACACGGCTTCGTCGGCCTCGTTGTGCGCGGTGGTGGCCGCTCGAGACCGCAGTGGTGGTGCCGCTGTCCTTCCTGACCTGCGGGTCTATACCTCGGCCCAGGCCCACTCCTCGATAGAGAAGGACGTTCTGGTGGCCGGCTTCGCCCGCGACCAGCTGCGGGCCGTGCCGGTCGACGACACCTACGCCATGGACGCCGAGGCCCTGGCCGCCCTGGTGGCTACCGATGTGGCCGACGGCCTGGTCCCCTGCCTAGTGGTGGCCACCGTGGGCACCACCTCGTCGGGCGCGGTGGATCCGGTGCCCCGAATCGCCGAGGTGGCCGCCGAGGTGGGGGCATGGGTCCACGTGGATGCCGCCTGGGCCGGCTCAGCCACTGTTTGCCCAGAACACCGCCACCTCCTAGACGGGCTGGACCGCGTCGACAGCTACCTTTTCAACCCACACAAGTGGCTACTCACCAACTTCGACTGCTCCGCCTTCTACGTAGCCGATGCCGCGCCGCTGGTCAGCGCCCTGTCCATCGTCCCCGAGTACCTACGCAACGAGGCCAGCGAATCGGGCCAGGTCATCGACTACCGGGACTGGCAGATCCCGTTGGGGCGCCGGTTCCGGGCCTTGAAGCTCTGGTTCGTGATGCGGTCCTACGGGGTGGAAGGCCTCCGGGCCCACATCCGGGCCCACGTGGCTGCCGCAGGGATGCTGGCTGACCGGGTGGCGGCCCACCCGGGCCTTGTGCACGCCGCCCCTCCCTCCCTCGGCCTGGTGTGCTTCCGCCACGTGGACGGTGACGAGGCCTCCAAGCGCCTCCTAGAAGCCATGAACGCCACTGGTGAGGCCTTCCTCACCCACACTCTCCTCAGCGACCGCTACGTACTGCGGGTCGCCGTAGGTGGCACGTGGACCACGGCAGCCCATGTGGAACGCCTGGCTGACCTTCTCGACGAGCTGGCCTGACCGCGACCGAAACCCTGGACCTCCTCCTCGGGTGGCTCCCCTTTGGACCCCGAAACCACAGGTCAGACCCGCCGCGATGATTTGACACGCGTGGCTAGAATCGACCCTTTCCGGGGGCACCGCTGAGACCCGACTGGACGGAGCCGGCTTCAGTCGGCGGGGAGTGACCATGGCCGAGATCGAGATCGGGCTGGGCAAGAGCGGACGACGCGCCTACGGATTCGACGACATCGCCATTGTCCCCAGCCGGCGCACCCGGGACCCCGAGGACGTCGACATCAGCTGGCAGATCGACGCTTACCGCTTCGAGTTGCCCCTGATGGCATCGGCCATGGACGGCGTGGTCAGTCCGGCCACCGCC
>JAKURX010000119.1 GCA_022451505.1 Acidimicrobiales bacterium | reverse complement strand
GGCCCCCATCCGGAACCGGCGGGCAGGAGCAACTCCACTTCAACCTCAGCGGGGACCAACCCTGCGGGCGCGCTCGACTCCAATGCCTTGGTCGTGGTCGTAGTTACCGATACCGACGACGAGGACGACGAGGACGACGAGGACGACGACGATGCCTTCGGTCGGGTCGTGGTAGTCACCACCCGGGCGGCGGTGGTCGGCGGAGAGACAGCCAGCAAGGAGACCTCAGTCTCCAGGTCCAGGACGTCTTCCCTCAACTGCACGAGTTCTGCCCGAAGGGTCTCGAACTCGTCGTCGTTGCTCTCGAAGAGCCCACAGCCCGCGCCCACTAGTGCGAGTACCAATACGAGCGCGAGAACAGACCTGCGGGTGTGCATGGAGGGAAGTATTCCAGACGTTGGGGCCGATGACGAGTCGCCGACACTGTCCGTCGGCGCGCCACTACGCGATTATCCGGAAGGGCGGCGGAACACCTCAATGCGGTGGTCCGGGTCGAGGAGGGCCGCCGCCGCCTCGCTAAGCGCCGGGTCGGTTAGTTCAACCACTTGGTCATACCGCTCGGCGAGGGTGGCCCGGTCGCCTCCATTCGATCGACCCCAGGCAATCAGGCGTTCTAACAGGTCGCGATTGGTGACAAAGTCAAGGTCGGCTAGCACTGCCTCACGGGCTCGGTAGACCTCGTCGCGGGTTGGGCCGTTAGACGCCAGGTCATCGATCTCAGTGATCGTCCTCTCGTGCAGTTGGTCGATCCTCGTTGGATCACCACTTACCCTCACGCTGACCTCGACCAGTGCATCCGGCTCCTCGCGGATCTGGATCGCTACATCTCCCGGCCGGTAGGACAGTCCCATCTCTTCCCGCAATCCATCGGATAGTCGCCCGCGGAGCACGGTCTCCAGCACCAGGGCGGCAGCTCGTAATTCCTCGTCGGCCACCAGGGGGCGTATGAACCAGAGGTCAAACCCCGCCTCGGCGCTGCCAACCCCGGCATTAACCGTTACCGATGTGACACCGAGTGGCGGATCCGGCCAGTGGTCGACCCACCGGTCAGGGGGGCCGGGGGCCAGGGTGCCGACGTACCGCCGGGCTAGGTCCTCGACTGTCCCGACCTCGACGTCGCCCACGACGGCTACGACCAGATCGTCGACCTTTCCGAGTCGCTCTTCGAACATCGAAAGGGCCGCAGCAGCAGTGAAGCCGGCCACCTGGTCGGCAGTGGGAACCATTTGGAGGTGTGGGGCTTCGCCGAACCGAGCCTGCCAGGCGGCCGCTAGAGAGGCAGTATCGGCATCTCTTTGCGGTAGCTGTTCAAGGGTGTGTAGATACTCCACCGCCTCAGCTAACGCTGGCCCATCCACCCTCGGGTCGGTAATCGTCATGTACAGGAGCGAAAACAGCGACTCGAGGGAGTCAGCGCGCGACCAACCCATAAACCCCTCGGTGGTGTGGTCGATGTAGCTGGTCAGAAAGATGCCTTCGGTGTCCTCAAATCCCCCGACCTCCACACCGTCGAAGGCGGCTACACCACTTCCATCAACGGCCACTGTGACCGCATCGACTAGAGCCGAGTCGCCCGGGGCGAGCAGACTGTGTCCGCCCTGCGATTCGGCCCACAGATTCACCTGCCCCGACGCGATCTGGGAGGGAGCGAACAGCACCCGGGTTCCGTTAGCAAAGACCCATTCGACGGCACCGTGGGGTCGAACCTCATTGACCGCCTCGGGTCGCACTGGGGCCCAGGGTTCTGCCAACAGCGCGCTGAGGCTTTCGGCGAAAGCCTCCCCCGGGGTGACGGCCTCACCTTCCCTGGAACGGCTTACAGCTGCTTCGAGGTCGCCAGTGGTCGGTTGGGTCGTAGGGTCATTGCCGACCACTATGACCAGAGGCGCTGAGGCCTCCAGCACTTCGGCGAACCGACCGTTCACTACATCGGCGGTGAAGGTACTGATGATCGATTGGAGCCGTTCGATCCGTGCCGCTGGCGCCTCGGCCGACCACCCGAAGAGAATGTGCTCGATGAGCACCCCTACCCGCTCGTGGTCCTGGAGGGTGGCGAGCTCCACCGACTGCTGATCCAAATGCCGGACGTAGTCCTTACGTAATCGCTCGACCACGACGGATCGGAAGCCGTGGTGGGCCAAACCACGCAACTCGGACAAGAAAATCTCCAGGGCACGCGGCGGGTCTTCAGCGACGAAGTTAAAACCCAGGAAGGGGTGAACCGAGGTGTGGTTGAAGGTCGTGGAGTACGGCCGGATGATCGGGAGCCGCCCTGTCCCAACCTGAGCGTCGAGGTGTTCCTGGAGGAGGTCGGCGATGAACGAGTCGAGCAGGAAAGCCTTTTCACCAGCCCCGGTACCGCGTCGACGTGGAGGGAGGCTGTAGTCGACGGATACGAACGGGCTGGAGACATCCTGGTGGGTGATCGATTCGACGACGATCCGGGTGAGCGGCTCGGCCCACCGTCGAACCGGAACAGGGTGGGAGGACCGGGCCTGATTGTCGGCGAAGCGGGACACCACCATCTCCTCCAGAAGGTCGACCGGTTGGTCGCCGACAGCCACCACGGCCATCAAATCGGGGCGGTACCAGTGGTCGTAGAAGTCCCGGAGTGCCGGGACGCCAACGGTTTGGATCGCCTCGCGGGTTCCGATCGGGTCACACCCCGCGTAGACCGATCCCTTCGTGTATACCCGGTCGAAGTGATCGGTGATAATCCCTTCGACCGATTCCTTCGACCGGTACTCGTCGAGCACCACTCCCCGTTCAGCCTCGACGGCTGTGGGTTCGAGGGTGACAGCGCTGGCCCACTGATCAAGGACATCGAATGCCACCTCAACCGCGTCAGCATCATTGGTCTTGACGCGAAGTTGGTAGACGGTTGACTCACAGGTCGTGTAGGCGTTGAGGTCCGGACCGAGCTCCACTCCGAGGCGCTGGAGTACCCGACCCAGTTCGTTGCCCGGGAAGACCTCGGTGCCGTTGAAGAGCATGTGTTCTAGGAAGTGGGCGACGCCGTCACCGAGGGCACGTTGTTCGAGCGACCCCACCCCGACGACAAGGCTCAACTCCAGGTTCCCCCCCGGCGAGCCGTTCTGGAGCAGGTAGTAGGAGAGGCCGTTGTCGAGCCTGCCGTGCCGAACCGCCGGGTCGAGCGGAATGGTCGCCGCCTCAAGCTGGGTGGCCATCACCGACTGGCCTGAGAGCGGAGCCGGGCCGGGTTGGGAACCGGCCGTGGCAGAACCACCGCCTGGCACTAAGGCACATGCGGTGACCAAGGTTAAGAGTGCCGCTAATCCGACTGCCCGGCGACCGGGTGGCCCTAACCCGCTCCGGCCTCCAGCCTGGGTAGGCGGTTCCGGGAACACGCCGGCAGGTCCAGTTCAGGCCCGTGGCGTGGCCGTGATGACCACCGGGGCTGAACTTCGCCCCAGCGCGTCGACTGCGCTGAGGTAGAACCGGTATTGACGTTCGTTGGCTAACCCGGTGATCGTGTGTCCACCCCCGGTGACACCCGCCACCTCACGCCAGGGCTGCCCCACCAGGGCGGTGATCCAGGCGCTGTAGGTGCTGACCCGGGTAGCCACACTGGGCAGAACAGTGTCACCGCACTTCCCGCCATCGGACGGGCGAGGGGAGCGGCCGTAGGCGATCACACCGATGAGCCGGGTCATGCCCAGCTCGGCGACCACCGGGCCTCCGCCGTCCCCGGTGCAAGATCCGACGTCGGGTTCGCCTCCAACGCAGAACCAGTAGTCGGACTCAAAGGTGTTCCACAGCCCGCAGCGGTCCTCACCGGGGCTTCCCGCGGTCAAACCTGGGGCCTCGCGCAGCTCGGATTCCCGGTTGGATCCGTCGATGAGGCTGGCCCCCCATCCGGCGCTCGTCACCTCGGTTCCCGTCAGGGGCAGCGAGCTGCCGGTCTGCCAGGGAATCCAGCGTGCCTCCGGCGCGGTGATGTCGGCCCCGAGCTCGAGGAGTGCAATGTCGTGGACAAGAGGGTTCGACACGTACTCCTCGTGGAGATGAATAGCCGCTATGTCGATCCGGTCGGCTGCAACAAGAGCTCCCAGGTCGTCGATACCGGCTGCGATTTGGACTGCGTCGACGGTGCGGTCGTCGACGCAGTGGGCGGCAGTGACCACCCATCGGGGGCTGATCAGAGTTCCGGCGCAGAATCTGGCCTCCGTCGCGTCGCTTGTACCTGCGGAGAGCAGCGGCACGATGTAGGGGTGATCAACCACTGAGGCTCTCGTGCCTCCAACGATGGTCGGAACGGTCCGGGGGCCACCGACGGTAGAAGCCGGCAGGGACCCGGCGGGCCGTGACAGCGTCGTGTTCGATGGTGGTTCCCCGGCCGGGTCGTAGTGCACGATGGCGTAGGTGACAGACGGATCGGCACCAGTGGCAGGCGGGTCCCATGTGAGGGTGACCTGCCCGTCACCGGCCGCCACTGTGACTTCAGTGGGCTGTCCTGGAACCTCGAAGGTTGCCGTCTCGGGGGTAGGCAGGAGGGAGGTCTCGGGCAAGGTGTACCAGCCCGGCCCGAGGCTGTTCTCGGCCTTGACCTGGAAGGTGTAGGTCCAACCATTCTCCAACCCAGATAGTTCGTAGTTCGTGTCGGTGATCCCGGTAAGCCACCTCCACTGGTAGCCG
>JAKURX010000118.1 GCA_022451505.1 Acidimicrobiales bacterium | reverse complement strand
GGGCTGATCGTCATCGGGGTCCTTGCGTTCCTGGCACAGCAGTTCGCCCCGGACAACCCGTTCACCAGATGGCGCAACCCCGATGCCATGGGCCTCAGCGCTGACCAGTTCAAGGGCCTGCTCATGTCGGGCCTTTCTCAGGGTGCGATGTACGGGCTCATCGCCCTCGGCTACTCGATGGTTTACGGCGTACTGGGCTTCATCAACTTCGCCCATGGCGAGGTGTTCATGGCCGGTGCCATGACCGGCTTCATCGCCTCGGAGAAGTTCAACGCCAGCGGCCTCTGGGAGAGCAACTTCCTGCTCTGCCTCGTGCTCATCATCATCATGGCGATCGGCATCTCGACCCTCATGGCCGTCCTGATGGAGCGGGTCGCCTACCGGCCGCTCCGCAACTCGCCCCGGCTCATTCCGCTCATCACCTCGATCGGCGTCTCGTTCTTCATCCAGAACGCCGTGATGGGCCTCTTCGGTCCGGCCTCCAAGCCCTACCCCCGGCTCCCGGAATGGCTCGCCAAGCAGCGTTCGATCCTGACCTTCGAGATCGCCGGCACCAAGCTCCTGGTCCTGGTCGTGGCCACCGTCTCGATGCTGGGACTCTGGTACCTCGTGGAGCGCACGAAGACCGGCAAGGCGATGCGGGCCGTCGCCGAGGACAAGGAAATCGCCGCCCTCATGGGGATCAATGTCAACCGCACCATCGTCACGACGTTCGCGGTCGGCGGTGCGATGGCCGGCGTGGCCGGCATCCTCTGGGGCCTGCTCTTCCGCAGCGTCACCCACATGACGGGCTTCCTGCCCGGCATCAAGGCCTTCACCGCGGCAGTCATCGGCGGCATCGGCAACCTCGGCGGTGCGATGGCAGGCGGCGTCGCCCTCGGTTCGGCCGAGTCGGTCGCCCCGCTGGTGATCCTCGAGCCCCTCGGCGTCCCCGGTGTCTCGCAACTCAAGGACGTGGTGGCCTTCACCGTCCTCGTCCTCGTGCTCCTGTTCAAGCCGAGCGGCCTGTTCGGCGAGCGGCTCTCGGCGGAGGAGCGGGCATGAGTACAACGATGAGCGCTCCCTCCTCGACATCCTCAGCGGCTCCGGCGCTGCTCGACCAGGACTGGCGACGGATCGGCAAGTGGGGCGGACTGTGCGCCATGGCCATCGCCCTGGTCTCGCTCATCGGCATGCCGGTGGGCCTCGACCGGCGCACGATCATCGAGGGCAGGCTCAGCCTCGGATACATGGCGCTGGTCTGGATCCCGCTGTTGTTCGGCTACGTGGTCTCGAAGCGTGTCGTCCTCGAAGGTGTCGAGACGCCGGATCCGGGTGCCCGCGACGTGTTCGCCGGCCTCTGCACCGGCGTGCTGTCCGGCCTCGGCCCGATGCTGCTGATCCTCGGCATCGACAACTTCAACCTGCGCAAGCCGCTGGTGAACTGGGGTCCGCCGCTTCTCGAACAGTTGACCTTCGGCCGTGGGATCGGCATCGGGGTCGCCGCCTGGTTCGGCATCTGTGCGGTTCTCGGGCATCTGGGCTCGTTGATGCACGTGCTGTCGAAGGACGTGCGCCGGGTGGTCTCCTTCGTCGCCTATGGCCTGTTGTTCATCTCGGTCCTCGAGGCCGTCATCTCCGACCTCTCCGAGGGCTTCGGACTCGAGTCCCTGACGGATGCCATGTATGCGAAGCGTGGCGGCCTGACCGTGAAGTCCTCGATCATCCTGGTGGTCGTGATCGGCGTCTTCTCGATTCTGACCAAGGGCCGCCTCAAGGGCGCCACCAGCCGCTACAAGGAACTGCAGGGGGAAGAACGGAAGCGGGCCTCGACGATACTGTTCTCCGGAGTGGCCGGTCTCTGCATCGTCCTGCCGTTGTTCCTCGGGAAGATCGTGAACGAGTTGCTGGCGAACGTCGGCCTGTTCCTGCTCCTGGCCCTCGGCCTCAACATCGTGGTCGGCCTGGCCGGCATCCTCGATCTGGGCTACGTGGCCTTCTTCGCCGTCGGTGGCTACACGACGGCCGTGCTCACCTCGGCGGAATCTCCGTTCTTCACCCCGGAACTCCACTTTGGGTTCGCGTTGATCATCGTGATCCTGATGGCCGGACTGACCGGGCTCGTCATCGGTGCACCCGTCATCCGGATGCGCGGCGACTACCTCGCCATCGTCACCCTCGGCTTCGGTGAGATCATCCGACTCCTGTTCATGTCGGACTGGCTCAAGCCCTACTTCGGCGGCGCCCAGGGCATCACGAACGTTCCACCCGTGGACCTCGGCTTCGCCGTCGTGACGGGAATTGACCCGAGGTCGGTGTTCTACCTGGTCCTGGTCTTCTGCACCCTCGCCATCTACGTGTCATGGCGGCTCCAGGCGTCGAGGCTCGGACGTGCCTGGATGGCCATCCGCGAAGACGAACAGGTGGCCGAGGCGATGGGCATCAACACGGTCAACGCAAAGCTCATGGCCTTCGTGGTCGGCGCCATGATGGCGGCATTGAGTGGAGCAGTCCTGGCGGCCAAGGTCGGTTCGGTGTTCCCGAACAGCTTCATGATCCTCGTGTCGATCATCATCCTCGTGGTGGTGATCGTCGGTGGCATGGGCAACATCGTCGGCGTGCTGGTCGGCTCGTTCGTGCTGATCGGCGTGCTGGGCGGCCCGAGACAGCCCGGCCTGCTCCAGGAGTTCCAGTCGTACAAGTTGCTGATCTACGGCGCCCTGCTGGTGTTCATGATGCTCCAGCGCCCGGAGGGCCTGGTGCCGAGTGCCCGTCGCAGCCAGGAGCTCCACCAGGAGGAGTTCCTCCAGGACGCCTGGCTCAAGGGCGAGGACCACGACCAGGAAGAGGCGGAGGCTGTCAAGCAGCCAGGAGCCGTGAGTGGCGTCGAGGGAGAGGGGGACCCGGCATGAGCCACCTCCTCGAAATCCAAGACCTGAAGGTCACATTCGGTGGCCTGAATGCGCTGTCCGGCCTGAACTTCCATGTCGACGAGGGCGAGATCGTCAGCGTGATCGGCCCCAATGGCGCCGGTAAGACGACCTTCTTCAACGCCATTTCCGGCCTCGTCGAGGCCACGGAGGGCGACATCCTGTTCGAGGGCGAGTCGGTCCTCGGGCTCGAGCCACACCAGGTCACCGGCCTCGGCATCGCCCGCACGTTCCAGAACGTCCGCCTGTTTCCCAACATGACCATCCTCGAGAACGTGATGGTGAGCCAGCACTGCCGGACCCGCCAGCTGGTGTTCGGAGCGCTCATGCAGACCAAGGCGTTCAAGCAGGAGGAGCGTGAGATCCGGGAGCGGGCCGAGGCGGCCCTCGGCTTCTTCGGGTCCCGGCTGGTGGGATATCGCCTGGAACAGGCGGCCTTCATGCTGTCGTACGCCAACCGAAGGCGGCTGGAGATCGCCCGGGCGATGGCCACGCAGCCCCAGTTGATCCTCCTCGACGAGCCGGTCGCCGGCATGAACCCGATGGAGACCGCCGAGTTGACCGGACTCATCGGTCGCCTGCGTTCCGAATGGGGATTCACGATCGTGATGATCGAGCACGACATGCGCGTCGTGCGGGACGTCTCCGACCGGGTGGTCGTCCTCGACCACGGCGTGCCGATCGCCCAGGGCTCCTATGACGAGGTGTCCACCAACCCGGAGGTCATCGAGGCCTATCTGGGTCGACCCGTGGAGAACCGGGCATGAGCACCGAAGCGACTTCCAGCCCGACTGCGCTCCTCGAGCTCCGCGATGTCAACACCCACTACGGCGCCGTCCACATCCTCAAGGACGTCAACCTGGCCATCTACCCGGGGGAACTCGTCTGCCTCCTGGGAGGCAACGCCAGTGGCAAGACGACCACGCTCAAGGCCCTGCTCGGGATGGTCACCCCCACGTCGGGTGAGGTCGTCCTCGACGGTGAGGTGGTCAACCATCGGCCCACCAGCTACCGGGTGGCCAACGGCGTGACGATGGTGCCCGAGAATCGGCGCCTCTTCAAGCGGCTCTCCGTCAAGGAGAACCTGATGCTGGGTGCCTACCTGCGCAAGGACAAAGACGAAATCGAATCGGACCTCGAGTACGTCTACGACCTGTTCCCGCGGGTCAAGGAGCGGATCAACCAGAAGTCCGGCACCCTGTCGGGTGGCGAGCAGCAGATGGTCGCCATCGGGCGGGCTCTCATGTCCCGGCCGAAGGTCCTGCTCATGGACGAGCCCTCGATGGGCCTGGCGCCGGCACTTGTGCAACAGAACTTCGAGTTGATCCAACAGATCAACGACGAGGGGATGTCCATCTTCATGGTCGAGCAGAACGCCAACATGGCCCTGTCGATCGCCGATCGGGGCTGGGTGCTCCAGACCGGCATGGTGGTCCTGAACGACACCGCCGAGGCGCTTCTGGCCAACCCGGAGATGCGAGCCGCCTACCTCGGCGAAGCGTGACCTCCGGCTCCTTGCCTGGCTGGTTGCCTGCCTGAGCGGCCGGTAGGCCTCAGATGATGTTGCGCTCCAGGAACGGGTCGCCGCGCACGATGCGGTCGTGGCCCAGGTCGGACAGGTCGAGGGTGCGGTACTCGCCGTAGGTGACCAGCTCGCTTATCCCGCGGCCCACGCCGGGGCTCTGCTGGAGCCCGTGCCCGCTGAAGCCGTTGGCGAAGTAGAAGTTGGGTACGTCCGCTGCAGGGCCGACGACGGCG
>JAKURX010000117.1 GCA_022451505.1 Acidimicrobiales bacterium | reverse complement strand
TCACGGGCAGGGCGTGGCGTTGGAGGTGTTCGGGTTCGAAGCCCGAGAAGGCCGGGCCCAGGTCGAGGAGGGTGCCGAGAGTGAGACGGTCGTCAAGGACGACCGTTTCAGCGGCGGCCCGGATGAGGTCGTCGCGGATGATCATGGAGCGTGCACCTCGGGCGATGGTCCGTTGCAGGGCGGCAATTAGGAAGTCCTGTTGGCGTTTGTTGCGTTCCAGGTCGTTCCACACGCCGACCCGGTGCCACAGTCCGTCGATGAAGGCTTCCATCTTGCGGGCACGGACGAAGGCCAGTGAGTCGCGGCCGTCGAACATGGTGCATCCGGCCTCGGTGACCATCAGGCCCGAGCCGACGTCGCGGACCGGGTATGGGAACCAGAGGGGTACCCCGCCGATTTCGTCGACTAGTTGTTCGAAGCCGTGGAAGTCGACGACCACGAAGTTGTGGATGGGCACGTCGAAGTTGTTGGTGACCGTCTCGACGAGGGTGGGGGCGCCGAGTTCCATGCCGCCGACCAGCACCGAGGAGGCCAGCTTCTCCCGGCGGACGGGGAGGCCCTCCCGGTAGATGGTGACGTAGAGGTCGCGGGGCAGCGACATGATCGAGGCCCGGGCCAGGGCCGGGTCGAGGCGAACCAGCATGATGGCGTCGGCCAAGCCGATGGCCGCCGAACGATCACGGTGGGCAGCCGGATCGTCGGGGTCGAGGCCGATAGCGCTGTCAAGGCCGATGATCAGGACGTTGCGGGGCGGCCCGGCCGGGTGGGGTTCGAACCGGCCGACCTCGGCGCCCTCGGGATCGTCGGGACGATCTCCGGGTGTCAGGTCGAGAATTGCCGCGGCGGCCTGGGGGCTGCCGGGTAGGTCGGCGAGCACCCCAGCTGGAACGTCGATACGGACGATGCTCTCCACCGCCTGTTCGAAGGAGTCCAGTCGGCTGCTGGCCACCACCAGGCCGACCACGAACACCAGGTTGAACCCGATGAGGAGCCGCTGCGGCCAGCTACGACGCGACTGGTCTAGGGGTTCGTCTGGCACGCCACCCGACGCTACCAGCGCCCCCACGGGGCCCTGGGGGCGCCCTAGGGTGCGGCCATGGCTTCTACCGCCGATCCCCCACCGTCTGGCGCCCACTGGGTGAACGGCCAGATCGTGCGGCCCGGTGCGGCAGCGGTGTCCCCGGTGGACCATGCGATCATCGTCGGTGACGGTGTTTTCGAGACTCTCAAAGTGGTCGATGGGGTGCCATTCGCCCTGACCAGGCACCTGGCACGCCTCAAGCGGTCCGCGGAGGGGCTGGGTCTCGCCGAGCCCGACGATGGGATGGTGCGGACCGCAGTGGCCGAAACCCTGGCCGTCGACCCGGAAGCTGGGCGACTGCGAATCACCTGGTCGAGCGGACCAGGCCCCCTGGGCTCGGACCGGGGCGGAGGTCCGGGCACTCTCCTGGTGGCGTCCAGCCCGGCAACGGAATGGCCCGAGGCAGTGCGGGTACACCTGTGCGAGTGGACCCGTAACGAGCGGGGGGCGCTCACCGGACTGAAGACCACGTCGTACGCGGAAAACGTGCGAGCCCTGGACGCCGCCCACCAGCGGGGAGCCTCCGAGGCGCTGCTGGCCAACACCGCTGGCCAGTTGTGCGAGGGCACAGGCACCAACGTGTTTCTGGTCGTCGACGGGGAGCTGATCACCCCACCGATCTCTTCGGGTTGCCTGGCCGGAATAACCCGGGAACTGGTCCTGGAACTGGCCGACGTGGTGGAGCGAGACGTCGACCCGGACGAGTTCGCTGTGGCATCCGAGGCGTTTCTGACCTCGTCCACCCGCGAGGTGGGAGCCATCTCGGCAGTGGACGACACGGTGCTACCTGACGCCCCGGGACCGGTCACCGCAGGAATGGCGGCGGCCTTCGCCGACCTGGTGGCCACCAACCCCGACCCGTAGGCCAAGGGGCGTTCAGGAATACGTCAGGTGGGTGACATCTCCGGCAGCTACCGGCACCGGATTGGCTGCTGTGCCCTCAGGCTGGACGAGCAGAGAGCCATCGGCGGTGATGTCGACCGCTGCGCCCTCCACCGACCCGGCGGGTGTGTCCACCCGCACCTGCCGGCCCACCGTCACCGACCGGGCCAGGTGGGCGACCCGGAGACGTTCGGGCCCGTCGGCAGCAGTCAGATCGCCCAGTCGGGTATCAAAGACAGCGAGAACGCCCTCCAGTAGATCCCACCGGTCAACTGTGTGGCCGCAGGCCCGCAGGGACGTGGCCCCCGGTGGAGCGTCATCGTCGGCAGTCGGCCACGCCAGATTGACCCCTAGGCCGATGACAACAGCTGGGGGCGGGCCGGCGGCGTACTCGGCGAGGATCCCGGCCACCTTCCCGGCGGCCGGTCCGTCTTCGACGACGAGGTCGTTGGGCCACTTCACGGCGGCTGACACGCCTATCCCGGTGAGGGCGTCAACGACGACCACGGCGAGCGCCGAGGTGATCAACGGGTGCTGTTCCGGCGGCCAATCGGGGCGCAGCAGCACTGAAACCAGCAGATTGGCCCCCGGAGGGGCGTCCCAGATACGGCCGAGACGCCCCCGGCCGGCACTCTGGTAGTCGGTGACCAGCACCGTCCCATCAGAGGCATCGGCGACCCGAGCCACCAGGTCAGCGTTGGTAGACCCGGTGGCCTGGACATGTTCCAGAAGCGCGAAACGGGTACCGGTGAGTCGGGCTTCCCACCGGTCCGGTGGGCCTGTGACGGGCCTGGCATGGGATTCGGGCGCCATTCGGGTAACCATATGGGGTGCTCTCGAAGGTTCTAGTAGCTAACCGTGGTGAAATCGCCGTGCGGGTGGTGCGGGCCTGCCGCGAGTTGGGGGTGACGTCGGTGGCCGTTTACTCCGACCTGGACCGCGACGCCCTCCACGTGCGCCTGGCCGATGAGGCTTACGCGCTCGGTGGGGTGACGGCAGCCGAGTCGTATCTGAACGCTGACAAGATCCTCGACACGGTCGGGCGGTCGAAGGCTGACGGGGTGCACCCGGGCTACGGGTTCCTGTCCGAAAACGCCGACTTCGCTCGGGCGGTCACCGAACGAGGGGTGGCCTTTGTGGGCCCGCCCCCGGAGGCCATCGAGGTGATGGGCGACAAGATCTCGGCCCGGGAGGCCGCGGAGCGGGTCGGGGTGACCGCCGTGCCGGGTTCCACTGAGCCGGTCACCGATCCCGACCAGGTGCGCTCATTCGCGGCGGACCATGGATGGCCGGTAGCGATCAAAGCCGTGTACGGGGGAGGCGGCCGAGGCATGAAGGTGGTGGCCGGCGACGGCCAGGTCGACGCGGCGATCGAGTCGGCCCGCCGGGAGTCAGCAGCCGCCTTCGGCCGCGACGAGCTGTACCTGGAGCGGTATCTAAGCGCACCGCGCCACATCGAGGTCCAAGTGCTGGCCGACGGCGCGGGAAACGTCGTCCACCTGGGCGACCGGGACTGTTCGGCCCAGCGCCGCCACCAGAAACTCGTCGAGGAGGCCCCGGCTCCGAGTCTGCCCGACGAGGTGCGAACAGCTATGGGCGAGGCGGCCGTAGCCGTGGCGCGTGGTTGCGGATACGTCAACGCCGGAACAGTGGAGTTCCTCTACCAGGACGGTGCGTTCTACTACCTGGAGATGAACACTCGTCTTCAGGTGGAGCATCCAGTAACCGAAATGGTCACCGGCGTTGACCTGGTGGAACAGCAGTTATGGGTGGCGGCCGGAGAGCCGCTGGGTTTTGACCAAAGCGACGTGGTCATCTCAGGCCATGCCATCGAGGTGCGCGTCAACGCCGAAGACCCGGCCGGCGGGCTGTTCCTGCCCTCCCCCGGTCGGATCAACAACCTCCGGGTACCCGGCGGATTCGGGGTGCGCTTCGACAGCGGCTACGAAGCCGGTGAGGAGGTCAGCCAGTTCTACGACAACCTGGTCGGGAAGCTGGTGGTGTGGGGCGCCGATCGGGCAACAGCGATCAGTCGGGGCCTGGGGGCGCTGTCCGAGTTGGAAGTAACCGGGGTGGCGACCACCGTGCCGGTCGGAGTGGCCATCCTCGACCATGCCGACTTCCGGGCCGTTACCCATTCGACCCGCTGGGTGGAAGACACCCTTGACCTGGATGGCCTCGACCCGAGCCGGGATAGCGACAGGAATGGCGATCGCGACGGTGAGGAGACACGTCGGGAAGCAACGGTGGAGGTCGACGGCCGCCGGTTCACCGTCGCGGTGTGGGTACCGGAGGCCGCCGGGTCGGCCAGGCCCCGGCGGTCCACGGACCGGGGACACGCCAGCGGGTCGGGCAGCAGCAACGTGGTGGCGTCCATGCAGGGAACGATCGTCAAGGTGCTCGTCGAAACCGGTGATGTCGTCGAAGCCGGTGAGGCGGTGTGCGTGCTCGAGGCGATGAAGATGGAAAACCACGTGGCCGCCGAAAAGTCAGGCACCGTTGCTGAGGTGCGCGTATCACCGGGTGATTCGGTGGGCACCGGTGACGTCCTGGCGATCATCGACTAGGCAACATGGCAGAAGCCGGCCGGCCGGGCCATGGACTGGGTGGGCGACGGTGGGCCACCGCGTGGCGGCTCCTCCGCTCGGGCGACCTGGCCGGCCTGGCCCGCCGCACCGTGGCCTTCCTGGGCCGGCTAGGGCAACGGCCGACGCCGGTCAACTACGGCCAGTGGCGGCGCGACTGGGTAGAGGTCAACGACCTTGTCCGAGCCCGGATCGACGAGATGATCCCC
>JAKURX010000116.1 GCA_022451505.1 Acidimicrobiales bacterium | reverse complement strand
GGCTACCCCAAACGACGATGGGTCGTCTACCTGGGCCAGCAGCAGGCGGGCGGCGACCGTGCCGTCGAAACCGTCGACCACCCCGTCTAGGGAATCCTCGAACATGTTGTCACCCAGGTACATAGCGAATGCCTCATCGTCCAGGAACGGCTGGGCCACCAGCACGGCGTGGGCCAGGCCCAGCGGCTCCCCCTGGTCGATGTAGGTGACGGCGGCCCCCCACCGGCTGCCGTCGCCCACGCTGGCTCGCACCTCGTCGCCGGTGTCGCCCACCACGATCCCGATGTCGGTGATGCCCACCCCGACCAGGTCGGCCACCACGTAGTGGAGGATCGGGACGTTGGCGATCGGAACCAACTGTTTGGCGCTGGTGTGGGTCAGCGGGCGCAAGCGCCGCCCACTTCCCCCAGACAGGATCAGGCCCTTCACGGCGGTGAGGGTATCCGGCGGCCCCCTAGGGCCTCCGGCGCGGCGCTCAGCGGCCAGCGGCCTTGGCCAGGCCGACCAGGAAAGCCAGCACCGCGGTGGACACCTGCTGGGCCTGGGCGCCGGTCAGTGAGAACCCGGCCGCCACCTGCTCGAGGGCCTGCTGGTCGCCGTCGGCGGCAAAGTAGGCCGTGGTCACCTTCTCCGGTCCGGCGGCCTCTGGCGGGTTGATCGGGTCGGGATCGCTGCTCGACAGGCTGTGGAGGAAGGCCACCACCCACACGCCGGCCCGTTGGAACTCGGGCACGGTCATCTGGAGGTGGTCAGCCGCCTCCTCGATGAGCACCAGGTCGTCGGCGGCATAGGCGCTGGTCACTCGATACTCGTCGACCTGAGGGTCAGGGAAGGAGGTGCCGGCGTTCGGTGGCCCATAGGCGATGCCGAACCAGTTGGAACGCAGGCCGAACTCCCGACGGAAGCGGTCGCCCGACACCACGAACCGGTTGCCGTCGCGGGCCCGCAATTCGACCTCCACGGCCCGGCCGCCGTCGTCGCCATAGCCGTCGCGTCCGATGACCTCGATCTCGTAAAGGGGGCCCAGGCCGAAGGTGTCAGCCACCCGGGTGGCGTCTATCTGGTCGGTCCATCGGTGGACCGGGTTAATGGAGACGTCGTCGCCGGTGTCGGGCACGCCCACGAAGTCGGCCGAGAAGGTGTGGCCCCCCGTCGAGGCGGAGAACTCGGTCCGGGACACCACCCCGTCTAGGAGACGGACCATTCCGGCGGTGGCGGTCACCGCGGCGTCGGTGGCCGACGTCTCGTGGTCCCAGCCGTTGCTTCCGCTGCGGCTCCGCCTACCCGAGTAGACCTGACAGCGGATGGTGTCGCACGTCTTGGCGTAGTCGTACCGGACCTCGGCCAGGGCGTAGGACCGGGCGGCCACCGCCTGGACCTCCAGGGCGGCCTGGCCGGCGCCGTCGCCCATCCCGGACCACTCAGACGGCATCTCGCTGGGCACCACGGACCGCAGGTACTGCTCGACGGCCACCCAGTTCACAGTCCTCTGGCGGGCCCCATAGCGGGCGGCCCGGATCTCGCCTCGGTACCAGGTAGACGAAGTAGCGCTCTCGCAGAGCTGCAAGGTCTGGTCCAGGCCGGCCGTAGCCGTGTCGACCAACTGGTAGGACACCCCGTCGGTCGTGGAGGCCACCCCACCGGTAGACGACGGGGCTGACCCGATCGGCCATGCCGGGGCGATTCGGGCTACCGGACTCTCGATCAACAGGCCGGTGTCAGTGAAGCCGCCGCCGCACGACGACCCCTGCTGGACCCGGTACTGATCGATGTCGCCGTCCAGGACTAGGCGGACGACCTTGGCGTCGACAACGGTCCACGGGCCCATTAGCCCACCGACCAACAGGACGCCATTGGACAGGTAGGCGGTCGTCCGCTCGCTGTCGTGGGACAGGAGCCGGATGCCGATCTCCACGTCGGGTACTACGGCGGGAACGGTTCCGCCGTAGTAGTGGTCGAGGATCTGATCGCGCCCCCACCCCTCGTCGAGGGCGTAGCCGAGAGCTCCGTACTGCCCCATGCCCCGACCGTGGCCCCAACCCCGACCGTCGACCACCACCGGCCCGTATTCGATGGAGTAGACGGGAGGGGCGAAGCGACCCGGGATGACCAGCTGCTGGCCGATGGATAGGAGGTCGGGGTTGGTGATCCCGTTGGCGTTCATGAGCGCCGACACCGACACGCCCTGTTCGGCGGCGATGGCCGACAGGCTGTCCCCCGACTGCACGATGACTACGACGGGACCGGTCGGGGTGATGGGCCGGGTCGCCCCGGGGACCAGTAGTTCCTGGCCGACGTGCACGGTGTCCGGGTCGGAGATGTTGTTGGCCTCGATGAGGGCCGAAAGGGTCACGCCGTACTCGGCGGCGATGCCCGACAGGCTGTCGCCCCTCTGCACCACCACGACCATGGTGGGCAGGGTGGTCGGCGTGGATCCGGGGCCCGGGACGACTAGGCGCTGTCCCATGTAGACCCGGTCTGGGTCGGTGATGCCGTTGGCGGCCATCAGAGCGGCCACCGTGGTGCCGTGGGCGAGGGCGATCTCCGACAGGCTGTCACCGGCCTCCACGGTGATCACCGTGTCGGCGGCGGCCGGAACCGCTGCGATCAGCAGGGTCCCAACAAGGGCCGCCACGGCCAACAGGGCGGCGGGGCCACGCCTTTGCGGCGGCAGGTCGATCGGCTGAGGTTCCACGGTGGTTCCGTCCACGGGGTTGACGGACGCGCGTGAACGCCCCTTCTCCGCCCGGTCGGTCAGTGTAGGAGTCGGGACCGCCGCGCGAGGAGCACCACCATGGCGACCATGGTGGTGGCCACGGTGACCAGTAACGCCAGCTCCACTCGGAGGAAAAGGTCGCCGCCGAGAGCCAGCACCAGCGGAAAGGCGACCAGGCCGACCAGCCACGCCAGGGCCATGCGACCCTGGCACCGGTGGGCGATCAGGGCCTGGGCCAGGCACAACACCACCATCAGCACGGCACTGGAGGCGGCCAGCAGGACCATGTCACGGCGGTCCACGGCGAACTCGGCACCGAAGGCGATCTCGACCACCCGATGGCCAACCAGCGCACAGGCCACCACAGCCGCCAGGCCGAGGGCCCCGACGAGGGCTAGGAGCCGGCCCAGCACCCGACGGAACTCGTCGAACCGTTGGTCGGCGGCTAGCGCTGAGAGCTTGGGTAGCAGCGAGGCCTGCACGGCCTGGAAGAAAAACAGCGGCACACGAGCCACCAGGAGAGCATTGAGGAATCGGCCGGCCGCATCCACCTCGGCCGGGCCGGCCAGCAACTCGACAGCCAGCGGGCTGACGTTGAGCACCACCGCGGTGGACACCGAGGCGACCAGCAGGGCCCCTAGGGCAGGGGCCAGAGCTCCCATCTCGGCCCGACGTCCGACCGGCGACAGGTCCTCCGGAGCGGGACCGCTGGGCCGCCGACCCGCCCGCCGTTGCCCAACTAGGGCGGCGGCCACGCCGAGGAACGGGGCTCCGCCCACAGCCAGCCCGTAGACGGCCACCTCATCGGCCACGAACAGGGTGAGCAGGCCAACTAGGACCAGGCGCCCGACGCCGTCGCCGATGAAGTACCGGGCGTAGCCGCCAAACCGGCCCAGGCCAGCCAAGACGCCCCGAACCAGGTGGCCGGTCCCTAAGCCGAGGAGCACCAGCAGGAGGCCGACCAGCAGTACCCCGTGGCCGGCGAACAGGCTGTCAACCATCCACGGTGCCGAGACCGCAGCCACCAGGGCTAGGCCAAGAGCTAAGGAGCCGCCCAGGATGGCGGCCGGTCGGACCACCGACCGGAGCCGGTCGGCCGACTGACCGGCGATGACCCGAGCCGTCTCCTGTTCCAGCGGCTGGAAGAACCCGGGACCCAGTAGGAAGCTCAGCGCCCACAGGAGGCCGACCGGCGAGTAGGCCTCGGCTCCCAGGTCGCGTGACGCCAGGGTGATGAAGGCGTAGGCGGTCAGGCCGTTGACGACGAGGCCGCCACCCACGGCCGCCGTGCCCTCGGGCAGCCGGTCCAGGACGCGCATCAGTGGTCGGCCCGGCGGGTGGTCGCCACGGGGCTAGCGGCCGACGCCCTCGAACCCGCAGCCCAGGGCGCGCCACGGTCCGGGGTCGAGCAGGTTCCGGGCATCCACCACGGCCTGGCCTACCAGGCCGGCCACCGCGGCTGCCGGGTCCACGGCGGCGTACTCGGGCCACTCGGTCAGGATGACCAGCGCGTCGGCGCCGGCACAGGCGGCGACCGGGTTGGCGGCCAGTTCCACGGCGGCCGGGACCGGGTCCCGGTGGACGGCCACCGTCGGATCGTGGGCCCGCACTGCGGCACCGGCGGCCAGCAAGCGGTCGACGACTTCTAGGGCTGGCGAGTCGCGGAGGTCGTCGGTCCCCGCCTTGAAGGTCAGGCCCCAGACGGCCACCGTCCGTCCGGAAAGGTCGCCACCAACGGCCCGGCGGACCTTGTCCACTATGCGGTCGAACTGCTGGCGGTTGACCTCGATGGCGCTGTCCAGGAACCGGAAGTCGTAGCCGGCCTGTCCGGCCTGGTGGATGAGGGCCCGGGAGTCCTTGGGGAAGCAACTGCCACCCCAGCCCGGGCCGGGGCGCAGGTAGTTGGCACCGATGCGGTCGTCGTAACCGAGGCCCAGGACCACGTCGTCGATGTCGGCCCCCACCGCCTCGCAGACGGCTGCGATGGCGTTGGCGAACGAGAGCTTGGTGACCAGGAAGGCGTTGGCGGCGTACTTGATGGTCTCGGCCGACGCCGGGTCGGTGAGGACCATCGGGGCATCGATCCCGTCGTAGAGGGCCCGCACGATCTCGGTGGCCCTCT
>JAKURX010000115.1 GCA_022451505.1 Acidimicrobiales bacterium | reverse complement strand
TCTGGGTCGGCACTCTCGAACCCCGCAAGAACCTCCCGGCCCTCGCCCAGGCCATGCAGCGGATCCCCGGCGTGCCGCTTGTCGTGGTAGGCCCCACCGGCTGGCGGGCTGACCCGGAGGCCATCCTCGGCCCGCTGGGCGACCGGGCCCATCTTGTCGGCCCGGTCGACGAAGCCGACAAGCAGGCCAGGTACGCGGCGGCCGACGTGTTCTGCTACCCGAGCCTCCTCGAGGGGTTCGGCCTGCCGGTGGCCGAGGCTATGGCCCGCGGCACCCCGGTTGTCACCGCCTCCGGAACGGCCACCGAGGAGGTGGCGGCCGGCGCGGCACTGGTCGTGAACCCCACCGATCCGGTGGCTCTTGCCGATGCCATCGCCTCGGTGCTCGCCGACCAGGACCTGTCGGCCCGGCTCGCCGAGGCCGGTCGCCGGAGAGCCGCCGAGCTGACCTGGCCGGCCGCTGCCCGGGCCACGGCCGACGTCTATCGGGAGGTGCTGGGTCGATGACGGCCACCACGTCCCGAGCGACCCGCATCGCCGTCAACCTCCTCCACGTCGTCCCGGGTGAGGTGGGAGGCAGCGAGGAGTACGCGGTGCGCACCTTGTCGGCTTACGCCCGCCACGGTTCCCCCGACCTGACCCCGGTGCTTTACGTACTGGCCCCGTTCGTGGCCGCCCACCGGCCGCTTTGTGAGTCCTTCGACACTGTCGTGTCTACCTTGGACGGCGCCAACCGGGCCCGGCGGATCCTGGCTGAGTCGACCTGGCTGGCCGCTCGGACGGCCGACATGGACGCGGTCCACCACTTGGGCGGCCGCCTCCCTGGGCGGAGCCGACGGCCCGCTGCGGTGACCATTCACGACCTCCAGCCCCTTTTCCGACCAGAGAACTTCTCCCCGGCCAAGCGGGCCTTCATGGCTCGGTCCCTGCCCCGCACCGCCCGTCAGGCCGATCTGCTTGTCGCGCCCAGCCATGCGGTGGCTGACAAACTGGCGTCCCGGCTGGGGGTGGGCGCCGCGCGGATCGCCGTTGTGTCGGTGGGCGCTGAGCAGATCGCCGACGGCCCCAACCGACCCGCCGACCCGCCGACCGTGCTTTACCCCGCAGCCACCTACCCGCACAAGAACCATCTGGTGCTCATCGAGGCTTTTGCCCGGATCGCCGACCGCCACCCGGATGCCCGTCTGGTCATGACCGGTTCCCCCGGTCGGGCCGACGGCGAGGTACGTTCCGCGGCAGCGGCCACCGGGCTCGGCGAACGGATCACTCTCACCGGTCGGATACCGGCCGCCGAACTTGACGTGTTGCTGACCGGAGCGGCCGTGGTGGCCTTCCCGTCGGTCTACGAGGGGTTTGGCATCCCAGTACTTGAAGCCCTGGCCGCCGGGGTGCCGGTTGTGGTGGGGGCCGGAACTCCGGCCGCCGAGATGGCCGGGGACCCGGCGCCCGTGGTCGACCCCTCCGACCCGGCCGCCTGGGCCGAGGCCCTGGACGCCCTCCTTGGCGACACTGACCGACGTGACCGGGTGGCTCGTGCTGGGCTGGCCCGGGTCATCGGGCGCACCTGGGAGGACTCGGCGGCCCGTCTCGAGGACGCCTGGCGGCGACTGCTGGACGCCGGCCGGGATTAGTCGTCGTGCGACTACTTATCGTCACACCTCATTTCATGCCCGACACGGCACCCACCGGCGTTGTGGTCACCGCCTTGGTCGACGAATGGTGTCGACTGGGCCACCAGGTCCACGTGGTCACCTCGCTGCCCTGGTATGAAGAACACCGGGTGGCCGACGGCTGGACGGGCCGGGCGGCCCGCCGTGGCTACCACGGGACAGCGACCCTGACTCGCCTCTTCCCGTTCCCGGTCCGCAAGGATCACATGGGCCGCCGGGCCGCCGCCTTCGGTGCTTTTACTGTCCTGGCCGCCGTGGCGGCCGTCACCGCCCGGGGGCCCTTCGACGCTGTGGTGGCTGTTTCCCCGCCCATTACCCTGGCCTTCGCGGCACGTCTCGCTGCCCGGCGCCACGGCTGCCCGATGGTCCTCAACGTCCAGGACGTGTTCCCTGACGTGGCCGTCACTGTCGGCGCGCTCAACTCCCCCCAGCTGATCGGCCTGGCCCGTCGACTGGAGCGGGCCGCCTACCGAGCAGCCGACACCGTCACTGTCCTCTCAACCGACCTGGAAGACAACATCACCGCCAAGGTGGCCGGCCTTGGGCGCCCTCCGATGGTCGAGACCATCCCCAACTTCGTCGACATCGACAAAGTTAGACCCCTGGATCGCTTTACCGACTACCGACGCGAACACCGCCTCGGCGACCGGACCGTTGTCATGTACGCCGGCAACCTCGGCCACTCCCAGTCGCTCGACCTGATGGTAGAAGCGGCGCGCCGTCACCAACACCGCGACGACCTGGTGTACGTGATCAACGGAGGCGGTGTCCGGGCGGAGGAACTGGCCACCGCAGCGGCCGGCTTCCAGAACCTCGTCGTTGTCGGCTACCAGCCCGCCGAACGGCTCGCCGAGGTGCTGGCCACCGGCGACATCCACGTGGTGCCCCTCCGGGCCGGCCTGGCGTCGGCCAGTGTTCCCTCCAAGGCCTACAGCGTGCTGGCCGCCGGCCGCCCCGTCATCGCCAGCGTCGACCCGGGCAGTGAAGTGGCCAGGATGGTTACCGACGCCCGCGCCGGCCTGGTCGTGCTCCCCGATGACCCGGACGCCTTCACCGCGGCGGTCGAACACCTAGCCGGCGAGGCCCGACTCAGGAACCAGATGGGGGCCGACGGCCGGGTGTGGGCCGAGAAGTGTCGCTCCTCCCGGGCGGTTGCCGCCGATTATCTAGACCTCGTCGAACGCCTTGCCGAACGCCGACCGCGGCGCGGGACCGGGTCCGCTCGGGCGACACAGTCCGGTAGCGTGTGAGGCTCATGGCCAGGGGAGACTCCGCACGGAAGGTGGCGCGCGCAGCACGGGCCGGTGACGCCGGTGGCAGCAGCGGAGACCGCCGCCGGGTCGGTTTCCCGGTGGCCATGGCGGTGGTCGTCATCCTCGGCGTGCTGCTCGTCGGATGGGCCCGTAGTAGCCGAGAGGCCACCTCGGCTCCTCGCCTCGGCGACCACTGGCACTCCGTCTACGACATCTACTCCTGCATCGGCGAGGGGAGCTGGACCTGGAAGTCGAAGATCGTCGTGGAACAGGACCCCGACGGGATCCACACCCACGGCGATGGACTCATCCACATCCACCCGTTCAACTCCAATGCCACCGGCCGGCGGTCCCAACTGGGCGTGTTCTTCGAGGCCTTCGGCGGCTACATCACCGACTCGGCCGTCAAA
Source organism: Acidimicrobiales bacterium (assembly GCA_022451505.1). Lineage (GTDB taxonomy): Bacteria > Actinomycetota > Acidimicrobiia > Acidimicrobiales > MedAcidi-G1 > UBA9410. The sequence goes on along the minus strand of JAKURX010000115.1, from coordinate 1,578 downwards.
CTCGATACCGGTGAGGTGATCGAAGAGGGATTCGACTGCGAAGGCCAGCCGGCCGTGCTTACTGTGGCCCGCTTCGATGCTCAGGACCGTGGCCGCGATCCGCAGCTCTACACCCAGGACCTAGCCGACATCCGGTTCCTCAAAAACCTGGAGGCATTCACTATTGGCTTCCTGCCTGCCGGCGAGACCCCGCCCCCGCCGCGGCCCGAGCGCTTCACCTTCCTCGAGACCGTCGATCCGCGGGCGCTGATCTCCAACGTGCCGGTCCTAGAACTTCCCACCACGACCACCAGCGGGTAGGGGAGCCGCGGTGCGGGCCGTCGTCCTCGTCGGAGGCTACGGAACCCGCCTACGGCCGCTAACCGACACCACCCCCAAGCAGTTGCTTACCGTGGCCCACCGGCCCATGGTCGAACACTCTGTCGGCCACCTAGCCCACCACGGGGTAACCGAAGTCGTGCTGTCGATGGGCTTCCGGCCCGATGCCTTCGAGGCTGTCTACCCCGACGGAAGGTGCGCCGGGGTGGCCGTCCGCTACGCCATCGAACCCGAACCGCTCGACACTGCCGGGGCCATCGGCTTTGCCGCCCGCGACGCCGGTATCGACGAAACCTTCTTGGCGTGTAACGGCGACGTGCTCACCGACCTCGACATTGGCGGCCTCATCGAACGGCATCGGACCACCGGCGCCGCGGCGACCATCGCTCTCACTCCGGTCGACCACCCCGCCCGCTACGGGGTGGTGCCCACCGATGACAACGGCCGGGTACTCGATTTCATCGAGAAGCCACCGGCCGGCGAAGCCCCCACCAACCTGGTCAACGCCGGCACCTACGTGTTAGAACCCTCCGTCCTGGACCGGATCCCTGCTGGTCGGCCCCCCTCGGTGGAACGGGAGATCTTCCCGGCCATGGCCGCCGACGGGACCCTGTTTGCCATGGCGTCCGACGATTACTGGGTGGACGCCGGAACCCCCGCTAGCTACCTAGCTGCCAACCTCCACCTGGTCGACCATCCGGAGGGAGGCACCCACCCGGAGGCGAGGGTGGACCCAACGGCACGGGTGTGTGGATCGGTCATCGGACCGGGGGCCGTTGTGGCCCCCGGGGCGTCTGTCGACGCGTCGCTGGTGCTCGACGGAGCGATTATCCGGGAGAATGCCCGGGTGGAGGGATCCATCATCGGCCCAAAGGCCAATATTGCAGCGGGCGCCAGTGTCACCGGCCTCTCCGTGGTCGGGCCCGGCACGACCGTCGAATCTGGCGAACGGCTCGACGGGATCCGACGGCCTGAACCTGAGGGCTGAGACGTGCGGGCTGTTGTCACCGGGGGAGCGGGGTTCATCGGCTCCACGCTCGTCGACCGGCTTGCCGCACGCGGCGACGATGTGCTGATTATCGACGACCTGTCTACCGGCTCGACCGACAACCTGGCTGACGCCCGGGCTGCCGGGTCTGGCACCGTGGAGTTGGCCGTGGCCGACATCGGCGAAACCGGCACCGCCGAACTGGTCGCTGGGCACCGACCCGACGTGGTGTTTCACCTGGCCGCTCAAGTCGACGTCCGACTCTCTATTGA
>JAKURX010000114.1 GCA_022451505.1 Acidimicrobiales bacterium | reverse complement strand
CCAGGACGGTCACGCCTCCGTGGTCGATCTCCTGGTCGGCCACGCTGAGGTCACAATTCCCGCCCCGCTGGACGGCCAGGTCCACGAGGAGGGAGCCTGGTCGCATTCCGGCCACCATGGCGGTGGTGACCAGCAGCGGGCTCCGGCGGCCGGGGATCTGGGCCGAGGCGATGACCACGTCGGCTTCGGCCACGACGGGCGCCAGCACCTCGTGGATGGCCTCCGGTGCGGGGATCGTCCCGTCCGACGTCGGCGGCGGGTCGACGGAGCGGGCGCCCAGGGACCGGATCTGCTCTAGGGCCTCCTCTCGGATGTCGAACCCGTCCACTACCGCGCCGAGGCGGCGGGCCGTGGCCACGGCCTGGAGGCCGGCCACCCCTGCTCCCAGCACCAGGACCCGGGCAGGCTTCACTGTGCCAGCCGCCGTGATGAGGAGCGGCAACATCTTGGGAAGTCGCTCGGCGGCCAGTAGGACGGCCTGGAAGCCGATCACGGTGGCCATCGACGACAGGACGTCCACGGCCTGGGCCCGGGTGCTCCTCGGCACGAGGTCCAGCGAAATCATGGAGGCCCCGGTCGGGGCGAAACCAGCGGCGACCTCAGGCCGCCAGACGGGGTCGAAGAGGCCGACGACAACGTGCGACGGGCCGATCCCGGACAGGAGGTCGTCCCCGGGGCCGTTGACCGACACCACCACGGTTCCGTCGGCCAGGAGCGCCGATGGTTCGGAGGTGACCGAGGCGCCGGCCGACCTGTAGGCCTCGTCGCCCATGCCGGCTGCTACACCGGCGCCCGATTCCACGACCACGGAATGCCCGTCGGCCACCAGCGTCTCCGCGGCTTCGGGCGTCAGGGCAACACGGCGTTCGCCGATCCCCTGTTCGCGCACCACCGCAATCCGCATGGATCTCCCCGGGCCGGCCGGTCGAGGCCGGTCGTCGATCAGCGCCCGAATGGTAGTGGCTCCCCGTACAGCCCGACCCCTGCCTTCAAGGGCCCCACGCTGTCCGGGCGACGGGTCGCAAGGCATTACCCGGTCGGTCACTTCCACCGATTCGGTGTCCACCCATCTTGCGGCGACGAACTCGTTCAGAGTTGCCGTGCCCGGATTCCACGATGAAGCAGCGCCATCGCGGTTGCTCGCCTTAGTACCGTCGGATTGTGCGCTCGCAGGTTCCTCACGCACCAACTCGGCCGATGAGGCTTAATACCGGTCAGGAGTCGCGCGCTCTAGATGGGCACAGATACCCAATGGCGGTGTCAAAGCAGTGAGTCTGGCGCTGCCTTGATGCCCCATGACCGGGTCGCCAATGGGCGGAGGCTCCTCTTAAGTCTTGTCGCCGTTTTGGTTGTGATGGGCGGTCCGAGTTGTGGCGATCCTGCAGAGACTGAAGGGCTGCAGATCGAAGTTTGGGAGCTGCGAGCCCAACTCGATGCGTTGTCGGAACGGGTGGCCAGCATGGCGATGACACCTGCCGCCGCTACACCAACCACGGTGCCTGTCCGGGTTCTGTCACCGTCAACGGTTGCCCCTTCACCGTCGACGACCTCGGTACCCATCCCGACGACGAGCGCTAGCGCGTCTACGACCGTGTCCGCGGCGCCCCGACTTCTTCGCTCGCCAACTCTTGAGGAGCCCTTACGTGTGATGGTGGTCGGCGACAGCGTCACCTTTGAGGTCGAACCAGGCCTCACTGCAGCACTTGAACACACTGGTCTGGTGATCTCTGCCAACCGGACCCAGGTCGGGTTCGGTCTGAGCCAATGGCCCATTTACTTCTGGTGGGAAATCTGGCCCCCGTTTCTCGCCGAGGTTCGACCCGAAGCCGTGGTTGTTCAGACCGGGACCTGGGACGTCTATGACGTCTGGGGAGGTGAGGGTCGGATCCCTGAACCTGATGATCCCAACTGGGAGGAGTCGTTCGCCTTTCTCGTTCGCATGGCGAACGACGTCCTGGCTGGCGATGGAGCACACGTCTATTGGCTGACGATGCTTCCATCTCCAAATCCCGGTTGGCCCGAACGGTTGAATCGACTGCTCATAGACGTAGCAACAACCGACGACCGTATGTCTGTGGTCGATCTGACTTCAGATTTCACCGACGCAGACGGCGGCTACACCAGCCATGTCGATCGCCTCGGCGTCGAGTGGCCGATACGCAAGATCGACGGCGTCCACCTCTGTAGAGAAGGTGCCGAGGTGGCTGCCAAGATCGCGGCCAGCACGATTCTCGCTGACGCTGGACTAGCCCTTGTGCCAGGTTGGGAGGATGGTCCCTGGCGATCGGACAACCGCTACGACGTCGACCCGTGTGATGACCCGGCCCCAGCCGGTGAAACGTCCTGACCTCCTTGATGCCGGCAACCACCTGATTAACTTCGGGCCATACCGAAAGAGGAGCCATCGTCGCCTAGCCGTAGTGGTGCATTGCCCTATCGGGTAATAGAACACGTCTGGATTGCGATGTCCGACGGCGTGCGCCTGTCGGCCCAGCTCTGGCTCCCTGATCGGGCAGATCACGAGCCGGTCCCCGCGATCCTTGAGTTCATCCCGTATCGCAAACGCGACGGGGTCGCCTTGCGTGACCATGCGAATCACGCCTGGTTCGCTGCCCGCGGTTATGCGTGTGTCCGGCCTGACATGCGTGGTCATGGCGACTCCGAAGGCTTGATGACTGATGAATACTCCCCCCGTGAGCAGGCAGATGCTGTCGAGGTCATTGAGTGGATTGCCGGCCAAGACTGGTGCTCCGGAGCTGTTGGGATGATGGGGATCTCGTGGGGTGGGATCGCCAGCCTCCAGGCCGCTACCCATCAGCCCGAGGCGCTGAAGGCAGTCATCCCCGTCGGTGCGTCCGTCGACCGCTATTACGACGACGGCGGCTACTTGGTAGGGGGCTACCCGGGGCAGGGCGTTGGCTGGGGTGGCGTGATGTTCGGCTACTGCATTCGTCCACCGGACCCGGCTGTCGTCGGGGACGCTTGGCGAGCCATGTGGCGCGATCGCCTTGACCAGACTCCGATGTTTCTCAAATCGTGGCTCCAGCACCAACTACGTGATGAGACCTGGGTTCAAGGATCGGTGTGCGAGCAGTATGACCGGATTCAGGTGCCGGTTCTTGCCGTGAGCGGTTGGAATGACTGCTGGCCCAACACAGTGCTGCGCCTACTCGACAACGTGAACGCTCCATGTCGCGGCGTTTCGGGGGCGTGGGGTCACGTGTACCCAAATCTTGGTGGCCCTGGGCCAGGAATCGACTTCCTTGGCCTTGCGTTGGCCTGGTGGGATCGATGGCTTCGAGGCGACGACAACGGCGTGATGGACGCACCAGCTCTGCTCGCCTACCTCCAGGACAGCCACAGCCCGACCCCGGTACCTAGCGCCCGACCCGGCAAATGGGTCGCTGTGAACACTTGGCCATCGCCGGAGATCTCCGCCAAGACCCTGTACCTCGGCCCTAACGGACTCGATGAAGCCCCCTCCGTCGAAGATTTCGACGTCGAGGTCTTCTCGCCGGTATGGACGGGTCTCACAAGCGGTGAGTACATGCCTGTCGCCGGGATCTGTGAACTGCCAGACGATCAGGGGCCTGACGACGCCCTGTCCACGTGCTTCGACGGAGCGGTGCTCGACTATCCGCTTGAACTACTAGGCACCCCGTTACTCCACCTCTCGGTGACCTGTGACCGTGAAGAAGGTCTCGTGGCAGCCCGCCTCTGCGATATCAGCCCCGACGGAAGTTCCACCCTCATGAGTTACGGGATTCTGAACCTGAGGCTCCGAGATGGGCGTGACCGTGTCTCCGAGGTGCACCCAGGAAAAGCCATGGAAGTAACGGTCCGCCTGAACGACCTTGGTTGGAGGATCCTCCCCGGCCACCATCTGCGTCTTGCCCTATCCACACAAATGTGGCACATGGCCTGGCCGTTAGCCCAGGAGGCAACCGTGAGCATCGATTTGGCCGCCAGTCGCCTCGAGTTGCCGGTTTTAGGCCCGAAGAGTTCTGGAACTCCAACGCCAGATCTGGGAGCTCCTCAGGCTGCTGATCCCCTACCCCATCGTGTGGTGCGTCAAGGTTCCGGATCGCGCAAAACAGTCCACGACCCCTTGAGCCAGGAGCACCTCCTTGAGGTGAAGTCCGACGCCGGTGAGATCGAGTTGGAGACCACTGGGCTCCGATATTCGAGCAGGAGTAGCCAGCGATACCGAATCGTCGAAGGAGACCCGCTCTCGGCCTGTGTCGAATATCGGGCTGACTTCACGTTCGCTCGGGAGGACTGGCAGGTACGCACCGAGAGTCTGCTAGTCGTGACCTGTGACGCCACCCAATTCCGGCTCGATGGCCGCATCACCGCCTACGAGGGAACTGAGGTTGTCTGCGAGCGAACCTGGGAGGAGCACATCCCCCGAGTCGCCTACTGAGGGGCAGTGTGGCCCGGCTTCTGCCCTCCAATAGGTCCTCCCACGCCCGGGGCAAGGAGCCCGAGATGTCAAACCCTTCCCTCGATGACGGCCATAGGAGGTCACTCCTCAGACGTCAGGGCCCTAGACGGCAGGTCTCAGGGCATCACCCGGTCAGTGACGTCTACCAACTCGGCATCCACCCATCCCGCAGCAACCAACTCATCCACGATGGCCACCGCGTAACGCCATGCGCCAAGCGCCTCCAAGTGGACATTGGGTGGCGGCTCCCGTAGTTCCCCTCGACCGTCGACGCATCCCGGCTCGGTGACCTCGCAGGGGGCCGACTGGACGAACTGGCCTCCCGGAGTGAGCGCCGGCCAGGTGGAGAAGAAGCGGACCAGCCCTCCCGGATGTCTGACGGGCATCGACCGGTAGATCTCACCGGTCCCCGATCGATAATCGCCACGGCTGACCGGTTGGTCTACCAAGAGCACGCGGCTCCCGGTCCGCAACGCCAACTCCAC
>JAKURX010000113.1 GCA_022451505.1 Acidimicrobiales bacterium | reverse complement strand
AGCGTAGGACTTCTCCGACACGACCGGCTTCACGATGACGTCGCGAGCGTCCTTCACTCTTCTTCCTCCCCGGCGGGATCTGCATCCGGCTCAACCACCAGGGTGGTGGGAGCCGGAGCCTGGGCGGTGGGCAGGGTGTCCCGGGTGAAGACCACAAAGTCGCTCACCAGAACGTCGTAGGCGTTTAGCTCGCCGGTCGACAGCACGTGCACCGCCGGCAGGTTGGCGAAGCTTTTCCAGGTGTTCTCATCACCACGGTCGACCACCACCAGGGCCCGACCCTCCACACCGAGGGCGGCCAGGGCGGCCACCGCGTCACGGGTCTTCGGGGTCTCGAAGGTCCAGCCGTCGACAACCACGACCCGGCCGTCGGCCGCGCGGTCGCTGAGGGCGGACCTCAGGGCGAGCCGCACCATCTTCCTGGGGGTCTTCTGGACATAGCTGCGGGGCTTCGGGCCGAGGGCCACACCCCCACCGCGCCACTGTGGTGACCGGATGGAACCGTGACGGGCCCGGCCGGTGCCCTTCTGGGCCCACGGCTTGGCGCCGCCACCCCGGGCCTCGGCCCGGGTCTGGGTGCTCTGGGTGCCCGACCGACGAGCTGCCAGCTGGGCGGTCACGACCTGGTGCATGACGGCGGTGTTGGGCTCGATACCGAAGGTGGCCTCGTCGAGTTCGACCGAACCTGCTGGGTCGCCGATCTGGCTGAGCACGTCGACGGAAGCCATCACCGGGCTCCCTTCACGGCGTCGCGGATGAGGACGGTGGCCCCGCGCGGGCCGGGAACCGATCCACGCACCAGTAGGAGTTCGCGCTCCGGATCAGCCTGCACGACCTCGAGGTTCAGGGTGGTGGTCTTCTGGTTGCCCATCCGACCCGGCATGCGCTTGCCCCTGAAGATACGGGACGGGGTGGCGCACTGACCGACGGCGCCCGGCTTGCGGTGGACCTTGTGAACGCCGTGCGAGGCATTGTGGCCCTTGAAGCCATGGCGCTTCATGACGCCGGCGAAGCCCTTGCCCTTGCTGACCGCCGTCACGTCGACCCGACCCTGGTCGGCCAGCGACTCCACGGTGATCTCCTGGCCCACCTCGTAGCCGTCGACGTCGTCGAGGCGCAGCTCAACGAGCCGTTCCCCGGCATCGACGCCACCGGCGGCGAAGTGGCCGGCCTCGGGACGGGTGAGCTTCGTCGCGTCCTTTCGGCCCACGGTCACCTGCAGGGCGGTGTACCCGTCCCGCTCGGTGGTCTTGACCTGGACAACGCGGTTGGGACGGACACGGAGCACGGTGACGGGAAGGACGCGGTTGTCCTCATCCCACACCTGTGTCATGCCGACCTTTTCGCCGACGATTGCCTTGTTGGCCATGATGGCTCCTGCGACTGGCACCGGAGGACTCCCTCCGACGGCTGGCCCGATAATGGGCCGTTCACGCGAACGCTCCGCACGGGCATGGCCCGGCGGAGCGGTGATTCGGTTGTGCCGTTCGGTTCCCGGGGGGCCTTAACGGACGTCGATTGGCAACCCCGGACCCTCCGGAGTAAGGAGGACAACGATACGGCCGTTCACGACGACCCACAACCGCGTCATCCAGCGGATTCCACGTGCTGGGTGCCGAGCCCATCCCCGAGGTCGACCGACCCGGCCGGTAGCGTCGGCGATGACGAGAGATCGGCTCCATTGCACCGTTTTCTCGGCGAGATCTCATGACCGAATCGGCGACCCACCACACGCTTCCCCCATGGGTCCGTCGTGCCGTGGTAACCCTGATGGCCGGCCTGGCCGGCCTGTGGATTCTCCGGGACGTCGTCAGCTCATTGCGACCCCTGCTGTTGGTCCTGTTGGTGTCGTTCTTTGTCTCGTTCGCCCTCGAACCGGCCGTTAACCGGTTGGAGCGGATGGGCCTCCGTCGGGGTCCGGGCACGGCCCTGGTAATGCTGGCCGTGGTCGGCGCCCTCGGTGGCTTCGGCGTGCAGGTGGGAAGCCTGCTGGCCGAGCAGGTCACCGACTTCAGCGAGAACGTGCCCCGCTACCTGGAGGACATCGACGGCTGGTTGGAAGACAGTTTCGGCATCCAGAACGCCACGGCAGACCTCCGGGCCGACTACGACACCGGCGCCCTGGCTCAACGGCTGGGAGACGTGGCCGACGACCTGGCTCGCTTTGGGACCACGGTGGTGAACGTCCTGTTCCAGCTGTTCACCGTCGGGCTTTTCACGTTCTACCTGGTGGCCGAGGGTCCGAAGCTACGCCGCTTGGTCTGCTCTTTCCTGGCCGAGCGGCACCAGCGCCACGTGCTGGAGGTCTGGGACCTGGCCATAGAGAAGACCGGCGGCTACATCCTCTCCCGCAGCCTCCTGGCCCTGGGCTCCTCGCTCGTCCACTGGGCGGCCTTCGAGCTGATTGGCCTGCCGTCCTCGCTGGCCCTGGCCCTCTGGGTGGGCGTCATGTCCCAGTTCGTTCCCGTGGTCGGCACCTACATCGCCGGGGCCCTTCCCCTGGTCATCGCTCTGCTGGGTGACCCGGGGGACGGCCTGTGGGTCTTCGTGGTGGTAGCCGTCTACCAGCAGTTTGAGAACTACTTGCTCGCCCCCCGGATCACCTCCCACACCATGCAGTTGCACGTGGCGGTGGCCTTCGGGGCCGTGATCGCCGGCTCGGCCGTCCTCGGTGTGGTCGGTGCCTTGCTGGCCCTGCCAGCCGCGGCGACCATCCAGTCGGTGATCGCCGCCGAGGCCGAACGGCACGAGGTGGCCGAACACCTGATCGCTGAAAGCAGCCAGCGGCGGGGACATGGCCCCGCCGGCGACCAGGAGCACTGAGCCAAAACGGCAGGAGCGCCCCCGAGGGGACGCTTCGTGCACTCGATCGACCGGCAGCCGACCCGGGGTGGTCAGGCCTGTTGGATCTTGATCTCGATATCGACGCCGGCTGGAAGGTCCAGGCGTTGCAGCGAGTCCACCGTCTTGGGCGAGGGGTTCAGGATGTCGAGCAGGCGCTTGTGGATACGCATCTCGAAGTGCTCCCGGGAGTCCTTGTCCTTGAAGGGACCACGGATGACCGTGTAGCGGTGCTTCTCGGTCGGCAGGGGAACAGGTCCCCGAAGGTCGGCCTGGGTCCGCCGAACCGTCTCGACGATCTTCTTCGTCGACTGGTCGATGACCTCGTGGTCGTAGGCCTTCAGCCGGATCCGGATCTTCTGTCCTACAGCCATGGTGGTCGGACTACTTGAGGATCTTGGTGACGGCGCCGGCACCCACGGTGCGGCCACCCTCGCGGATGGCAAACCGGAGGCCCTCGTCCATGGCGATCGGGGCGATGAGCTCGACGACCATGGTGGTGTTGTCGCCGGGCATGCACATCTCGGTGCCTTCAGGCAGCTCGATCATGCCGGTCACGTCGGTGGTCCGGAAGTAGAACTGCGGGCGATAGTTGGAGAAGAATGGCTTGTGGCGGCCACCCTCGTTCTTGGTCAGCACGTAGACCTGGGACTCGAACTGGGTGTGCGGGGTGATCGAACCCGGCTTGGCTAGCACCTGGCCGCGCTGGACCTCATCCTTGTCGATGCCCCGCAGTAGGGCACCGATGTTGTCGCCGGCCTGGCCCTCGTCGAGGAGTTTGCGGAACATCTCGACACCGGTGCAGACCGTTTTCTGGGTGTCGCGGATACCAATGATCTCGATGTTGTCGCCCGTATTCACGACGCCCTGCTCGATGCGACCGGTCACCACGGTGCCGCGGCCGGTGATCGAGAACACGTCCTCGATCGGCATCAGGAACGGCTTTGCCACGTCGCGCTCGGGCGTCGGGATGTAGTCGTCGACCTGGGTCATCAAATCCACGACCTGGTCTCCGGCATCGCTGTCGCCCTCCAGGGCCTTCAGTGCCGAGATCCGCACGATCGGGGTGTCGTCACCGGGGAACTCGTACTCGTCGAGGAGCTCGCGTACCTCCATCTCGACCAGTTCCAGCAACTCCTCGTCGTCGACCATGTCGCACTTGTTGAGGGCCACGATGATCTTCGGCACACCGACCTGGCGGGCCAGCAGAACGTGCTCACGGGTCTGGGGCATGGGGCCGTCAGCCGCCGACACCACCAGGATGGCGCCGTCCACCTGGGCGGCACCGGTGATCATGTTCTTGATGTAGTCGGCGTGGCCCGGCATGTCGACGTGGGCGTAGTGCCGGTTCGGAGTCTCGTACTCGACGTGGCTCACGTTGATCGTGATACCGCGCTCCCGCTCCTCGGGCGCCTTGTCGATGTCGTCGAAGTCGGTGAACTGCGTGGACTCGGGATCGCGGTCCGAGAGGACCTTGGTGATCGCCGCGGTCAGAGTTGTCTTCCCGTGGTCGATGTGTCCCATGGTTCCCACGTTCACGTGGGGCTTGTTGCGCTCGAACTGGGCCTTGGCCATTGCGTTGCTTCCTTAGGTTTCTATTCGGAGTTCCCTGGTCGTGCCGGCGCAGGTCACTCGCCGTGTATACGGCGGGTGATCTCCTCCTGCACCGACCCGGGAGTCTGCTTATACGAGTCAAACTGCATGGTGTAGGTCGCGCGACCCTGGGTGCGCGAACGCAGGTCGGTAGCGTACCCGAACATCTCGGACAGCGGTACCTGGGCGCTAATCACCTGGTTGGTGCCCCGTGCCTCCATCTGGCCGACCCTGCCGCGACGGGCGTTGAGGTCGCCGACTACGTCGCCCATGTAGTTCTCCGGCGTGACGACCTCGACGGACATGATCGGCTCCAGGAGGACCGGCTTGGCCAGGCGTATCGCTTCGCGGAACCAGGCCTGCGCGGCGATCTTGAACGCCATCTCGGAGGAGTCCACGTCGTGCGACTTGCCGTCGTTGAGACTGACCTTTAGGCCCAAGACCGGGAAGCCGGCTACCGGTCCGTTGGTGGTCGCCAACTGCACGCCGGCGTCCACCGACGGTAT
>JAKURX010000112.1 GCA_022451505.1 Acidimicrobiales bacterium | reverse complement strand
AGCCTGCAGTGGCCGAAGCCATACTTCGGTACCTCGGTCTAAACGGCGAACCCCGGTCCTCGTCGGATGAGAGAAGGTGCCGAATACCTCAGGCTGGCTGAAACTCTTACGACTCTTCCTCGTCCTCTTTGGACGGTTCCTCATCTTCGAGAGGCCGGCGTGAGCCTGACGCCGGGGGGGAGTCGAGCCCTATTTCAGATTCATCCCCAGTCGGGTGTGATATCAGAGAAAACAGCGGGGACGAGATCGGCTTGTCTAGATAGTCAGCCCGACCGGCACTAAAAAGCCGCGCCGGCCGGCCACCGAGTTCACCGGAGTCCCTCATCGACTTCAATCCGACCACGAACTCCGGCGAGCTTCGGATCTTGCGCTGGAAGTTGCCCTCGTCCAGGTCCGTCTTCCACAAGGTCTCGTAGACATTCCGGAGTTGGCTGAGGGTGAACTCGGGAGGGCAGAACTTGGTAGCCAGCGTCGTGTACTCGAGTTTGGATTGCACCCTCTTGACGGCGTCGTACACGATCTTCTCGTGGTCGAACGCGAGTTTCACCTCACGATCCTCGATCTTGGCAACGGAAACCAGTTCAGCCCGCTTAGCGTCCCCGCCGCCTCGGAGATGGTCGAGCCCGGCCATGATCGCCCAGTAGGCGATAGTCACCACCCGACTACGGGGATCACGGTCAGGGTTTCCGTAGGTTTCAAGTTGCTCCAGGTGACCCGGTTGGTCTTTCACCCCGGTTTCTTCCTCGAGTTCCCGTAAGGCGGCTCTCTCGAGGGTCTCCTCCGGGAGAACGAACCCACCTGGTAGAGCCCAGGACCCCATAAACGGCGGTACTCCACGCTCGACGAGTACGACATTTAACTGGTCATCGACGATGGTAAAGAGGACAACGTCGACGGCCAGCTGCACCTGGAGGTCGTCCACCTTGGGGCCGTCGTTCGGCCTATCTATCGTTGAATCGGACATTTTCCTTGCAATCACGGGGTTATCTTAGGTAAAGGTTGTCTTTACTATAACCCTCTGATAGGGTTCTAGTTACGTTGACGATTACATATGGCTGTCACACCCCAGTGAGATACTAGATCGACAGCCAGCAGGAGCACAGAACCGGTCTCCACGACGGATAGTCGCACCCACCGGATTGACCCGGTCTAGCGCTCCAGAGTTTCGCCAGTGTCCAAACCATGGGCGCAGCCATGCCTAACTGCGCCCCAAACAAGCAAAGAAAGAGGAAAAACATGACCAACGACAACGCTTCGGCCTACCTCGCGAGGCTCCAGAAGATCATCGATGAGGCCCCCGACGGGGTCGACGTGTCGGCGATTGCCGCCGCGGTAGAGGCCATCGCCAACCCTGGTGATAGGCGAACCAAAATCTGGTTCCTGCTCGACCGTTCCGGCTCCATGCAGTCCCTGGCCGGCGACGTCATCGGAGGGTTCAACCGGTTCGTGGCCGAACAGGCCAGCCAGCCCGGTAAGGCCCGGATGACCGCGGTGCTGTTCGACGGACAGAATCCGTTCGAAGTCATCACCGACGCCCAGCGCATCGGCGACATCTCCGAGCTGACCCAGGACACCTACTGGGCACGGGGCGTCACACCGTTGTACGACGCCGTTGGCGACCTCATCGAGCGGGCCGACGGCCGCATCGCCGACCGGGCCCAGGCAGGCAAGCCCGTCGAAGACCAGGTGGTGCTGATCTTCACCGACGGGCACGAGAACGCCTCCAGCCGTTACGACCGGGCACAGATCTTCGACCTGGTCAAGAAGCGGCAGGACGACGACTGGACTTTTGTCTTCATGGGTTCCAACCAGGACTCCTACGGCGAGGGTTCCAAAGTCGGCTTCGCGGCGGGCAACGTGCAGAACTACCCCGCCACCGCCCAGGGCACCGAGGACGCGTTCGCCGAGTTCTCACGCGGTACCTCCAGTTTCCGCAACAAGCCCCTGGAAATGCGGATCGCCCACAAGGAGCGGTTCTTCGAGGACACCAAGGCCGCCGAGGAGGCCATGGACGACGAGTCCTGACTCGCCGGGGTCCGCCCGACGGCCGCCGCACCTAGCGGCAGCCGTCGGGCATCGGCCTCCGCCTTCCACCCACCACCCCCTATCCCCCAACCCTGAAAGAGAGACACAACATGACCATTTCGAGCCTTGAGCAAGCATCTGTCGGAGCCCCCGTCACCCGGGGTGGCATCTCCGTGTTCCCCATCTATGTAGCCCAAACCGGACTGCCTCCGATGGCCACCGGCCCCCTAGCCGGTCTCATCGTGGACGAGGTATCCGGCGGCACGGTGCCGCACCTCGTGGTGACCAACCCGACCGACCAGGCCATCCTGATCGTGGAGGGCGAACAGTTGATGGGCGGCCTCCAGAACCGCTCCCCCAACGTGAGCGTCCTTGTTCCAGCTGAAGAACGCCTCGAGATTCCCGTTTCGTGCCTCGAGCGTGGACGGTGGGGTCGACGCGAGTCGTTCCGGCCGGGAACCACCCATACCCCCCGGCGGGTACGACGAACCAAGAGTCGTGAGGTCGCTAAGACCATGGCCATGTCCGGGCTCCGTTCGGGCGACCAAGGAAAGGTCTGGCACGCGATCTCCAGCGAACTCAACTACATGGACATCGACTCGGGCACCGATGCCATCGCCGACGCCGACGAGGTCTACAAGCGCGAACCGGGCCGGCACTCAGCAGTCGAGGAACTGGCCTCCATGGGCCCGTTGCCTGGCCAGTGCGGGATCGTCATCGCCCACGGCCGCCGGGTAGTGGCCGGTGAAGTGTTCGGAGCTTCCGAGCTCCTCAAGGCCCATTGGGAGGCGTTGATCCGGTCAAACCTGCTTGAGCGCCCCACCGCGGACGGCCGCCCATCAGCAACTGGTGCCTTGAAGTTGCTGCGACGGTTCGCCGCTGCCGAGTCAACCCAGTCACCCGGGATCGGCCTCGGCACCGAACACCACATCGCCACCGACCGCACCAGCGGCCAGGCGTTGACCCTCGACAACTCGGTCGTGCACGCCGGCATCTTCGCCGCATAACCCACAATCCTGTCCCGACGGCCCAGGCGCCTTTGCCTGGGCCGAACCTGGGACCTCCCGGCCCCAGCGTCCGGAGGATGTTTCCTCCTTTCTCCCCCCGGACCCTGGGGCCGGCTCCCCTCTGATGGCCGCCCCGTGTCACACCAGGCACTGAAACCGTGCCCGTGGTGTCTCGACGACGGCCAACCAACTCAACAAGAACCGAAAGAACAACATGACAAAGACAACCGAAATCAGACCCGCCAGCTGGTGGCGGAGACTCTGCCAGGTCACCGACCGCCTGTTCATATGCGGCGACTTGCCCCACGACAACGGCGGCTTCCGCCGGATGCTCCAGGAGTGGGTCGACGCCGGCATCACTCACATCGTCGACGTGCGCGGCGAGTGGTCCGATGAGTCGCGTGTAGCCGACGAGCACCCGCACATCTCCTACGCCTGGCTTCCCACCCACGACAACGGCGGCGGGCAGGATGCCGACTGGTTCGAACAGGGCGTCGAGACCATCTGCGACGCATTGGCCGACCCGGGCGCCCGGGTAGTAATCCACTGCCACATGGGGGTCAACCGGGCTCCGTCGATGGCTTTCGCCGCCTTGCTCGAGCTGGGCATCGATGTTGGCGACGGCCTGGCCGCCATCCGAGCGGCCCGGCCCATCGCGGCAATCCTGTACGCGGAAAGCGCCATCGACTGGTTCGCCGAGCGTTCCGACTGGACCACCAGCCAAACCGGCGAGGCCCGGATGCGGGTGCGGGCCTGGCACGCCGAGAACCCCAGTGACGTTCGGTGGGTGATCAGCCGGATCCGCATGGCCGAAGCGGAGGCGGCGTGACCCGAGGTTTCGTAGGATCCGATGTTGACTACGACGCGCCCGAGAACTCCGATGTCATGGCCGTGGGGACGATGAACGGCTGGGAATTCCTGGTCGTCCTCGTCCCGTCGGGAACACTCCCCCACCGGGAAATACCGGAGGTCATGCCCATGGGGTTCATCAACCGGGTCGTGGTCGCCATAGAAGAGGACTACCTCAACCGCCGGTTCGACGAGTCCCATGCCGTGTCCTTAAGGGAGGCCGCCGCCGAAGGCTGGCTCGACGGGCCCGGGGAAGCCGACCGCTCCCAGCGCCTCGCCGAACGAACAACCCGGCACGCCTTAGACGACGCGGTGACTATGGGCCGGGCGTTTATCAATATGCAGGGATCGGCCCCCGGGTCCCTGGGCGGCCTCTGATGAGCGTGTTCTTCAACGACGACTACGTGGCAGCCGAACACGCCTTCGACACCACCCGGAAGGCCGGGTGGATAGCAGACGCGCTTCGCGCCGGACGCCTGCCGAAGGTGGAGTTGGTCGACCCGGCCGGCCACGTCCCGCTGGCTGAGCAGGCCATCGAGTCGATTCACACCGCCGAGTACGTCGAAGCGCTGCGCACCGGTGAACCAGGCGATCTGGCGTCCAGTTCATGGTTTCCATGGGATACCGGAATCTGGCTTGCTGCGTTGAACTCGACCGCCGGTGTGCTGGCCGCTGTCGAAGACGCCCTGGCCAACGGAGCGTCGAGCGGCAGCCTGTCTTCAGGGCTGCACCACGCCCGAGTAGACCAAGGCTCCGGGTTCTGCACCGTAAACGGCCTAGTCGCCGCGGCCCGGCACGCCCTAGAACTCATCGACGGCACGGTGGTCATCCTCGACGTCGACGCTCATTGCGGGGGCGGCACCCACAGCCTGGTCACCGGCGAGGCCCGGATCCGACACCTGGACCTCAGCGTCAACTCATTCGACAGCTACGCCCCGGAGGGAAACAACCGGTTGGTGCTCATAACCGACCGGTTCGACCGGTTCGATTTCGACCGCCGATATCTGGGCGAACTCGACGGACTCCTAGCCGAGGTACCTAACGACACCGGTCTGGTGCTCTATAACGGAGGCATGGACCCGTATCCGGTTGTCTCGATTGAGGC
>JAKURX010000111.1 GCA_022451505.1 Acidimicrobiales bacterium | reverse complement strand
GATCTCAACAACGTCGATGTCGTCGATGGCCATACCGTTGTCCGCCAGCAGCTTTTGTGTGGCCCCGATCGGGCCAGTCAGCATGAACTCGGGGTCGGAGCCCACGAGGCAGGTGTCGACCACTCTGGCCAGCGGTTCCACACCAAGTTCCGCTGCTTTGTCGGCGGTCATGAGCAGGATGGCGCCCGCACCGTCGGAGATCTGCGACGACGAAGCGGCCGTGTGTACTCCGTCGGGCCGCCCGGACGGCTTGAGTAGTGCCAGCCCCTCCATCGTTGTCTCGCGCAGCCCCTCGTCCCGGGCGACGGTCACCGTCTCGCCGGTGAGGTTCCCCTCGCCGTCAAGTACCGGGGCCTCCACGTTCACCAGCTGGGTTCCGTAGCGGTCCTCCTGCCACGCCCGCGCCGCCCGGTCCTGGGACAGCTTGCCGAAAGCGTCGCAGTCCCCGCGGGTGACGCCCCAGTGATCGGCCATGCGCTCAGAGCCCTCGAACTGGGAGGTGAATTCGAAGTGGTCGAAGTAGTTGCGGTTGATCGGGCGCCCCGAGTTGGGCTCCTTGGGTGTGGTGGCGCCAAACCCGACCTGGCTCATCAACTCGATCCCGCAGCCCACGGCGACATCCACCGTGCCTGATGCGACCAGGGCGTAGGCGAGGTTGGTGGCCTGCTGGGACGAGCCGCACTGGGCGTCGACCGTGGTGGCCGGTGCCTCGATCGGCAACCCGGCGGTCAGCCACGCCGTGCGGGTCACGTTCATGGACTGCATGCCGACCTGGCCGACGCAGCCGCCGACCACCTGGCCGACCTCGAGCGGATCGACCCCGGTGCGGTCAAACAGGGCCCGCTGGACTGTGCCCAGCACGTCAACCGAGTGGCAGGAGGACAGGCCGCCGTTGCGACGGCCGATCGGGGTGCGGACGGCATCGACGATGACGACGGGGTTGTCGGTATTTGCTGTCATGAAATGTGCTCCAGAGAGGGGAAAACTCAGACCACCCTACGATTACCGGACCGGCCACGTGAGGTCGAGCGAGACGGGAGGAGCAGCGACGATGACGCACGACCACGACCATCACGCCAGCCACACCTCGTTGAGCAGCGTCCTGCGCCCTTGAATGCCACCCGTGCCAGGACCCGGAGTCCGGGACTGCTAGCCGACCGGAATCCCTAGATCGGTAACCCACCAGTCGCCGCGGCGGTACTTCCGCTGTCAGAGAACGCCTTGATGGTGCGCTGGGCGATCCGCATCTGGTGGACCTCGTCGGCACCGTCGGCGAACCGGGCCCAGCGGGCGTGCTGGTACATGTGCGCCAGGGGCGTGTCGGTCGAGTAGCCGAGCGCACCGTGCACCTTGATTGAGCGGTCGATGATGCGACCCAGGGCGTTGGCGACAAAGTGCTTGGCCATCGACACTTCTGACTTGAAGTCCTCACCCCGGTCGATCTTGTAGGCGGCGTGGAGCACCATGAGCTTCGACTGGTAGAGCTCCATCGTCGAGTCGGCGATGAGCCACTGGATGCCCTGCTTCTCGGCCAGCAACGAGCCGTGGCTGAACCGGTCCAGGGAGCGGGCGACCATCATGTCGAGGGCCATCTCTGCCTGGGCGATCCAGCGCATGCAGTGCGCCAGCCGGGCGGGGCCTAACCGGTACTGGCCCAGCAGGTGACCCTGGCCTCGGCCGCCCAGCATCTGGGCATCGTGGAGCCGTAGGTCCTCGATAAGGATCTCGGAGTGGCCGGTGGAGCCGTGCATGGTCTCGATCTGTCGCACCTCGGTCCAGCCGTCGTGCGGAAGGTCCACCAGAAAGGCCGTGTTGGCGGCCTGTGGAAGGTCGGGGTCGTCCTCGGTGCGTGCGATGAGGATGGCGAACGTGGCCCGGTGGGCGTTGGAGATGAACCACTTGTGCCCGTTGAGCACCCACTCCTCGCCGTCCTGGTAGCCGTTGGTGCGGATCAGGGTGGGGTCGGAGCCGGCCACCTCGGGCTCGGTCATGGCGAAGCACGACCAGGTGCGGCCCTCGCAGAGCGGCTTGAGGTATTTGTCCTTCTGATCGTCGGTTGCCCAGTGAAGCAGCGTGTGCATGTTGCCTTCGTCGGGCGCCTGGCAGTTGAACACCCACGGTCCGTAGTACGACCTGGCCGCCTCGGCTTGCACCATGGCCAACTCGACATGGCCGAGCCCCATGCCGCCCCACTCCTCAGGCATGTGCGGCAGCCAGATGCCCGCGGAGTGGGCCTGCTTGCGCATCTCGATGAGTTCCCTGAGGCGCTCCTCGCCTTCGCCACCGCTTTCCTCGATGCGAGCCTCGGCAGGGGTGATGACGTCGTCGACGAACGTGCGGACCCGCAGGCGGATCTCCTCAAGTTCCGGCGACAGGCTGAAGTCGATGGCCATGGTGGTTCCGGTTTCTGTTCTGGGTCCCGGTGCCGGGATCTCCTAGATCGAGTGGCCCGGACGACCCAGGCCCTCGGTTGGGTTCCCGTCCATGGCCGGGTTGAGTTGCGCCTCGGCCATCAGGCCGGCAATCACGTCGGTCATGTCGGCCGGGTCGTCGGTCTGCATGGCAGTGGGGCCGAGGTGCCATTGCTCGGCGATACCGATCCGCTGGCCCATGATGTCAAACACCCGCCCAGTCACATTCTGGGCCGCTTCACTACAAAGCCAGGCGGTAGCGACAGCAATCCAGCGGGGTCCCATCTTCTCCTGGGTCTCCTCGTCCATCCCAGCAAACCCCGGGAGATCCTTGGTCATCCGGGTATAGGCGCCCGGGGCCAGGCAGTTAACGGTCACCCCGTACTTGACGAGCTCCATGGCCGTGATCACGGTGAACGCCGCGATGCCCGCCTTGGCCGCCCCGTAGTTGGACTGTCCGACGTTGCCGTAGATACCGGAGGGCGATGCTGTGTTGACGATCCGGCCGAAGGCCTCACCGCCAGCCTTGACTTTCTCTCGCCAGTAGACCGCCGCGTGGTGGGTAGGGGCGAACGTGCCCTTCAGATGCACGTTAATGACGGCGTCCCAGTCGCCCTCCGACATTGAGAACACCATTCGGTCCCGGAGGATGCCGGCGTTGTTGATGAGGATGTCGCAACTACCGAAAGTGTCAACGGCCTGCTGGACCATCTCGCCAGCCGAGTCGAAGTCAGCGACATTGCCGCCGTTGACGATCGCTTCACCACCCATGGCCAGGATCTCGTCGACCACCGACTGGGCCGGCGTGGTATCAGCTCCAGATCCCGCCGCGTCGCCCCCCAGGTCGTTGACGACCACCTTGGCGCCGTTGGAGGCCAGCATCAAGGCATGTTCCCGGCCGATTCCTCGACCGGCGCCGGTCACGATGGCTACACGGCCCTCGACGATATTGCCCATGGGGGGACTCCTGTTCCTGAGATAGCGAGCGGGTCGACATCGATTTGGCCCGACGTCGCGACGGTACCGAGCCTGCCACCGGACGGGTCCGGTTGCCCATGCGGGTACCGCAGTGGCGAGATCTTGGTCATAGAAGAACTATTTGGAGAAGGTTGTACTGGTCGCGCTGGCAATCCGGTTTCTTGCAGACCACTAGCTGTCCTGAATGCCACCTAGGGTCAGTCTGTGGCGACGGGTAATAGCAGGGGTCATGGCACAGCCATCCCCTACGAGACGGGCCTTCACGAGGTAGCTGACGGGGTGTTCGCATACCTGCAGCCAGACGGGGGCTGGGGCTGGTCAAACGCTGGACTGTTTGTCACGAGGGACTCCTCGTTGCTCGTTGACACCCTGTTTGACCAGGTCCTTACCCGTCAGATGCTCGACGCGATGGAGCCCGTCACCGCTACCCGCCCAATCGATACGGTGGTGAACACCCACGCCAACGGTGATCACTGCTACGGCAACGGGCTCCTCGAAGGTGCAGAGATCGTCACCACCGAAGCTGCCGCTCGCGAGATGGGCGCCGTACCTCCGTCGGCATTGGTCGCTCTTCTCCATGCCGACCTGGACCCGGTCGCTGCCGAATACATCCAAGAAGCCTTCGGGGGCTTTGAGTTCGAAGGGATCACCATCCCAGAGCCGACACGGACGTTCTCCGGTCGGCTCGAACTCAAACTCGGTGACCGCTCCGTTCACCTGGAGCAGGTGGGCCCGGCGCACACGGCGGGCGACTTGATTGTTCACCTGCCCGATGAGTCCACTGTTTTCACCGGAGACATCCTCTTTGTGAACGGCACTCCGATTGTCTGGGACGGACCGATCGCCAACTGGGTGGCAGCTTGCGACCGAATCCTTGAACTCGGTTGCGACGTCATCGTCCCCGGCCACGGGCCGCTCACGGACGCGGACGGCGTGTTGGCCGTCCGCGATTACCTCACCTGGCTGGAAGACGCCTGCCGCTCCCGTCACAAGGAGGGGCTCACCGCCGCTGACACCGTCTCTGACCTGGCATCCTCTGACGAGTTCGCTCCCTACCGTGAATGGGGAGAGTGGGAACGGCTAGCCGTCAACGTCCGAGCCGCGTACCGTGAGATCGACGACGACGGGACGATCCCGAGTTCATTCGTGGAGATGGCCACCGAGATGGCAATGCTCGCTGCGAGTGGTTGACCTGATTCCGTTACCCCTCATGTGAGAGACCGAGGAGAGAACAATGTCCACCTGCAGCTTTGTGGGCCTGGGGGTCATGGGCTATCCCATGGCAGGCCACCTCCAGGCCGCTGGCTACGCCACGACCGTCTACAACCGCACCACAGCCAGGGCAGACGATTGGGTCAACCAGCATGGTGGGACCTGTGCGCCGACTCCCCGAGAGGCCGCCACCGGGGCTGAAGCCGTCATGGTTTGTGTCGGCAACGACGACGACCTGCGCTCGGTCGTTTTCGGCGACGAGGGGGTGCTAGCCGGCATGGCCGCCGGTTCGACGTTGGTCGACCACACCACCGCGTCGGCCAAGGTGGCCCGAGAGATCGCAAGCCACGCCTCCGAGCAGGGGGTTGGGTTTGTTGACGCTCCGGTATCCGGAGGCCAGG
>JAKURX010000110.1 GCA_022451505.1 Acidimicrobiales bacterium | reverse complement strand
GGGTTCGCGACGTCCGGCGTGTCGGTGGAGCGGCCCTGGACCTGGCTTCGGTGTCCTGTGGTCGGGTGGACGCCTACTTCGAGTGGGCGCTGAGTCCGTGGGACTGTTCAGCAGGGTCTGTGCTGGTGACTGAGGCAGGAGGAGTGATCACGTTATGCAGGACAACTTCTTCCACTCCCGCATTCCCAGTTGTTGTCACCGAAGAAGAGGCGACAATGAACTGGTCAGATGACCTCGTCGTGATGGCCACCAACCGTGATCTGGCAAAGCCGCTGACTGAACTCCTGTTTGAAGCCGGAGCCCTCTCGGGCCCTTAGCTCAGGTCCTCGCCTCCAGCCTCTGCTGATAGCGGCTAGGTCTAACGGTGTCGTCTCGATACCACAGACGCAGGTTCCTTTAAACCGCGGAACGTGGTCAGGGGAGGATCTGCAATTGGTCCGCAATTGGGAGGTCTAGGAACTCTTCAAACGCTGTGAGGAACGCCGCAGAGGTCATGCCGTAGGTCTGGACGAAAGATCCTTGCCCACCTGCCCTGATAGGCCGTAGACACCCCGATGCGGGACAACACCACCCCTTATGGGGCACCATTTAGTAATGGGAACCCGCATCCTGACCGTTGAGGATGACGAACGGATCCGCACCGCGGTGCGCTTGGCCCTCGAGGAAGAGGGTTGGGACGTCGAAGAGACGGCCAGTGGAGAGGCCGCTCTAGACGCCTTCAACAGGACGCCGGCCGACGTGGTACTCATCGACATCATGCTCCCCGGCATCGACGGCTTCGAGGTGTGCCGGAGCATCCGCCGGCTGGGAGATGTCCCGATCGTGATGGTGACCGCCCGCTCAGACAGACACGCCGTAGTGGCCGGTCTGGAGGCGGGCGCCGACGACTACCTACGGAAGCC
Organism: Acidimicrobiales bacterium; assembly: GCA_022451505.1. GTDB lineage: Bacteria > Actinomycetota > Acidimicrobiia > Acidimicrobiales > MedAcidi-G1 > UBA9410. Next base: position 3,820 of record JAKURX010000110.1, on the reverse strand, counting down.
GTTCGACCCCAAGGAACTTTCGGCCCGCATCCGGGCCCTGCTGCGGCGGGCCCGACCCGATGAGGCCCGCCCGAGCCTCATCCAGATCGACCAGTTGGAGATCCTCCCCGACGAGGGGGTGGTCCGCCAGAACGGAACCGAAGTTCACCTCACTCGTACCGAGTTCCGCCTTCTGGTGGAGCTGGCCTCCTCCTCCGGGCGAGTGCTCAGCCGGGAGGACCTGTTGGAACGGGTGTGGGGCTACGACTACTTCGGCGACGGTCGCCTGGTAGACGTTCACGTCCGCCGGCTCCGGACCAAGATCGAACCCGACGCGGCCAACCCCCGTTACGTAGTCACCGTGCGCGGCATGGGCTACAAGTTGCAGACCTAAAGCGGGGCCGACCCCGGATGAACGACACGGCCAGCAACCTCGGGCTCGGAGCCCGGATCTCCATGCTCTTCGCGGTCGGCGGGCTGCTGGTGTCCCTGGTGCTAGCGGCCGCCACCCTGCTCCTCACCCGTCAGCAACTCCTGGACACACGGGAGCAGGCCGCGGCGGCCATGGCGATCAGCAACGCCACCCGGTTATCCAACCAGCTCACCCCCGACTCGACCATCGAGGACCTCCCCACCATCGCCGACTCCCTTACCCGGATCGAGGGCAGCCAGCGCATCATCCGACTCGGCGAGGCCTGGCTTCCGGCCCCCGAACTGGACCGTAACGACCTGCCGCCTTCCCTCGTCGAACTAATGGCCCGGAGGGAGGCAGGACAGATGCTGGCCACCGTCCGGGACAAACCCCACCTCGTGGTGGCCATTCCGCTGGTCGCCTTCGACGCCGACTACTACGCGGTCCTGGACCTCGTGGAGGTGGAAAGGACCCTGGACTCCCTCCAGTTCGTCCTGTTGGGCGCTGGGGCGGCCACCACCCTGCTCGCCGCCCTGCTGGGCTCATGGGTCAGCCAGAGGGCGCTTAGCCCGCTCCGGCGGGTCCGGGGGGCCGCCGAGGCCATCGCCGGGGGGCGATTGGACACCCGGCTGAGTCGCCAGGCCGACCCCGACCTGGACCGCCTCGCCGATTCGTTCAATGAGATGGCCCGGGCGCTGGAGGCCCGCATCCAACGCGACGCCCGGTTCGCGTCGGACGTCAGCCACGAACTTCGCAGCCCGCTAACCACGCTGATGGCCAGCGTAGGTGTCTTGAACGCGCGCCGTGACGAGCTATCCGACCGCTCTCGGACCGCCCTGGACCTGCTGGTCGGCGACCTGGAGCGTTTCAACCGGCTGGTCAACGACCTGCTGGAAATCTCGGGCTACGACGCCGGGGTTGCCGCCCTGGACCCCGAAGAGGTCAACGTGGCGCTGTTCCTGGAGGCCACCGCTCAGGGGGCTGGTGCCATCCCGGTCCGGCTGCCACCTGAAGCCGGTTCGCTGGTCATTGTGGCCGACAAGCGGCGCCTGGCTCGAGTGATGTCGAATCTGTTGGACAACGCCCAGCGTTACGGCGGTGGTTCAACTGCCATCGGCCTGGAAGCCGACGAGGTGATCCGGATCGTGGTCGAGGACGAGGGTCCCGGGGTCCCCGCCAACGAGCGAGAGGCCATCTTTGATCGGTTCTTCCGTGGCTCCGCCGGTGGCCGTCGGGGCAATGACGGCGGGACGGGACTGGGCCTGAGCCTCGTAGCCGAGGACCTCCGACTCCACGGCGGTCGAGTATGGGTGGAGGAGCGGGCCGACGGTCGGAAAGGAGCACGGTTCGTGCTCGAACTACCCCTCCCGGGAGCGGACTCATGACCCCCGGATGCCGGACCGCGGCGGCCCTCCTCGTGCTAGCGATGCTCACCGGCTGCTCGATCCCTGTCGACGACAGCGCCCGGGACCTGGCCGCCGAGTTGCCTGATGTCTTGCTCCCGGCAGCATCGACCACCACCGAAGCGCCGGCTATGACCGAAACCGTGCAGATCTACCTAGCCCGGGGTGCCGGGGACGACCGACTTCTGCTCGAGGCGGGGGACCGTGAGATCGTCGGAGACGGTTCCATCACCGTGATCCTGGATCAGGTCCTGGCCGGTCCCTCCCCCACTGAGCAGGACGCCGGAGTCATCTCGCCGTTCGCCGAGGGCTCCTCGGTGATCGGGACCGTCCTGGAGGCTGGGTTGTTGCAGATCCACCTTGACAGCCTGGAAGGCTTCCCCCAAGACGACAGCACCGGCAACCGGCTGGCCTTCGCCATGATGATCTGCACGGCTACCGACCTGGTGGTTGGCGCCGAGATCGACCACGTGGTCATCCTGCTCGACGGAGACGACGGCCCAGCCGCTATCAACGTCCCGGTCAGCGACGGTGATCCTCCCGAGGAAGGCTCACCGGTGGAGTGCGCCAACTACGACAGTTTCCGGGCCGAGGGCCTCACAGATCCAGGAAATTCAGAGCCCCCCGAAGATTCCTGACCACTTGGCCGATCTTCTGCTCGCTCTCGATCAGGGAAAACCAGACGAAGCCCTCGCCCCCGGTTAGAACCCGGCGCCGGTCGCCGCGTCGCAACGCGGTTGACCTCAGGTCGCGCGAGCGCCGACCTCGATCCGAGTCTTCAGGTCGTCGATGGCGGCATGGACAACTTTGGCCTCCAGGCGACGCCTCACGAAACCAGGAAGCCTGATCAGGAGGTCAACGTCCAGGTCGTAGACGACGAGGGTGGCCTCGGGGTCCCCTTCCACGGCCAGGAACTCGTACTCCCCGCTCATCCGCTCCAGCAGGTCGCCGTCGATCAGCCGCCACGAGATACGGAGCGGATTGGACCCGTAGCTGTAGCGCAGGGTGTAGGAGGTGCTCCGGCCCATGGCCGCGGCGCGGAAGGACACGTCGCCCGGACGGCCCTCGTCGTCACGGACCAGCACAACGGCCTCCTTGATGTCAGGAGCCCACTCTGGCAGGCGCTCGACGTCGAGCACCGTCTCGAAGCAGTGCTGCGGCGTTGCCCGAACAACGATGCGCTGGCTGGCGTGGTCGGTCATAGCCGCCTCCTCGGCTTCGACACTACCGGTCCCACGCCGGTCGCGGTGGGTCCCCGTGGCCCGGTTAGCCGACCAGGGTGGCACCGTCGATACCGGCTCGGAGGCGCCTGGCCAAGACGTCGTAGGAGAACTCGGCTTCAGCCCGCCGGCGGGCCTCCCGACCCATCTCGGCCCGTCGCTTCTCATCACCCAGTAGGTCGCTCAGGGTGCGGACCACCCGCTCGACGGCGTCCGGTCGCCCCATCACCAGGCCAGTCCTCTCGTGAGCGACGGCTTCGGCGGCCCCCCCGCTTTCGCCCGCCACTTGGGGCACCCCTGCTGCGGCGGCCTCAAGGAAAACGATGCCGAACCCCTCTTGTTCCAGGCCTCCCCACCGTGACCGGCAGAGCATGGCGAAGACGTCTCCGGCCCCGTAAAGGCCGGGAAGGAGTTCCTCGGGTACTCGGCCTAGGAGGCGGACCGGCGCCCCGGTCGACGCCACCAGGCCCTCCAGGCGCCGTCGGTCCCGCCCCGACCCGGCGATGGCCACCACCAGGTCGGGCTCGGTACGTCCGAGGCGAGCCGCCGCTCGGATCAGGGTGTCCATCCCTTTGCGGGGCACCAAGCGGCTGACGCTAACCACGAGAGGAGCATCCACGGGGAGCCCCAGTTCACGACGCACCGATGCTCGCTCTGCCTCGTCCAGGGGCCGAAAACGATCGGTATCCACACCGGGCGGAACAACCACGGTGGGCAGGGTGCAACCGGCGGCACGCTCGGCTTCGCCGGCCGGGTAGTTACCGGCACAGATCACCAGAGAGGCCCCACGAAGTACCCGGGCCAAC
>JAKURX010000011.1 GCA_022451505.1 Acidimicrobiales bacterium | reverse complement strand
AGATCCGAGCATCCGTGAGTCCCACGATGAACTGGGGGTTGATTCGGGCCGTGGGGAATGGCCGTGCCACGGCCCGCTCCAGAGCGTCCCACAGGGGAGTTTCGATGCGGCTAGATGAGGCGGCGTCGTCTTGGAGTACCTCTACCTCAACGTGGTCGGCTAGGTCTCCGAGTGCCTCGCGGAGGTGGCCGCGGACCTCCTCGGTGTGGTCGCCGGGCATGGTGCGGATATCCACATCGATAGATACCCGGTCAGGTATCACGTTGGTCTTGCCCAGACCGTCAGCCACGTTGGGCGAGAAGGTCGTGTGGGTACAGGCGTGCAAGTGTCCCGCCATTCCCGGGTTGGGTAGGGCAGCCAGGAACTCGTCGATCCGGTCCGTGTCAAGGAGTTGCTCCCGGAGTTCTTCGTCCAGGGCCATGGCGTCCACCTGGCCCCTCCATAGTTCATGGAAGCGGGCCGGTGGTCGGTAGTCGGCGAGGCGCTGAACTACGGCGGCCGCCTTCACTAGCGCGTTGTCGGTCCGGTAGGGCATCGAGCCATGGCCTGGAGTTCCCCGAACAGTTAGGCGTCGCCAGGACGCCCCCTTCTCGGCCACGTTGACCGAGATGGCCGGAGCCTCAGCGCTCCCCGAGTGGAGGCCACCGTTCTCGGTGAGGACGTAGTCGGCTCGGATGGCGTCGGCCTCGTGGTCGGCCATCCAACGGGCCCCGTGGGCGCTACCTGACTCTTCGTCGGCCACCGCGAAGAGAATCAGGTCGCCGGTGGGCCGGAAGCCGCTGTCAGCCAAGCTTCGAAAGGCCACGGCCTGGGAGGCGGTGAGGTTCAACATGTCGACGGCACCCCGACCCCAGACCTCGCCGTCTACCACCTCTCCGTCGAACGGGTCGCGGCTCCAACCGTCTGGGTTCACTGGAACCACGTCGGTGTGACCCATCAGGCACAGAGACGGGGCAGCGGGGTCCGACCCCTCGATGCGGGCCACCAGCGAGGTCCGGCCCGGGGTGGGCTCGTAGCGCTGAAGGTCCAGGCCGGTGCCCTCCAGGTAGGTGGCGAGCAGGTCGGCGTTGCGAACCTCCTGGCCCGACTCGGGGGTGCCGTCGTTCACACATTCGTTGCGGATTAGGGCCTGCAGAAGCTCAACGGTCTCCGCGGTCCGTTCGGTTGCCGTCGCCATCAGGTTCTCACTGCATCCGCTCGGCGGCCGCCAACTCGATTGCCGCCTCATCTTCCTTCCGGAAGGCCCGTCGGGTAGCAATGTCCACACGGTGAATCCGGCCCCGGAAGGCGAAGGGTGGCTCATAGTCGGGGCTGACCCCAGTCGGGTTTCGGCCCACGTCAAGCCCGACGGGCGAGATCATGGTGGGAATCTCGGGGATGCTCTTCTCGCCGACCAGCGTCCCGTCGACCAACAGGCGGACCCGTCCGGGGCCTTGTCGTACGCGGTCCTGGTGAACCTCTAGGACGGAACGGCCGGTTGGAACCGGTGACGGAGATCGAAGCACCGTGTGGTTGCCGTAGGCGTTGTGGTCGTAGACGAGGTGTCCCTGCCGGTCGACGTAGGCCACTAGCCCATTGTTCACTGTGCCGACGGCAAGGAGGACACCAGCGTCTTTGCCGTCGGGCCGCTCCACATCGAAGCGCATTGTCCAGTTCCGCGAGCCGAGGGCGGGGCCCGCGTCCGGAGGAACGCGCGGCGTGGGCGGGAGGTAGGTGAATTCGTCTCGGTTTCTTGGTGTTCCGGGGGTGGAGTGGCCGGCGAACAGCCGTCCCGTCCCGGCGAGGTTTCCGGCGTCGTCCATGATGGGAAGCACGTCGTAGCGTTCGGCCTCCTCCCAGAACCGGTCGACCATCCCAGCCAGTCGTTCGGGTTGGGCGTCGGCCAAGTCGCGGCACTCCGAGAAGTCCTCGTCGAGGTGGTACAGCTCCCAGACGTCGTCGTCTAAGGAGGTGCCGTATCGGTGGTAGGCCACGGCCTTCCATCCGTCGTGCCAGAGTGCCCGGTGTCCCTGCATCTCGAAGTACTGGATCTCCTTCCGTGTGGGGACGGCGCCGGCATCCTCGGCCTTTGTGTCGAAGGTGTAGACCAGGCTGGTCCCTTCGATTGGCTGCTGGGCCACGCCTCCAATCTCGTCGGGCGATGCTGAACCGACCAGCTCGAGGATCGTCGGGGCCAAGTCGACCACATGGTGAAACTGGGTACGGATTCCCCCCGAGGCTTCCTGATCAATGCCGTTGGGCCACGAGACGATCAGAGGGTCGCGAACGCCGCCGCCGTGAGTGTTCTGCTTGTAGCGCTTGCCGGGGGTGTTACCCACCTGGGCCCACCCCCACGGGTAGTTGGTGTTAGACGTCCGGGTTCCGATGGCGTCCAGCCGGTCCATCGCCTCGTCGAGGGGTTGATCGATTCCGTTGAAGTGCCGGAACGTGTCCAGGACCCCGTGTGCTCGACCCTCCTGGGACGCCCCGTTGTCGCTGAGGGCCACGATCACGGTGTCGTCGGTAATGCCCAACTCGTCCAGCGAGTCCAGTAGTCGCCCTAGTTGAGCGTCGGTGTGGTCCAGCATGGCGGCAAAGGCCTCCTGGAGCCGGCAGGCCACGTCACGTTCGTCGGTCGAGAGGTCCTCCCACGCCTCCACCCCAGGGTTGCGGGGGGCGAGCTCCGTCCCGGGTGGGACCACTCCCATGTCCAGTTGCCGTTCGTAAACCTGTTGACGGACTACGTCCCACCCTTCGTCGAAGCGCCCCCGCCACTTCTCGAGGTAGGTGTCCGGTGCCTGGTGGGGGGCGTGGGTAGCGCCAAAGGCCAGGTACAGAAAAAACGGGCGTTCCGGAACCATCGTGTGTTGGGTCCGGACCAGGTCGATTGCGTGGTCGACTAGGTCTTCTGTGACGTGGTAACCCTCCGCGGGGGTTCGGGGGACGTCGACTAGGCGGTTGTCCTCGTAGAGCTCCGGGTGGAACTGGTCGGTCTCGCCCTGCATGAATCCGTAGTACCGGTCGAATCCCCGCTGGAGCGGCCAGTCCCCGAACGGGCCGACAGCCGAGGCTTCTCGCATTGGGGTGAGGTGCCATTTGCCGATGGCCCACGTGGCGAAACCGTCCTCGCGGAGGATCTCCGCCAACGTGCCCGCCGATCGGGCGATCCGACCGCGCATATTGGGGAAGCCGGTGTCGAAGTTGGACAGGGCCCGCATACCTACCGAGTGGTGGTTGCGACCCGTTAGGAGGCAGGCGCGAGTCGGCGAGCAGAGCGCCGTGGTGTGAAAGTTCGTGTAGCGAAGGCCCCGGGCGGCTAGGCGGTCATAGTTTGGGGTGTCGACCGGTCCTCCGTAACAACCCAGGTGAGCGAAACCGGTGTCGTCCAGCAGGACGACGACCACGTTGGGCGTGCCGGTGGCCGGCAGGACCGGCTCGGGCCACCAGGGGGTGGACTCGCTGGTGGTGCGTCCGATGATTGGGCCGTCAGCGATCGGGTGATCCATGCCTTCAGCGTGGCGCAGGCTGCGTCCCCGGCCCCAACCGGGGACGGCGTTCAGGCGACCTGGTCGGCCCGACGGCGGCCTTTGAGGCGCTCGTGAGCCTCGAGGGTCCCGTCGTGCCAGGTCCCGGCGGCCCTGTCGATTGGCGCCTGTGTGTTGCCGTAGTTGACCTCAAAGTACCGGTGGTGCAGTTGGTGGAAGTAGTCCCCGGCTGGGATTTCCCACCGGCCGACGATCTTCACCCGCTCGAAGCCGGAGTGAGACGGCGCCGGACCGGGTCCTTGGTAGAAACCGCACATCAGGATCACCACTGGATGGACTGGTACTACCCACCAGAGCAGGAAGAGCGAGAAGTAGATCAGGTGTTCCGCAGGGTGCATGGAAATCCCGCTCCACGGTCCAGGATTGATGTTGCGATGGTGAAGGTGGTGGGCCGCCCGGTACAGCGGCTCCCAGTGGAGAAGCCGGTGGTTGGCCCAGAAGTGGATTGTGGACCACAGGACCACACCCAGAGTGGCCATCACGAATATGTAGGCCGGGTTGGAGACCCAGCCTGGTCGGTCTACTAGGCCGCTGGCGTAAGCCCAGTGGGTGAGCGCCTCGTAGGCCGTTAGAAAGAATCCGCCACTGGTCAGAGTCCAGAATGCGTTGTCTTTCACCTGGTCGCCGAACAGATACTTGCGACCCTGTACCGGCCATCGTCGATTGAATTTGTAGGTGTCGCCCTGGCGGCGACGGGCGTACAGCGTCCAGTGAAGGCCGCCGGCCACCAGGGTAAGGACGGCCAGGTTGCGCACCCAGATCTGGAGAATCCAGTTTGCCTGCAGGGTGGCCATCTGATCCTCGGGGGGCAGGAGCCACTTCCAGATGATGAGGGAGAGAACCAGATAGGTCCCCACCCACGGGTAGAGGAGGCGCCCGACGAACCACCGGACTACGGCCAGTGGTCTCGGCGGCCAGGCGTAGATCGGTGGGGGTGTGATCGGGACCGGCGGCTCATAGTCGCTGTTAGCCACTCCGGCGTAGGGTGCCGGCCGGCTCGGGCTGTGGGGCATGGGACACACTCCGAAGTTCGATGGGGTGTCGGTGGTGGGTTGCCGCGCATTCTCCCCATGGGGATTCGTCGACGTCAATGACCCCCGGACGGGTGCCAGTCGGCCGTGCCGTTAGCTCGACAGTCCTCGGCGACCATCACCCGATGCATCACCCGCCGGTGCGGGAGGTAGTCGTCGGCCGCGTAGTGCTGGGTTCCGCGGTTGTCCCACAGGAGCACCATGTCCTTCTCCCACCGAACCCGCACCTGGAACTGCGGTCGGTTGATCATGTCGAACAGGAAGGCCAGCAGGCGTCGACCCTCGGGCATAGGCATGCCCAGAACGTGGGTTGTGAAGCACTCGTTCACGCGGACGAACGGTCGACCGGATGCTGGGTGGTGGTCGATCATCGGATGGACTGCCGACCCGACCTCGACCATCCGCTCGTTCATCAGTTCCACACCGCCCTCCTGGAAGGTGCGGGTGCGGAACGAGCCCATGTCGTGGACGCTGGACAGGTCGCCGAGATCGGCCCTCATCCCTGGGAGCAGAGCGTCGTGGACGGCGAACAGGCTGGCAAACAGGGTGTCGCCGCCTACGGGCGGTAGGAGTGACGGCTGGAGGATTGAAAGGAACGGTTGGCCGGGACGGAAGCTCAGATCGGTGTGCCACTCGGCGTTGTCGGGCGGGTTGTCGGGTCCGTTGTCGAGCACCGTCACCGACGGGTGTCCCGGAAGCTGGGGGTACGTGTGGTGGGCGGGCGCCAGGGGCCCGAAGGCCGAGGCGAGCACCTCCAACTGCTCGGGCAACAGTGATCTACCGCGCAGGATCAGGACGTGATGCTCGAGGAGGGTCCGGTAGAGGGCGTCGGTGGTGGCCTCGTCGATTCCGCCGGTCACATCCAGGCCCCGGACCTCAGCGCCGATAACCGGAGTGAGCCGGACCGTTTCGAAGGGGGCGAACACGACGCGGATGCTAGAGCCAGAGTGGTTGATGAATTTGGATCAGGACCAGCGGCGAACTTCAGACCCAGTCGAGGGTGCGCTGTACGGCCTGGTCCCAGCGGGCGGTAAGGCGGACCCGATCATCGGCGGCCATCGACGGGGCCCAACGGCCCCCTTCCCGCCAGTTTGCGCGGATGTCAGCCAGTTCGGGCCAGACGCCCTCGGCCAGGCCCGCCGCGTAGGCCACTCCGAGGGCCGTGGTCTCCTCCACCAGCGGTCGGACCACCGGCACGTCCAAGATGTCCGCCTGGAACTGCATGAGGAGGTCATTGACCACCATGCCTCCGTCGACTCGCAACTCGACCAGTTCTACGCCGCTGTCAGCTCGCATGGCCTCAAGCACTTCGGCGGTCTGAAAAGCCGTGGACTCCAAGGCTGCCCGGGCTAGGTGCCCCCTGTTGGTGTAGCGGGTTAAGCCCACTACGGCACCCCTGGCGTCGGCTCGCCAATGTGGAGCGAAGAGGCCGGAGAAGGCGGGAACCAGGTAGACGTCGCCGTTGTCTTCGACTGTCCGGGCCAACGCCTCAACGTCGTCCGAATCGGCAATCAGACCGATCTCGTCACGTAGCCACTGCACTGTCGCCCCGGCCATTGCCACCGATCCCTCCAGTGCATAGGTGGGCGCCTCTCCCGCCTTTTGGCAGGCCACGGTGGTGAGCAGGCCGTGACGGGACGGCACCATTTCCTGACCGGTGTTCAACAGCAGGAAGCAACCGGTCCCGTAGGTGTTCTTGGCCTCCCCGGCCGCATGGCAACCCTGCCCGAACAAGGCGGCCTGTTGGTCGCCAAGGATTCCCGACACCGGCACACCGCCCAACGCTCCGGTCCCCGTCCCCACCCGCCCGATGGAAGGAACGATCTCGGGAAGCAACCCTGCGGGGACGTCAAGCGCCTCTAACAGCACTGGGTCCCACGCCAGTTGGGCGATATCCATAAGGAGCGTCCGCGACGCGTTGGTCACGTCGGTAACGTGCCGGCCTCCGTCAGGGCCGCCTGTCAGGTTCCAGGTCAGCCAGGCGTCAATAGTTCCCGCGCATAAGTCCCCGGCCTCCGCCCGGGCCCGTAGCCCGTCGACGTGGTCTAGGAGCCACGCCACCTTCGGGCCGGTGAAGTAGGTGGCGAGGGGAAGGCCGGTGGCCTCCCGGAAGCGGTCTGGTCCCCCGTCGGCTGCGAGGTTTTCCACCAACTCGGCCGTCCGGGTGTCCTGCCAGACGACGGCGTGGTGGACCGGATGACCGGTAGATCGTTCCCACAGCACGGCTGTCTCACGCTGGTTGGTGATCCCTACGGCGGCTAGGTCCCCGGGGCCCAGACCTGCTCCGGTCAACGCTTCGGCCACAACAGCCCACGCGTTGTCCCGGATCTCTTCGGCGCAGTGCTCTACCCACCCCGGTTGGGGGAAGTGCTGCCGGTGTGGCCGCTGGGCGGCCGACACCACTGCGCCGCTCTCGTCAAATACCAAAAAACGGGTACTAGTGGTGCCCTGGTCCAATGCCCCTACGAGGGCCATGGTCTACCGTCTTCCCCGGGACCAGAAGGCCACGTGCCCGGGAACCGTGGCGTCCCCGGTGGCTTCGTCAGGGATGGGGGTCCCCACGCCCTGGTGCAGCGGGATGAGTCCGGCCCAGGTGTCGGAGTCCATGTCTGCCTCATCGTCGATCGGGGGCCCGCTCCGTACCTTCATGGAACAGTCGTCCAGCGGAACGCTGAGCACGAGGGTTCCCTTTACCTCCTGGGTGGTGGCCGGTCGAATCCGGGCCGTTCGACCCGGCACGGCGTGTTCCACGAACCGGTCCAGGGCTTCTACCTTTTCGTCATGGTCTATGACCTCGGTGGCTCGCCCCAGGACCACGACTGACCGGTAGTTCATCGAATGGTGCAAGCCGGACCGGGCTAGTACCAGGGCGTCGGGGAGGGTGATGGTTGCGCAGAGGTCCACACCGTCGCGCGCTGTCCGTAGGAGCCGGCTGGCTGGTGACCCGTGGAGTAGGAGCCTTTCGCCTTGCCGGGCGTGGAGCATGGGTATGACCACTGGGTGGGCGTCTGTCCCGTCGCCGGCCACGATGCCCACATGGCAGTAGACGGCCTCGTCGATCAGGGCGTGGATGGCCTGGCGGTCGTCGATGGCCCGGTCGGGCTTGCGCCTCAGGGTCGTCCGGTCACCCACGTTCGCTCATCCGACCCGCTCCATCCACACGGTGACCGTCGGTCCGTAGTGCCAGACCATTCGGTCACCTTCTAGGTATCGGATGACCTCGATGGGGAGGCCTTCGGGACGGAGCACCAGACGACCATCTTCAAAGGTCGCCACGACGTGGATCTTCATGCCCGCCGGGTTTACATCGTGCACGCCGTTTTTGAGGGTTCCGTCAGCTCGCATGTCGTGCACGATCCCACTGCTGCAGACCACCACCCGGTCCCCCGCCTGTTCGACGCGTTCCACGTGTTCGGTGAATGGCGAATCGGGAGGTGCCGGCACGCCGTCGACCTCGGCACGCACGGCATGCCAGGTTCCTCGGAGGTCTGGAGCGTCCGGGTGTAGCGGGGTTGTGCATCCGGCGAGGATCGGAGCCGGCATCTTTTCCCAATAGCCCTCCGGCGTGTAGGCAACCGAGATCTCGTCGACGTCCACCAGTCCAGATCCTTGCTCTGTCGTCCTCAGTCGTGCCGACACAGAAGTCGACTAGTCGGTAAACCGTCCCGATCGATCATTGCGTTGGCTCTCCGACGGTCGCCCACTCCCCTCTCCGGCATTTCCGTCGGACGGGTCCGTTCCCTCATGTGAGGAGCATCCCACGGGCCACCGTCACGGCACAGCCTGTGAGGTGTACGCGTTCGCCGACCAGGCGGACGTCCAGTTCGCCACCACGGACTGACGCCTGTTCAGCACGGAGCACCAGACCGAGACGGGGCGCCCACCAGGCGGCCAGTGTGGTGTGGGCCGATCCGGTCACCGGGTCTTCGGGGATCCCGACGTTCGGGGCGAAGACCCGTGAGACGATGTCGATGTCGTCGCGATCGTCGCACTGGGCAGTGACCACCACGCCACGATCCGCTAGGCCGGCTACCAGGCGCAGGTCAGGGTCACAACCGCGAACGTCGGCCGCTGTGCCGACCTCCAGAACGAGGTCGGTAGCGCCCATTCCAGCGTCAACTACTGGGAGGCCGAGGGCCTCAGACATCTTCGCCGACACCGGGAGGACGTTGACTGCGTCCACTGGGAAGTCGAGGCGTATCCCTCCGTCCACGGACGTGGCTGTCAGCCGGCCGGACCTGGTGTGGAATCCGATCTCACCGTCTACTCCGTGCTCCTCAACCAGGACGTGGGCGGTGGCCAGCGTGGCGTGGCCGCATAGGTCTACTTCGGCCGTCGGCGTGAACCAGCGAAGGTCCCATTCCTCGCCGGTTCGGGACGACGGGTGACAAAACGCCGTCTCCGACAGATTCATTTCCAGAGCTACCGACTGCATCCAGACCGGATCCGCCGGTTCGTCAAGCACGAGCACGGCTGCCGGGTTCCCCTGAAACGGCTGGTCGGTGAAGGCATCGACCTGATGGAAGCTCTGAGACACGAAGGTTGGTCCTCTCAGGAAGCTGGGCGGGTGGCTGCCTCGTCTCGAAGCGACTCGGCGATTCGATCAATTGTTGGTCGTACGACGAGTGTGTATGTATCGGCGATGGCCGCCTCCCGATGTTCTCGTTGGGCAGACAGACGGTCGGGATCCATAACCACGGCCCGGAACGCGGCCCGGCTCGGGAAGGCGTTGAAACGGACCTGATCCCAGGTCCGTCCGTCGCCGATGATCGTGCCCTCGACAGCGAACCATCCGGCGAGGCGGGCACCATTTGGGACCGCGACCTGCGCAGCATGATTGGTATAGGTCTCCATGTCTGTCGGCGATTGGGTTCCGATGCCATCGCGGAAGCGCAGCACGTGGACCACCATGACCGAACCGTCTGCGTCGGACGGCGGGTGTGGTACGTCTGCCCAGTCCACTGAATCGCTGTCGCCAGGCAATGACGGTGTTTCCAACGGGAGGCACCCGGCCACGATCGTCTCGGCCATTCCGGCTTCCTTGTGGACGTGCTTTTTCTGGAAGTCCTCCCGTTGCTGCATCTCGATGAACGACCGCCGGGTTGGGTAACGGACGACGCCCACCCGGTCCCATCGGGGTTCGTCGCCTAAGAGTTGGTCCTCAACGTCGCCTATGAACACCACGTCGGCACCGATGTCGGCCAGGACGTCTAGTGGGGCGTAGCGGTCGTCGGCCTCCCGGCCGGACACCGTGCCACCGTTCTCTGGATCTATTCCCGACGCGTTACCGGCGCCGTAGTCGGCAACCTTCCGGTAGGCCATGAGGTTGACCATCCAGATCGGACCGTCTTCGCTACGAGGTGTCGTAGCGAGGCGCATTCCGTAGTCACGATCTACGGTGCCGTATCTGAGCTGTTCGGCGCTCATCTCGACTGGTCTCTCTTTCGGTTCCGTTCCATCTGCTTCTCCTCGAGGGTTTCCGTCCCACGTCTCGGTCCTGGATCAGGCTGTCTCGGTGATGAAGTCCCGGATCTTGGCTGCCAGTTCGGGACCGAGGTCTTCCTGGAGAAAGTGGCCGCCCCCAACCATGGTGGGGTGCTCCCGGCCTTGGGCGCCCGGCACCTTTGCCAGGAACGGGACGTCGCCCCCGGCGGTCACCGGATCCGAATCACTGAAAGCGCAAAGAAACGGGCGGTCATACAGTTCGAGGCTCCGCCACGCCTGCTGGTTCGCTGACGACTCTGGGTCCTCTGGACTCGTCGGCACCAACGCCGGAAATATCCGCGCTCCGGCCTTAAACGAATCGTCCGGGAACGGGGCGTCGTAGGCGGCGACCACGTCGTCGGTCAGGGGATTCACGCACGCCCGTTTCACCAGTGTCCCGACAGGGAAGACGGGGGTGGTCTGAGAGAAATGCTGCCATTGCAGGAAGGCGTCGCTAGCCGGCCCGTGTCCGGTGGGCAAGCCGGTGTTCCCGATCACCACGCGTGCAAACCGGTCCGGCTGTGCCGCGACTAGCCGCAGGCCGATTAGACCGCCCCAGTCCTGACCGAAGAAGGTCGCTTCTTTCAGGTCGAGGTGGTCGAAGATCAGGGTCGAGGTCCAAGCCACATGCCGGGCGTACGTGTAGTCAGACTGCTCGGTCGGTTTGTCGCTGCGTCCGAAACCCACCAGGTCCGGTGCCACAACCCTGTGCCCCGCTTCTACAAGCACAGGGATCATCTTTCGGTACAGGAAGCACCATGACGGCTCGCCATGGATCAGGAGTACCGGTGGCGAGTCCGGTGGTCCCTCGTCGAGGTAGTGCATTCGGAGTGTCCCGCCGTCGCCGTCGTCCACCTCCGCGTAGTGGGGTGCGAAGCCGAAGTCGGGTATGTCATCGAACCGGTCGTCCGGTGTACGGATCACGTCCATGGTGCGGCTCCTCGTCGCGGTTTCGATTGTCTATTTTTGCGTTCAGCGATCGGTCACTGCCGGTTCATTTCGGCCCGGGCGGTGACGTCTCGTACATCGCCGAAGCGGTCGGGGCTGACCTGGATCACCACTTCGTGGAGGGTGCCAGTGAAGGCGTACGGCGCCCGGTAGCGATCCGAGACGGCCGACCCGTGGTCGAAGCCGATGCTGGGGCCAATCGATGAGATCATCCGCATGTACAACGGTAGGTCGGTCTGGCCGGCGTCGACGCCGTCCACCACTACGGTCGCTGACCCTGCCCATTTGTCTAGCCGACGTAGTCGCGCCCCGAGGAGAACTTCGCCGACGGGCACTTCGAGATCGGACTCGAGGAGGACGTGATCGCCGAAGGCGTTGTAGTCGAGAACCAGTTTGCCGTTTTGGACGAACAACGAGATCCCGGCGTTCTCCGTTCCGGTGGCGTAGAGGACTCCCTCATCAGTGGCGTCCGCGACGATACGGGCCTCCAGGTCAAAGCTTCGTCCTCCGATCGGGGCCGAGGCCTGGCCTGGGAGCGGCGACATGGGGGGTCGGTAGACGTACCGTCGGTTTGTTGGGTGAGGAGATTGGTCGCGAAAGCGCGGACCGAACAGTGAACCCATCCGGTGGTCCACTGGGAGGACTCCACCGGAGGCGGCCTCGTGCCACCACCGGGCCACCATGTCGGCCAGACGATCAGGCTGGTCTTCTGCCAGGTTCTGGCATTCCGACGGGTCGGCGTTCAGGTCGTATAGCTCCCAGGTCGAGGTGTCGTCGGGGTCGACGGGGCTCTCTGGTGGATTTCGGACTACGGCCTTCCAGCCATCGGCCACTAGTGCCCTGCTCCCCGCGTTCTCGAAAACCTGACAGTCGTTGACGGTCGGCGCGGCCGGATCGCTGATGGTCCCTGCGAATGACCGTCCTGTAACCGGGAGCTGGTCGATCCCACGGTGCACTTCCGGGACCGTCGCGCCCACCAGGTCGTAGATGGTTGGGGCTACGTCGGCCACGAAGGCGAACTGGTCGCGGAGTCCGCCCTGGTCGGTGTCAGTAATGCCAGCGGGCCAGTGCACGACAAGGGGGACGTGCACGCCTCCCTCGTGGGTGTTCTGCTTGTACCACCGGAACGGCGTGTTGCCGGCCTGGGCCCACCCCCACGGGTAGTTGCTGTGGCTCCGCGGACCTCCGATGTCGTCCAGCCGTTCCACAGCGTCGTCTGGGTCCTCCAGGATGCCGTTGAAGTACTTCATCTCATGAAGGATCCCGTGGGGTCCTCCCTCTTGGGAAGCTCCGTTATCAGTCAGGACCAGCAGGATGGTGTTGTCGAGGCGTCCTAGCCGTCGAAGGCCTTCGACGAGTCGGCCGACCTGTGCGTCGGTGTGCTCGAGGAACGCGGCAAACGCCTCCTGGAGGCGAGCCGCTAGACGCCGGCCGTTCTCTGTCAGGTCCTCCCACGCGTCGACTCCCGGATTGCGAGGCGACAACACGGTTCCCTCTGGGAGGAGGCCCATCTCGAGCTGTCGGGCGAACCACCGCCGACGGGCCTCATCCCACCCGTCGTCGAAACGTCCCCGATAGCGGTCGAGATAACCGGTCGGGGCTTGGTGTGGGGCGTGGGTGGCTCCGAAGGCCACGTAGGTGAAAAACGGGCGGTCTGGTCGCACACCGACGGAGTCGCCGATCATTCGGAGGGCCTGGTCGACCAGATCCTCGGACAGGTGGTAGTCGCCCTTGGGCTGAGTAGGCGGATTGATCCAGTGGTTGTCGCACACCAACTCCGGGTGGAACTGGTCGGTCTCGCCTTCTAGGAAGCCGTAGAAGCGGTCGAAACCGCGAGCCAAGGGCCACTGGTCGAATGGTCCTGCCGCCGAACACTCCTCCATTGGCGCCAAGTGCCACTTCCCGACACAGAAGGTGGCGTAGCCGGCATCGCCCAGGACCTCGGCCATGGTCGCAGCGTGGTTGGAGATATGGGCCTGCTGGTTGGGAAAACCAGTCTGGAAGTTGGAGACCGCCCGCATCCCCACGGCATGCGGGTTCCGTCCGGTGAGGAGCGACGCCCGGGTCGGCGAACACAGCGGCGTGACGTGGAAGTTCGTGTACCGCAGACCGGCTGCTGCCAAAGCATCGATGTGCGGCGTGGCGATGTCGGATCCGTAGCAGCCCAGTTGGGCGAAGCCGGTGTCATCGAGCAGAACCACGACGACGTCCGGGGCATCTTCTCCGGGGTGTGGCGGCTCATCGAACCATGGCTCGGACTCGGCGATGGTTCGACCGATGCGCCCCTCGAAACGTTCGGCCCTCCTCATGAAATCTCGGGGACGAAACCCAACTCGTCGAGCAGTGGCAGCGGGTCCATCCCGAGCATCCGCCGGTAGGTCTCGTGGTAGTGGTGTAACGCCGGTTCGTTGCGTCCGAAGACCACGTGGTCAAGTACGCCAGCTGAGGCGGTGCGCTGCTGGCTGGCGCTCACCACATAGTCCTCGTCGCGGATGATCTCCCCGAATCTCTGCGAGATCATCTCTAGGGCCTTCCGGGTCTCGGTGTCGGCCGCTGGTTCGGGGCGGAGGTACCAGGTGATGCGGCTGACGTGCCTACCTGGGTCGCGCGGATCCGGGTAGGCCCGCACCAGATGCAGGCCCTGGGCAAATGGCATGAGCTGCACGTTCGGAAATAGCCAGTAGACCGGCAAGGCCGCCGTGGTGATCTCCCAGTCGTCCTCGGGGAGGTCGCGTAGGCCGTCGATGTCACGCTTGCACAACAACATCCGGTGGTTCCGACCGTGGGTGTCGTAGCACTGGACGTTGCCATGGAAGCCCAGGTTGAGGGTCTGCGAGTGCAGCGCCGGGAAGTGGTAAGTCTCACCAAACGTGTCCATGGCCAGCTTCCAGTTACAGGCCACGTCGTAGTCATCCCAGCCCAGATAGGAGAGTTCGTCGAGGTGCCACGAGGCCAGCTCGGCCCGTAGATCGTGACCCAGCTGCTCGTCGAGGTCGATGGCGCCATCCGGGTCGGGATGGACCCACAGGAGGCCGGCATCTTCAACCGCCGGCAACTCGATGAGGCCAAGGCACGAGGGGTCCGGGTTCCCGAAGTGTTCGGGGTTGGGTAGACCCACCAGGGTCCCCTCGGTGTCGTACGTCCAATGGTGGAACGGGCAGGTGAAGCGGCGGGCTTCGCCCCGGTTCCGTTCCTCGACCACCACACCCCGGTGGCGGCAGGCGTTCACGAAGGCCCGAAAGCGGCCGTCGTCGTCTCGGGTGGCCAGGACCGGCGTTGGTAGATGCTCACAGGTGAGGAACGAGCCGGGCTCGGGTAGGTCGCCGGTCAAGCCGACAAGGTGGGGGTGCCCACGGAAAAACGTCTGCCATTCCCGTTCGGCTAGGTCCGGATCCGCGTATACGTTCGTCGGGTTGCGACGGAATCCTCCGGCGTCGACGTTCATCCCTGCGTCGAGACGTGACATCAGTAACTTGATCTGGGCAACCTGCTCGGCCCGTTCCACGACTCCCCCTGGGATGTCCGTTGCGGTTGGTCCGCTGTTCCCGAGTGTCCTTCTCGTCTGGCGGGTCTGCCAACATCGGCTGCGACGCCTCGGCCCCTGGCCGAGCCACACCTGACCTTCGGAGGTCCCAATGGTCCCCCTCGATGAGACCTACGACGGGTCGTTCCCGTTTGCCGCGCACACGTTTGACGGCCACGGCTTTGTCCAGCACTTCGTGGATGAAGGCCCGAGGGATGGTGAGCCAATCGTCTGCCTGCACGGCGAGCCGACCTGGGGATACCTGTACCGGCACATGATCGGGCCGCTGGCCGAGGACAACCGCGTGGTTGTGCCCGATCACATGGGCTTCGGGAAGTCGGAGACCCCGCAGGACCGGGAGTACACACTGCAGGCCCACACGGAAAACCTTGTTGCGCTGATTGAGCACCTGGGACTGACCGATATCACGTTCGTAGGCCAGGACTGGGGTGGGCCCATTGCCACGGCGTACACGGTGCGACATCCCGAACGGGTCAAACGAATTGTGTTCGCCAACACACTGGCCGGCTACGGGAGAGTTGACGATGCCTCGGTGACACCGACGTCTGAGTCCCGGTGGTTTACGTGGATCGGTGACGGGCTGGAGTCGGGACGCACCGAGGACGTCCTACTCAATCTTGGATCTACTGTTCTGTCGGTGATGAAAATCATTGGCTTCACTAACTCAGCGGCCGTCGACGACACCTGGATCCGGGCCTACTCGGACCCGTTCCCGGACCGGGAGTCGGCTATCGGAGGCTTGGAATTCCCACTCGACGCCTACCTCGGCCGAATCCGGGACTACGTGGTCGAGGGGGCGGTCGGTATCGGCGACCTGTGTGCGAAACCGGCGATCCTCCTCGAGGGTATGGAAGACGGGGCGATCCCACCGGACCGGGCCATCGCCGACTTCCGCGCCCTGTGGCCCGACGCCCCGGTAGTGGAGATGCCCGGAGTGGGTCACTTCTGTCAAGAGGATGCCCCCGGTGTGCTGGTGGACAACATCCGCCGGTTCCTCCACGCCAACCCGTAACCGACTTGCGGCTCGGAACCAGTCAGTTCTCCACGCCACCCAGGTGCGTGTCGGAGTCCGAGGGCTCCTCGTCCGGCCAGTTGGTGCGCCACACCTCAGCCTGGGAGTACCCCACCGCCACCGACCGCCACTCGAAACCCTCGACCGGTTCGAGCAGCGGCTGCACCACCGTCCGGTGATTGGGCACCACGAAGAACGGTGCGCTGTACCGGGCGGCGCCATCCGGGTTGGTTACCCGGTGGGGCGTCGACACCAGGCGTCCACCCGACCAGACCTCCAGCAGGTCGCCCACATTGACTAGGAGGGCGTCGTGCGGACACTCGGCCTCCACCCAGCCCCGGTCCCTCGCCCGGACCTCCAGGCCGCCCACGGGGTCGGGATCAAGGATCGTCACCACAGTGATGTCCTTGTGGGGGTGAAACCCCGGGGCCGGGTCGTCGCGACGACGCTCTGGATAATGGAGCAGCGTCGTGTTGGTCAGCGGTGCCTCCATGGCCATGGCGAGTGCACCCGGGTCCATGCCGACAGCGTCGGCCAGCACCACCGTCACACGGTCAGCAACGGCGTCCATCGACGCCCACCAAGAAGACACCACGGCTGGCATCTCCGGTATGTGTTCGGGCCACCGGTTCGACCCGTACAGGTCGCACTCGTCGCGTACCGGATGTTCGGGCGGACACTCCCAGTGGAGCTTGTAGCCCTCGAAGGCGTCTGGAGGAGCCGTGGCATCCCGGTTCGGAGAGAAGAACCGCAGCGGGATGAACCCTCGATAGTTCCGTCGAGTGATGGCCTGACGCCGTTTAGCTTCCTCGTCCACGGCGAACAGGTCGACGAGCAGGCGGCGCATGGCCGCCAGGTCGGCTTCCGGAACACCGTGGTCACGAACGGCTGCGAACCCAACGGTGGCCAGCGCCCGCACGAGGGCCTCCGGGTGGTCGAGGGATACCACGGGAACGCCGTCGGCCACCATGCCGGCGCCCTCAGCTGATGAGCGGTAGTTCGGCGGGCGCTCGACGGGACAGCAGTTCGGCGCCTTCAGCCCGAACAACCAGGTTCTCCTCGTGCACCATCATTCGACCCGGCGCCCAGGTAAGCCCTGGCTCCAGGGTGAGAACCATTCCCTCTTCAAGCACCGTCTGATCGTCGGCGGTATTGGACGGCCACTCGGTGACCTGCATTCCTAGGCCGTGGCCCATCCGCCCAACCGAATTACCAAGTGAACCGCCGGCATCCAGGACGGTGGCCATGGCCCGCCAGAGGTCACTGGTCGTGGCTCCCGGCCGCACGGTGGCCAGGCCCGCCTCAGTGGCCTCCCAGACCGTCTTGTAGGCCCGTCGGGCCCCATCGTCGGCCCAGCCGAAGGCGTAGTAGCGGTCAAAGTCGCTGGAGTAGCCATCGAATATGGAGCCGGTGTCGAACATCACCAGATCTCCATCGACGATGACCCTGTCGGAGGGCTGCTTGATGATGTCGTCAAAGCCTGGGCCGGTCGCGCCGACGAGGTACGGGACCTCGTCGGCGCCTCGACGAAGCAGATCCATCCGGAATGCAGAGAAGGCCTCGCGTTCGGTCATCCCCGCGGATAGGAGCATCGGAATGCCCTCGAAGCCATCGGAGACCACGGAGCAGATGTGGGCGACCTTGGCCACCTCGCGTTCAGACTTCACCATGCGGAGGCTGCGGACCACGTGGGTTGCGTCCACAAACACCTTCGGCCGGATCTCCTCTCGCAGGGCGTCCAGATCGGCCAGAGGCATCCTGACGTGAGTCTCGGGGCCCATGGGAAGCCCGATCCGACCCCCTGGGCCGGCGTGCTCGGCCAAGGTCTCGGCCAGCAGCGCTAGACCGTCGTCTTCCGGACGGGGCGCGGGCCACGTCCGGACGTCCTCTACCCAAGTCCCGGCCATGGCCGAGGCGCCGATGCCGGGAATTACCGCGATTGGCCGGCCGCTCAGCGGGAGCACTACGAACCAGGGACGGGTGGGGCTCTGCCAGAAGGGCGTGTGGAACCCGGTGAAGTAGCGGACCTCCGGCTCGGTACAGACCAGTAGGGCGTCCAGCCCGCTGTCTGCCAGCATCCGCTGGGCCCGCTCCGCTCGCGCCTCGAACTCCTCGACGGGAAAACCCCGCTCCACACGGTCGGTCACGACGCCGCACCGTCCAGGCCAAGGCCAAACAGGCTCCCGAGGCCCGGCAGGTGGTCATCGATCCCGGCCAGGCGGAGGAGGTGCCAGCCGAAGGCCAGGTTGCTGGACACTACGGGGATGTCGAGCTCGTCCTCGAGAGCGTCGGCGATGCCGAACAGCCGGAGGCTCGTGCATGACACGAAGACGGCGTCCAGGCCTGCAGCGTCACCGGCAATCTGTCGGACCCCGGCAGCTACCGAGGCTTCGGTGATGCGGGCCACCGTGTGGTCGCTTTCCTCCAGGAAGGACCCGGTTCTCGTTACCTCCAACCCCTGGCCCGAAAGGTGGTCGACGATCCCTCCCGTCACCTCGACGTTGTACGGCGTTACCACCCCAATCCGGGTCGCCTCCAAAGCCCCGAACGCCGCAACCGCCGCGGTGATGGGGTTGGTGTTCGGGGCCTCCGGATGGGCCCGTCGGATGGCAGCGTCGACTCGAGCCTCGCCGATCAGCGTGGCTGCCGAGGTGCAGCCATAGCCGATGACGTCAAACCCGAACCCAGTTGGTAAAAGCTTGGCGGCGGCCGGGATTCGGTCCTCCATAGCCCGGAGCGTCTCGGCTGTGACCCGATCCTCCATGGGAATTCGGGTGGCGAATGCTGCCACACCGACCGGCCACAGCGACGAGAGCTCGGCTTCCACCGTCTGGTCGCCCTCCAGGACGACCAGGCCGATCCGGGCTCGAGGTCCGAAGCCCTCGTCGACAGAGAATGGCAGAGGCTCCAGGTCGGGCTTCAGTGTTCACCCTCCTCTTGTGCCTGCTGTTCGAAGAACGACGCCCCGGAGGGCATCTCGGCCACAGCCATCTCGTAGGCCACGCTGCGGATTCGGCCCGTGGACCGTCCTCGGACGACCTCGCCGTCGTGGACGCTTGGGAGGTGGCTGGGGTGCAGGAGGTGGCTGTCCTCGGACCGGTAACTGAAGATCGAGAGCGTCCTCGGTTGGTCGCTTAGGTTGGGGGCCGAACCGTGCACCAGCCGGGTATGCATCAGGTACGCCGTGCCTGCCGGGCCGTGACACAGCACAGGGGGCGCTAGGTCGCCTAGGGCCTCGTCAGAGATGGTCCCGGTGAACACCCCGTCGTGCCAGTGGTCGTGTATTGGTCCAATATGGCTACCTGGCACCATCTCTGGGGGGCCGTTCTCCGGTGTGACATCGTCAAGGAAGAGCAGTACGGCAAGCATGTCGTCGTTGGAGTGCGCCTCGTAGGCGAAGTCCTGGTGGAAACCAACCTTTGTGCCAGCACCGGGTTGTTTGGTATTGAGCTTCACGTTGTTGACGGCCAGGTTGGGGCCCACTAGTTGTGCGGCCGCGTCGACCAGCGGGCTGTCGCGCATTACTCGTAGGTGGGCGGCGCACACCTCTTGGGGTGAAGCCACCCGGCGCAGAGCGGGCTGTTCGGCACTGTGGTCTGGTTCCACGTCGAAGCGAGGCCGACCGTCCATCGTGGTGCCCCAAGGGCCGGTGTGTCTCCGGCTCTCCTCTACCCAATCGACCACGGTCTGTTGGAGAGCCGCTAAGTCATCGGCGAGCACGGCCTCGGGTAGAAGGACGAACCCTTCCCGCCAGAACGTCTCCACCTGTTCGTCGGATAGCACTTCCACGGCTGCGGATCCTGCCACGGTTCGGGCCTGGACGGAATGTCTTGCAGCTGCCGACCGTCGCAATTCAGACGGTCTGGAGGAGGCGCCGGGCGTCGAGGAGGGCCGAGGCGACGTCGCGGCTAGCTACTGCGTCGCCCACCCGGTACAGCGCGTAGCCGGTGGAGGGAACGGGTTGTGGTTCACCGGCCAGCAGGGCGTCGATGTCCACGACACCCTCGTTGGCCGACCCGTCGCGGAGGGCCTCGTACAGGGTCGTGTCGGGAACCACGCCGTGTTCGACCACTACGGCGTCCACCTCTCGGAACGTCTCGTCCCGCGTGTACTCGTTGCACAACGTGACCTGTAGGCCGTTGCTGGCTTCCTTGACACGGGTCAGTCGATGGTCGGGGGTGAGAAGCACCCCGTGGTCGTAGAGCATCCTCAGGTAGGTGGGGCCGAGAGGGGTGGCCAAGTCGTAGCCAACGTGACGGTCGGGGGTAACCACCTCCAGTGTGGTCAGGTCGTGGCCGGCCAGGTACTCCACCACGGCCAGTCCCCGCTCCGCCCCGTGGTCGTCGTAGACCAGTACTCGGCCGGCTGGTCGGGCGCGACCAGCCAGGACATCCCAGGAGGTGTAGACGAGGTTCTCCCCCGCCGCTAGGTATGACGTGTCGGGCAGGCCGCCGGTGGCCACCACGACGACGTCCGCTGCCTCGGCCAGTACCTCGTCCAGTCCGACGGGGGTCGATAGGCGGACGTCAACCCCGGCGTGGCCGACTTCGGCCTCCAGCCAGTCAACGAGACTGGCTACCTCCCGTTGGCGTTCCCCGGCTCGGGCTGCCAGGGCCATCTGACCTCCCACGCGGTCTTGGGCCTCGAAGAGCACCACATCGTGTCCCCGCTCAGCGCAGGTACGAGCCGCCTCAAGGCCCCCGGGTCCGGCGCCCACCACGACAACCCGTTTGCGGGGCCCGTCTGATCGGACCACCAACTGCGGAACCGAGGCCTCCCGACCGGTGGCCGGGTTCTGGACGCAGACCGAGTCCAACCCCAGGTGGAGACGGTTGATGCAGTAGGCGGCACCGACGCACACCCTGATGCGGTCCCCGTCACCCCGTTCCAGTTTGGCTACCAGGTGCGGATCAGCCAGATGGGCCCGGGTCATTCCAACCAGGTCAACCAACTCTTCGACAATGGCGTGCCGGGCTGACGCAACGTCGGTGATTCGGGTGGCGTGCAGGATCGGTAGGTCCACGGCCTCTCTGATGGCCGTCGCCACCGGCAGGTATGGCATGAGTGGCGTGCCGGCCGGCGGTATGGCCCTGGCCAGTCCGGCTTCGGTGGAAAGGGCCGGCCCGGCCACGTTCAGGAAGTCCAGGAGGCCCGAGGAGGCCAGGCTGACGGCTATCTCACAGCACTCGTCCCGATCTAGGCCCCCCACCAGGTCCTCGTCGCCGATCATCCGTAAACCAACCAGCAAACGATCCCCTACCGACGCCCGGACGGCCTCCAGGACCTCGAAGGTAAACCGGAGACGGTTGGCCATGCTGCCGCCGTACTCGTCGGTGCGCCGGTTCACCAACGGGGTCCAGAACTGGTCTAGTAGGTGGCTGGTGGCCAGCAACTCAATCCAGTCTCGGCCCGCGTCAGCGGCACGGCGGGCGGCTGAGGCGAAGTCGGTCACTACCCGCCGAATATCGGAGTGCTCCATCTCCTTGGGCCAGAAGCGGTGCATGGGTTCTCGGATCGGTGACGGGGCAATGGTCGGTAGCCAGTCGCCGTCGTTGGAAACGTTGCGTCGTCCCATGTGGGTGAGCTGGCACATGATTGCTGTGCCGTGCCCGTGGATCCGGTCCACCATGTCAGCCAGGGGCGCCACGATGGAGTCCGATCCGAAGTCCAGCTGACCCCAGAGCGACGCCGAATCACGTGACACGTTCGACGACCCGCCGATCATTGTCAGGCCGATACCACCCTTTGCTTTCTCCTCGTGGTATCGGACGTACCGGTCGCTGGGCGTACCGTCGACGTTGTAACCGGGCGAGTGGCTGCTGGAGAACACCCGGTTGCGCAGGCGCAGGCCACCCAGGTCGAACGGCTCCAGCAGCGGGTCGGTCACGGTCCTCGGTGTCCTTCCAGGACGGCCGGTGGTAGCCGGTCCTTCGATGGTCTAGCCGACGGCGAGCCGGTGGGCGAGCGGCACCGGCTCCTGCGAGACGATCTGCTCGATCAACACGAACCTCGCCGGGCTTAGGTCAGGCGGTCGAGGAGGATGGCCACGCATTCCTCCAGCGGACGGGACGTGTCGATCCGGACATCAGGGTCGACCGGCGGCTCGTAGGGGGCCGAGATTCCACTGAACTCTGTGATGTCGCCGGCCCGGGCCCGGGTGTACAGGCCCTTGACGTCCCGTTCCTCACACACCTCCAGTGGGGTGTCCACGAACACCTCGGTGAAGGCGCCTTCTGGGTGGAGGTCCCGGACGGCGGTCCGGTCGGCTCGGTAGGGGGAGATGAATGCCGTGAGAACGATAAGTCCGGCGTCCTGGAACAGTCGGCAAACCTCGCCGATCCGCCGCACATTCTCCGTTCGGTCCTCCGGCGAGAAGCCGAGGTCGCGGTTTAGCCCGAAGCGCACGTTGTCGCCATCTAGAACGTAGGCCGCCCTTGCCCGGGTCAGGAGGGCCTCCTCCAGGGCGAAGGCCAGGGTGGACTTGCCTGAGCCGGACAACCCGGTAAACCAGACCGTGTGGCCCTCCTGGCCGAGGACGGCAAGCCGCTCGACGGGGCCCACAAGCCCCTCGGCTCGGACAATGTTGGTGGCTGTCGGTTCATCCACGGAGAAACCCCCGTTCGTTTAGCAGGCTCAGGATGGCGTCCACGCAGTCGTCCACGCTCTGGGTCGAGGTATCGACTCGAAGGTCCATGTCGGTCGGCTGGTCGTAGGTGGCCGATACACCGGGGAACTGTGGGATCTCGCCTCTCTCGGCAGCCTCGTACAGGCCATGGGGGTCGCGTTCCCGGCAGACCTCCAGCGGGGTATCCACGAACACTTCAACGAACCGGTCGGGCCCGATCAGGTTCCGAGCCCGGGCCCGGATGTCCTCCTTAGGTGCAACCAGAGCCGCCACAGCGATGAGGCCCTGGTTGTTGACCAGGCGGGCCACCTCGGCCACCCGGCGAAGGTTCTCAGAGCGTTCTTGTGCGCTGAACCCGAGATCCCGGCTGATGCCGAGGCGCACGTTTTCACCGTCCAGCCGGATAGTGGCCCTCCCCTGGTCGAAGAGTCGACGTTCCAGGCTGGTGGCAATGGTCGACTTCCCAGCCGCTGTGAGCCCTGTCAGCAAGACGGTGCAGGGGTGCTGGCCGAAGCGAGCCGACCGCTCGTCCGACGAGATCTCCGATGCGTGACGGACAAGGCCAGCGTCGGGTTGCCGATCCCATCCGGAGGAGGCCTCAATGACCATTCCGGCACCCACCGTGGCATTGGACAGCCGGTCCACCAGCACGAACGATCCTGTCTGCCGATTCGTGTCGTACGGGTCGAACAGGAGCTCTCGGTCGGTACTGATGGCGCACCGGGCAATGTCATTAAGCCCCAGGGCCGCTGCCGGCCGCTCGGCCAGCGTATTGACGTCGACCCGGTGACGGATGGAGGTCACCGACGCACTGCTCTGACCGGTGGCTGACCGCAGAAGGTACTGCCGGCCGGGTTCCATTGGCTCGGTGTCCATCCACACAATGGTGGCGTCGACCTCATGTGCCCGGTTGGGTGGAGCGCCGTCCCTCACTAAGAGGTCGCCACGGCTGACGTCGATCTCGTCGGCCAGGGTCACCGTCACGGCCCGCCCCGGACCGGCCACCTCGAGGTCGCCGTCGAAGGTCACAATTCGCTCCACTGTGGACCGCATACCTGACGGCAGCGCCACCACCTCGTCGCCCGGGCGTAGCACCCCGGACGCTACGGTCCCTGCGAAACCACGGAAGTCCTGATCGGGACGCTGCACCATCTGGACGGGCAGGCGTAGGTGGTCTAGGTCCACGTCGGTGGCCACATCAACGGTCTCCAAGTACTCCATCAGGGGAGGCCCGTCGAACCAGTCGAGGTTGTGCCCGGCATCGACCACGTTGTCACCCAGCAGGGCCGACATGGGCAGGAAGTACGGGTCGGCTAAATCGAGGTCAGCGGCAAGTTCCTGGTAGCAGCCCCGAATGTCGTCGAAGGCCCCCTCCGACCAGCCCACCAGGTCCATCTTGTTGACGGCCACCACCACGTCTCTAATACCCAGCAGGCTGACAATGAAACTGTGCCGCCGGGTCTGTTCGACTACGCCGTGCCGGGCGTCGACGAGGACCACGGCCAGCTCGCAGGTCGACGCTCCGGTAACCATGTTCCGCGTGTACTGCTCGTGGCCAGGAGTATCGGCAATGATGAACTTTCGACGTGACGTAGAGAAGTACCGGTAGGCGACGTCGATGGTGATGCCCTGCTCCCGCTCGGCCTTTAGGCCGTCCATCAGTAACGCCAGGTCGACACGCTCGCCGGCTGATCCCATAGTTGCCGAGTCGGCCTCCAGGTCCGCCATCTGGTCTTCGTAGATCAACTGGGAATCGTGCAGCAGGCGGCCGATGAGGGTCGACTTGCCGTCGTCGACACTTCCACAGGTCAGAAGGCGTAGTAGGTCCTTGTTCTCATGTTCGGCCAGGTAGGCGTCGATGTCGGTGCTGATGAGGTCCGAGTCGTGGGGCATCAGAAGTACCCCTCCCGCTTCTTCTCCTCCATCGACCCGACCTGGTCGTGGTCGATAACTCGCCCCTCGCGTTCCGATCGGGTGGCCAGGAGCATCTCCTGGATGATCTCGGGCAACGTGGTCGCTGTCGACTCGACCGCCCCGGACAGCGGGTAGCAGCCCAAGGTCCGAAACCGCACGGACCTCTTTTCGGACTCCTCGCCATCGGCGAATCGGAAGCGATCATCGTCGACCATGATCAGGGTCCCGTTCCGCTCTACGACTGGTCGGAGAGCTGCCCGGTACAGCGGAACAATGGGGATCTCCTCGAGATGGATGTACTGCCACACGTCGAGTTCGGTCCAGTTGCTGATCGGAAAGACCCGGATGCTCTCACCGCGGTCGACCCGCCCGTTGTAGAGGTTCCAGAGTTCGGGTCGTTGGTTTTTCGGGTCCCAGCGGTGGTTACGGTCCCGAAAGCTGAAGACCCGCTCCTTGGCCCGGGACCTCTCCTCGTCCCGGCGGGCCCCGCCGAACGCGGCGTCGTATCTGCCGGCGTCTAAGGCCTGTCGGAGGGCCTGGGTTTTCATGATGTCGGTGTAGTTCTTCGATCCGTGGTCGAACGGGTTGATCCCCCGCTCCACCCCGTCAGGGTTGGAGTGGACCACCAGGTCGAAGCCGATCTCGTCGGCCATGCGGTCCCGGAAAGCGATCATCTCCCGGAACTTCCACGTGGTGTCAACGTGGAGGAGCGGGAACGGGATCCGGCCGGGGTAGAACGCCTTGCGGGCCAGGTGCAGCAGGACCGACGAGTCCTTGCCGATGGAGTAAAGCATCACTGGTCGCTCAAACTGGGCCACTACCTCGCGGAGGATGTGGATGCCCTCGGCCTCAAGTTGGCGGAGGTGGGTTAGGCGGAGCTCCGGGGGGAGCGTCGTGGTCCGGCGGTCCATTCCCGGCGAGCCTACGAGCCACTACCGGTAGCTGACGGAGCCGAGGCCCGTGGGAATCTCCCCGTATCGGCCCGGCCGCCATGCCGGGTCGGCGCCGGGGATTGGCCCCCTTCGCTGCTCGTCCCTAGGGTCCCAGCGATGTCCAGCCCGGTCTCCGCCAGCCCCGAGCACGTCGACGTTTTGGTCGTCGGCGCTGGGATCTCTGGGATCGGCGCTGGCTACCACCTTCAAAACAAGTGCCCGTGGGCGTCGTTCACCATCTTGGAGGGGCGCGACGACATTGGCGGAACATGGGACCTGTTCCGCTACCCCGGGGTCCGATCGGACTCCGACATGCACACCCTCGGCTTCAGCTTCAAGCCCTGGAAGGACGCCCGGTCGATCGCCGGCGGCCCTGCCATCATGGACTACCTCCGCGAGACCGTGGCCGAGCACGACCTGGAGCGTCACATCCGTTTCGGCCACCTCGTATCACGGGCCGAGTGGTCGAGCGACTCGGCCCGTTGGACGGTCACCGCCACACTTGCCGCCACCGGCCAGACCACAACGCTGACCTGTGGATTTCTGTTCATGTGCTCCGGCTACTACAGCTACCGCGAGGGGCACACCCCAACCTTCCCGGGTCGAGACCGGTTCGGTGGCCAGATTGTGCACCCCCAGGCCTGGCCCGAGGACCTCGACTATGCGGGTAAGCGTGTCCTGGTCATTGGGTCCGGGGCAACGGCCATGACCCTCGTGCCGGCCATGGCCGAACGGGCGGCCCACGTCACGATGCTGCAGCGCTCCCCCACCTACGTGGTGGCCCGTCCGTCGCACGACCTCTTCGCCAACCGGTTACGGCGGATCCTCCCCGAGAAGTGGGCCTACGCCGTGACCAGACGCAAGAACGTCTTTCGCCAGGGCCTCGTCTACCGGAAGACCCGGACCGATCCCGACAAGATCAAGCGCCTCTTGCTTGGTGGCGTCCGACAGGGCCTTGGCCCCGACTACGACGTAGCCACCCACTTCACCCCGTCGTACAACCCGTGGGACCAGCGTCTGTGCCTCCTCCCGGACGGGGACCTGTTCGGGTCCATTCGGTCGGGAAGTGCCTCTGTGGTCACTGACCACATCGACACGTTCACCGAGGCGGGCGTCCGGCTACGGTCCGGCGCCGAGTTGGAGGCCGACATCATCGTGACGGCCACTGGTCTGAACTTGGTCACCTTGGGCGAGATCGGCTTCGGAGTCGACGGCGAACCGGTCGACTTCGCCCGCACTTGGACCTACAAGGGGCTCGCCTACTCCGACGTTCCGAACCTCGTGTCTACTTTCGGGTATGTCAACGCCTCGTGGACCCTGAAGGCTGACCTGACGGCGGAGTACGTCTGTCGGCTACTAAGCCACATGGCCGACATGGGGGCTACCACCTGCACGCCTCGGCTACGCCCCTCGGACCTTGACATGCCGCAACGCCCCTGGATCGATGGCTTCCCAGCCGGGTACATGAAACGCACCTTGCACCTCCTCCCTCGCCAGGGAGACCGCGCCCCGTGGCTACACACTCAGGACTACAGCCGGGACGTGAAGATGATCCGCCGGGAAACCATTGCCGATGACGTCATGGAGTTCAGCGTCCCCAATCGGGAATTCGTCGAGTCCCGGTAGGCCCGACAAGGCATCGCCGATGCCTCATACTTCCGACTGGTGACCAGAACGTCCTCCCGGCTGCGGTCTGGACTCCCGTTAGCGTTCCCCCCGTGCCCCCCGGAGTCCGCCCGCTGACCGGTTGCGTGTTCCTGAGCGGAGCCCTTGGCACCATCCACGCCTGGAGCCTGTTCGTGATGCCACTCGAGACCAACCTCGACGTGGGCCGGGGGGCAATGAGCGCCGTCTACTCGGTGGCCCTGGCCTGCCTCACTGTGGTCGTCCTAATCGGCCACCCCCTGTTTCGGCACCTCCCCGGGGCAGTCGTTGCCACGATTGCTGCTGTCGGTGCGGCCGGCGGCCTCCTACTGGCTGCCGAAGCGTCGTCCCTCACTGGCTTGGTCGTCGGCTACGGAGTCGTCTTCGGGGGCGCCAACGGGCTCGGCTACGCCTTCGCCCTTCAGCGGTCAGCTGAGGCCACGCCTGACCGACGGGGCTGGGCCCTGGGTCTGGTCACCGCTGCTTATGCCCTCGGCGCGGCAACGGCCGCCGTCGCCCTCGAGGCGCGTATCGACGCCGCCGGTCCGGAAGGCGGCTTGCGCCTGCTGGCCGGTCTAATACTCGGCGCTGGCTTGGTCTCCGCTCTCCTTGTAGGAGGTGGCCGATCCACGGCCGGCGGCACAGGTCGGACCCTGTCCGAAGATGACCGCAGGCTGGTGGGACGGCTCTGGGCCGCCTACGGACTGGCCGTGCTAGCCGGGCTGACAGCCCTCGGCCATGCGGCAGCCATCGTGCAGGAGGCCGGTGGACCAGACGGTGCCGCCGTCGCGGTGGCCGGCTTTACCTGCGCTGTCGGCGGGGTCTGGATCGCCCTCGTTGCCGATCGGTCCCAACTGCGACGGTTACTGGTCGGCCTTCCCTTCGGGTCCGTCGCGGCCCTCCTGTTGGGGGCATCGACCGGCCATGGCTTGGCGGCCCTCGCCGCCGTGTCCGGCATCGCTTTTACCTATGGCGCGGTAATCGCCGTCTACCCGTTCGCCGTCAACAAACTCTTTGGCAAAAATCGGTATCCCGCCGCTTACGGATGGATGTTCACCGCCTGGGGCACAGCCGGCCTCGTTGGCCCAATCGGCGCTGGTCTGCTGTTTGAGGCAACCGGAAGCTACGGGCTCCCGCTTCTTCTCGCTGCGGTGGCTGCCGTCGGATCAGCCAACCTGGCTCGATCCCTTCCCACCGGACCCCGGGAGCCCTGGCCGTAGAGGTCGCCGTCCGGGTGAAACATGGTGGTTCCATCTAGGACAACATCATGGGATTGCAGCCAGAAGGATTCGGGACTTTGGATAGCGAAGGAGGTGTGTAGGTGAGCATCCGAGTGGCTGTCACTAGGGGTGTCAGTTCGAGCATCAGCGAATGCGAACTGACCCACCTCGACCGTGAGCCGATCGACGTCGACCTGGCCAGGACCCAGCATGCGCGCTATGAGCGGGTGCTTGCCGACCTCGGTTGTTGCATAGAGCGGCTGGTTGAGGAACCGGAGTTCCCCGATTCGGTTTTCGTGGAGGACATCGCCATCGTGCTCGACGAGGTGGCGATCATCACAAGGCCGGGTGCGCTGTCACGGCGAGGTGAGCGATCGTCTATCGAGGCGGCGTTGCAGCCCCATCGCCCAATCCAGCACATCGGGGCGCCGGCGATCTTGGACGGTGGTGACGTCCTGGTAGTCGGAAGGGACGTGTACGTCGGGCTCTCCACCCGGACCAACGTCAACTCCGTGAGGCAGCTGCGGGAGTTTGTTGCCGACTACGGCTATCGCGTGACAGGAGTTGGCTTTAAGGACTGTCTTCATCTGAAGTCGTCTGCGACGGCTGTCTCGGACGACACCCTTCTCGTCAACCCCGATTGGGTAGATCTGTCCGCCTTCTCCGGTCAGGCCTGCATCGTTGTCGATCCGGCGGAACCCCGTGGTGCAAACGTCATTCGAGTGGGCGACACGGTTCTCTTCGGAGCTGACTTTCCACGGACCGGAGAGCGCCTCTCGGCGGAGGGCTTCGACGTGCAACCGGTGGAGGCCACCGAACTAGCAAAAGCGGAGGGTGCTCTCACCTGCTGCAGCCTCATCTTCGAGTCAGCGCAGGCGTGAAACGTTGTAACCCAAGGCAGAAAAGAAGTCGCCCCTACCGAAGAGGCCTGGAAACCCTGCGGCACGTATCTCCGGTCAGGGAAGGTCCTGCCAGGAGGTGTGGCCCTCGTCTAGAAGCCGGGCCGATGAGCGGTAGCAGGACTTGGATACGAAGGGTTCCACCTCCTCGGAACGCACTCGGCATAGTTCGGCCTTGACGGCCCGGGCCTCAGCCACCATCGGGTCGTCGCCGGGGGCCAGGGCCACCAGGTCAATGACGTGAAGGGCTAGTTGGGTCTGCCCCTTCTGTGCGAGCTCCTTGGCCCGGTTCACCACGGTTGCCGGGTCGCCTAGGGCCGACAGGACCTCGGAGGCGGCCAGGGCGGGTGGGGATGGATGCAGGGTGGTGGGGTTGCGGTCCCACCACCCGTTTTCCTCCCGGTAGAGATCTCGCACGATGTAGTCAGCACAGCCGTAGGTAGGTGCCATCCACGGGTGGTCAAACAATTCGGGCGGGTAAGACATGTCGGCGAGAATCTCAGCCTCGCTCATGCCTCGGTTCATTCTCTCAACCACCTCGGCTCGAAGCCACCGCAGTGCTTCGGCGGTCATAGTGAGTCGTTCTCGCACCATCTCTGCACCGGATACCACCGGACCGAATTCGGTGACCAGGGTCTGGGCGCCCAGGGCAGCCATACGATCCAGGGTGTCGGCCCACCGGACGGTGTACCTCTGAGTACGCAGAGGAGTTCCCACGTTGGGGATGGAGTCGGCCGGGGTGGCCGGCCCGCCATAGAGAAGGCCATCAGCAGGGAACCACAGGGCAAGGGAGTCATCGGTCTCTGAGGGAGCCCAATAAGCCTCCACGGGCCGGGAGCCCTCTACGAGCACCAGGTGGTCCTCGAAGGTCTCGGTGGGATCGACGTGGAGGAATGCGTCATCAAGGGCGGCGATGGGAACCCCGTTGCGCCCCGGGAATTGGACGGCGGCCATCCGGGCTTGGAGATGGTGGGTCTCCCGGTAGCGGGAGTAGCGGTGCAAAAGGTTGGCGTGAGCCACCAGTCGGGGTGGCGGATCCCCTCGGTCTGCGGCGTGCTCTAGCCAGGCTCCCATCCCCGCGTTGTACGAGTTGTGGCCATGGCTGTAACAGATCGCGTGGACAGGGGCGTCAGTGATTCCACGTAGGTGGTCAATCATCTTGGGGGCCACCCCAACCGGCCCACCATCAACGATGACCATCCCGGCGTCTGTCTCAGCAGCCAGACAGTTGCCCATGCCAGGAAGGATGTGGAAGCCGTCAGCGATGGTGGTGCGCGCCATGCGCCCGCTCATTGTTCCCTCAAAGACCATCTACCGATGGTAGGCCTAACCGTCGGGCACTGACCGATCTGGCAACTACGAAGACGCCTTGGGCGACTCAGTGAGGCTTCAAGACACTCGCAGTGCCGGAGGCCTTGAACCCCACCACCAGACCGGTTCAGGCCACCGTTGGCCTCGAGGGCTACCGTCAGGTCGTGGACATCCAAGAGGTCAGGTCTTATCTGGCTAAAGAGAACGGTCTGGCCATAGTCAGCACAACCCAAGCCGATGGGCGTGTCCTGTCCAGCGTCGTCAACTGCGGGGTGATCGACCACCCCATCACCGGTGTGCCTTGTGTGGCATTTGTCTCGGCCGGAGGCGCTGCCCGGCTGAGCCATGTTCGCCGCGACTCCCAGGTAACCATCGCGATCCGTCGCGACTGGACATGGCGGTCAGTAACCGGCCCAGCCGACCTCATAGGACCCGATGACCTACCTGACGGGATTGACGCCGAAGCCCTGCGGCTCTTACTGCGCGAAGTGTTTCAGGCAGCAAGCGGTACTCACGATGACTTCGACGAATATGACCGGGTCATGGCTAACGAAGGACGAGTGGCGGTCTTCGTTGTTCCCGAGCGCATCTTGGGCAACTACTGACGGCT
>JAKURX010000109.1 GCA_022451505.1 Acidimicrobiales bacterium | reverse complement strand
TCGTCATAGGTCAACTCAAGCTGCGCCACCTGATTGGCCGTCGGCCACTCCAAGAAATACGCCACATCCAACTCATCAAGACCACCCACATCCGGAGCCGCCGTAGTAGCCGGAGCCGCCGTCGTCGCCGCCGGAGCAGCCGTGGTAGCTGCCGGAGCAGCTGTGGTAGCTGCCGGAGCAGCCTCTTCCTCGTCGTCACCACAAGCCCCCGCGACAAGCGCAAAAGCCAAGGTCAACGCAACAATCCCTCGCCAAGATCGGCGCATAATCTTCCCCTCCGAGTTTTGTACAACGGGGCGCGGCAAACGCACCCCAATTGGGGGCATCATCCCCCTAGTGAAGTCTTAAGGACAAGTTGTTGACCGAAACGGTCAGGTATTCGTTTCGAGAGAACTCAGCCCTTCGCAGGCATTTCGACTGCCTGGTCGACCAGGGGGTGGTGGCAGGCCACAAAGTGGGCGTCGGCCACCGGTCTCATCTGGGGTTCCTCGTCGGCGCAGCGTTGGTCGGCCCGGGGGCACCGGGTGCGGAACCGGCATCCAGTTGGTGGGTCGATGGGCGACGGCAGATCACCGCCCTCAACCGATTCCAAGTCGAGGACCGCCTCCGGGTCAGGCTCCGGGTTCGCCCCGAGCAGAATCTCGGTGTACGGATGGGCCGGGTCGGCGTAGAGCTGGTCGGCCCCGCCGACTTCGCAGATCTTGCCCAGGTACATGACAGCCACCCGGTCGCTGATGTTTTTGATCACCGCGAGGTCGTGGGCGATAAACACCAGGGTCAGCTGGTAGTCGGCTTTGAGGTCCTCAAGGAGGTTGAGGATCTGAGCTTGGATGCTCATATCGAGCGCACTGACCGGTTCGTCGCAGATCAACAGCCGGGGGCCAAGCACCAGGCTCCGGGCGATGGAGATCCGCTGGCATTGGCCGCCGGAGAACTCGTGGGGCCGTTTAGATCGGGCGGTGGCCGGGTCGATCCCGACCGCATTCAGCATCTCGTCCACCATCCGGACCTGCTGAGCTGGGTCGTGCGGTCCCCAGACCTTCAGCGGTTCGGCGACCACGTCGCCGATCCTGCGTCGAGGGTTCAGGGAACTGATCGGATCCTGGAAGATCATCTGCATGCCGGTGCGCTGGCGGCGCATCTCCCGCTCGGACAGCGCCGTGAGGTCGGTGCCGTCGAAGACCACTGAGCCTGAGGTGGGCGGCGGTAGTTGGATGAGCGCTCGTGCCGTGGTGGTCTTCCCGCAGCCCGACTCGCCGACCAGCCCCAGGGTTTCGCCTTCCTTGACGTCGAGGCTGATGCCGCTGACCGCCTTGACCGAACGTCCTCCCGGCGCCGGGAACTCGACAACCAGGTCTTCGATCCGCACCAGAGTCTCGTCGGCCGGACGGAGGTGGGCTTTCCCGGTGCCGGCCATCAGTTGCCCCCGTCTTCGGACGGTTGGCCGGTCGAACCAGCGCCGGTCGACGATTCGCCACCTTCGGCAACCACGACAGCCTGGGGTAGGCGATCAGCGACATTCCGGGCGAAGGCCTCGCGACCACGGTCCGTACCGGCCGGGAACCAGCAGGCCACCTGGTGTGACGAGCCGCCTTCGGCGGTCAGCGGGGGCGTCTCCTCTCGGCACTTCTGCTGGACGTTGGGGCACCGAGGGCTGAAGGCACATCCGGCAGGAAGGTTGACGGGATCGGGGGGGCGGCCGGTGATGGCGGTGAGCCGGGTGTGGCTGGGCTGCCCGATCCTGGGAATGGACCGGAGAAGCGCCTCCGAGTACGGGTGGC
This sequence comes from Acidimicrobiales bacterium, assembly GCA_022451505.1. Lineage (GTDB taxonomy): Bacteria > Actinomycetota > Acidimicrobiia > Acidimicrobiales > MedAcidi-G1 > UBA9410. The sequence continues at coordinate 3,272 of JAKURX010000109.1, read as the reverse complement.
GCATCTCAGCGAACAGGGTCGCGGTGGGGGCCTGTTCGACCACTTTGCCGGCGTACATGACCATGGTGTCGTCGGTCCGGCCGGCGACCACCCCGAGGTCGTGAGTGACCAGCACCATGGTCATGTCACGTTCTTGTTTCTCACGCCCGAGCAGGTTGAGGATCTGGTGTTGCACGGTGACGTCGAGAGCCGTGGTGGGTTCGTCGGCGAACAACAGGGTTGGTTCACAGGCCAGGGCGATGGCGATACAGACCCGTTGGCGCATCCCACCGCTGAGTTCGTGGGGGAAGGCTCTGAGTCGGGTCTCGGGTTCGGGGATCCGCACTTCGCGCATCAACTCCAGTGCCGTCTGCCGGGCCTGGTCGCGGCTGACTCCAAGGTGACGGTGGAGGTGTTCGGTGACCTGCCGGGACACCCGGACGAGCGGGTTCAGCGACGTCATCGGGTCTTGGAAAACCATGGCCAGCTCCGGCCCCCAGAGGTCCTGCATCTGCCGCATGGGGATCCCAAGGAGTTCGCGACCGTTGAACTCGACACTGCCCATCGTGGTCACGTTGCTCCCCAGGTTGAGACGCATGATCGACCGGACCAGCACCGTCTTGCCCGACCCGCTCTCGCCGACGATGCCCAGTGTCCGGCCGTGGTCGAGAGTGAAACTCACCCCGTTGACGGCTTTCACCTCCCCGAACGGCATGTCGAAGCTCGTGTGGAGGTCTTCGACGCGCAGCAGGGTTGATCCGGCGGTTACCCAGGTGGTAGTGCCTACGGTGGACTGGCCGGTCCGGCGGCGATCTCGGCGCCTGCCCGACCGCTCGATCGGTCCGGGGGCAGGGTCTGTCACGTCGGTCATGAGGTCGTCCCCGGCTCAGACCAGGGCCGAGGTTCGGGTCGCCATATGCTTCCGGACCCAGTCGGCGACGTTGTTGATGGAAAACACGGTCAGCACCAGGGTCAGAGCGGGCCAGAAGCAGGGCCAGATGTTGATTGCCAGGTCACGGCGTGACTCGGCGATCATGTTGCCCCACGAGGAGGTGGGAATCTGTACGCCAAATCCGAGGAAGGATATTGCGGATTCGAGGATGATCAGGGCTGCCATCGAGACCAGTGCGTACGCGGCGAGGCTTGGGTAGACGTTCGGGATGACCTCCCGGAGCAGGATACGGGACCTGTTCGTCCCGATGGACCGGGCTGCGGTCACGAACTCGCGGTTGCTCACCGCCAGTGCATTGGCCCGGGCCACCCGGGAGTAGGGAGCGATGGCGAGAACCGACACCACCGAACACATGACCAGCAGGCCGCGCTGGTTGAGCATCGTCATGGCGAAGATGTAGAGCACCAGTCCCGGCATGGCCAACATCACGTCGATGCCAAACCCGATCGCGCCATCGACCTTGCCCCGCAGGAACCCGGCGAGTGAGCCGATCACTCCTCCAAATAGCAGGCCGACCGCGACTACCACCGTGGCGAAGATCAACGAGACCCGGGATCCGTAGATGACCCGAGCCAGGATGTCCCTACTGATGCCGTCGGTACCGAGCCAGTGGTCCCCCGACGGGGGTTCGAGGATCTTGTCCTCACCCCACAGGAACCCCTGGTAGTCCGGGTCGGGGAGGCCGGGGATGAAGTCGGCGAAGATCGCCGCCGCGACGATCGCCACCACCCAGGATGCGCAGATCTTGGTGAGCCAGGGCATTGTCCCGAATGGTCCCCGGCCGCCTTTCAAACCAGTAACCACTGGGGGATCGGAGGGGTCGTGCAGGGACACGGCTGATTCGACAGTCGACATCAGCGCCTCCCGACGCCGCGAACCGTCGCCCGGAAGCCGACGACCGGGCTGAGGCCCGCCCGTCTCTGAAACCTCCGAAGTCTTCCTGAGCGGGACCCCCCGAGAATACGCGGGTCGACCGCCAGATAGATGAAGTCGACCACTGCGTTGATGATCACGTAGAACGCGGCGATCAGCATGGTGATCCCTTGGACCATCATGTAGTCACGTTGCAGGACGGCGTTGAAGAGACGCCAACCGACGCCCGGGATGGCAAATAGCCGCTCCAAGATGATGGTTCCGCCGATGAGGCCGGCCGCGTTCAGCCCGACGACGGTGATCAAGGTCAGGGAGCTGGGCCGTAGACCGTGGCGAAACAGGATGAACCGGTCCCTGAGGCCTTTGGCCCGAGCCGAGAGGATGTAGTTCTCCTTGAGTGTGGCGATCATGTCCGAACGCACGATGCGGGTGAACACCGCGGCCTCGGCAACGGCCAGGGAAACGGCCGGCAGGGCCACCGACTTGAGGTTCCCGGTGAAACTGTCGCTTATCCGTACCCATCCGACGGCCGGGAACCAGTGCAGTTTTACCGCCATGAAGTAGATGAGGATGATGCCGAGCAGGAAGTTCGGGGTGCTGATACCGAGCAGGGCACCGGCGGTGACCGACTGGTCGGTGCTCGACCCCTCCCGGTAGGCGCTGAGCACGCCGAGGGGCACAGCGACCAGCAGGGCCAGTCCGATGGAGACCACCATCAGTTCGGCGGTGATGGGTAGCCGCGGGGTGACCTCGTCCATGATCGGTCGGCCGGTGATGTAGGACTTACCCAAGTCCCCCTGGACGGCGTTGCCCAACCACCGGCCGTAGCGCCCCAGCAGCGGGTCGTTGAGTCCCCATTCCTCGCGGAGTTCGGCCACAAACTCCTGGTCCTCTTGAAGTTCGATCGGGATGAGAGCGTCGATTGGATCACCGGGCAGCACGTTCGCCATCATGAACGTGAGAAAACTCACGGCAAGCAGGACGGCTCCCAGTCGGACCAGTCGTGCTGCCACCAGACGTGCCACGTTGGTCCTACCTCGATTCTTTTTCGCGCCCCGCTCTCAAGAGCACAGTGATTCTTCCACTCGCCCGGCGGGCACCGCCGAACGCGCTCTGGGGGGCGGAGCGGGTTGCTCCACCCCCCAGAACTATGCGTTTAAACGATCAGGTCAGCCGTCGGTACGCCACATCTGAGCCGTTCGTGGGATGGCACTCGGGTGACCGATGCCGAGCGTCCCGTCGGGGAGCACCCAGTCGTCCAGACCGACGATGCCTTCCTCGAATGCCAGCGCAGTTGCCGTGTGGCCCGAGAACCACATGGGCACCTCGGTCGCACCGATCATGCTCACCTGCTCGTACAGAGCCTTCCGGGTCTCGAAGTCGGCAACGGTCTTGGCCTCGGCCAGGATGGCCCGGGCCTCCGGGTTGTCGTAGTTCGAGAAGTTCAACGGGTTGGTCACCGGGTCGC
>JAKURX010000108.1 GCA_022451505.1 Acidimicrobiales bacterium | reverse complement strand
TCTCAATGGTGAGGGGCACCGTGGGCTCGTCGACTGTGATGGGCTGGAACCGACGCTCCAGGGCGGCGTCCTTCTCAAGGTGCTTCCGATACTCGTCCAGCGTGGTAGCCCCGATGGTCTGTAGCTCACCTCGGGCCAGCATGGGCTTCAGGATCGACGCCGCGTCTATGGCGCCCTCGGCGGCCCCCGCCCCGACCAGCGTGTGGATCTCGTCGATGAACAGGATGATGTCGCCCCGGGACTTGATCTCCTTGAGGACCTTCTTCAGGCGCTCCTCAAAGTCTCCCCGGTAGCGGCTGCCGGCCACCAGGGCCCCAAGGTCCAGCGTGTACAACTGGCGGTCCTTGATGGTCTCTGGCACGTCGTCGTTGGCGATCATCTGGGCCAGGCCCTCGACGATGGCCGTCTTTCCGACGCCCGGCTCGCCGACTAGCACCGGGTTGTTCTTGGTCCGGCGCGACAGCACCTGCATGACCCGCTCGGTCTCGCGGTGGCGTCCGATGACCGGATCCAACTTCTTGTCCCGGGCCGCTTGGGTGAGGTTGCGACCGAACTGGTCCAGTACCAGGGAGCCTGAGGGGGAGTCGCCCCCGCTGCCCCCAGCGGTGGCCCCGGCCTTGCCCGGCGAATCTGAAGAGCCCTGTCCGGACCCCGAGTACCCGGAGAGCAGCTGGATGACCTGCTGGCGGACCCGGGAGAGGTCGGCGCCCAGCTTCACCAGCACCTGCGCGGCCACGCCCTCGCCCTCCCGGATGAGGCCCAGGAGGATGTGCTCGGTGCCGATGTAGTTGTGCCCTAGTTGCAGGGCCTCCCGCAGCGAGAGCTCCAGGACCTTCTTGGCCCGCGGCGTGAACGGAATGTGGCCGCTGGGCGAGCTGGCACCCTGGCCGATGAGCTCCTCGACCTGACTGCGCACCGCCTCCAGCGAGATGCCGAGCGATTCGAGGCCCTTGGCGGCCACGCCCTCGCCCTCGTGGATCAGCCCGAGCAGGATGTGCTCGGTGCCGATGTAGTTGTGGTTGAGCAGCCGCGCCTCTTCCTGGGCAAGCACCACGACCCGTCGGGCCCTGTCGGTGAACCGCTCGAACAACGGGATGCCTCCTGGTCTCGATTGTCCCCCGTCCCCTCAAGTGAACCCGTGGGCCGTGACCCACCATCCGCCTGGATTAAGCCCTGGGCGACACGAAGGCCCCGTTTCGACCAGTAGGCCAGGCGTCGTATCCTCGGCGGGTGGCCAATCCCACCACCCTCCTCGACCTCCCTGGTATGGCCGACGGCCTCCGGCGGACCGAGGACGAGCTCCGCAAGGTCGTCGAGTCGGACGACCCATTCCTCACCGAGATGGCCCGGCACCTGATCGACGCTGGCGGAAAGCGGGTCCGGCCCGCCCTGGCGATCACCGCCTCGCTGGTCCTGGACGAGGACCCTGACGTGGCCCCGTGGGCCGTCATCCGAGGCGGCGTGGCCGTGGAGCTAGTCCACCAGGGATCCCTGTACCACGACGACGTCATGGACGACGCCGAGACCCGGCGGACCGTCCAGAGCGTGAACGCCCGTTGGGGAAACCTGGAGGCCATCCTGGCCGGCGACTACTTGCTGGCCCGGGCCTCGGAGATCGCCGCCGACCTGGGGACCGAGGTGGCCGGGCTGCTGGCTGCCACCATCGCTGCCCTGTGCGAGGGCCAGGTCCGGGAGGTGCGCCATGCCTTCGACGTGGACCGCAGCGAGGAGGCCTACCTGGCCTCCATCTCCGGCAAGACGGCCTCCCTGCTGGCTACCGCGGCCCGCATCGGGGCCATCGTGGCCGACCACTCCCGGGACGTCGTCGACGCCGTCACCGACTTCGGACACAACTACGGCATGGCCTTCCAAGTCGTCGACGACCTGCTGGACGTGACAGCTACCGACGAGGAGCTGGGTAAGCCGTCGGGCAACGACCTTATGGAGGGGACCTACACCCTGCCCGTCATCCGGGCCCTGGCTGGCCCTGCCGGAGATGACTTGCGGTCGCTGCTCGGTGGTCCAATCGACTCCACCGGCCGGGACCGGGCCCGTGAGCTTGTCCGAGCCGACGGGGCCATCTCGTCTACTCGGGAGACGGCCGTCGGCTACCTGGCGGACGCCCGGGTGGCAATCGCCGGGCTGCCAGCCAACCCGGCGGTGGGCGCCATGCTCACCACCTGCGACCTGCTGGTGGAACGCCTCGACCGGACGGCCTGAGGCCCAGCCCAGCGGCCTGCCTACTGCTCGGGTCGAAGCGTCGGGAACAGGATGACGTCGCGGATGGTGGTGGTGCCGGTCAGCAGCATCACCAGGCGGTCCATACCGATCCCCAGGCCACCGGTGGGCGGGAGGCCGTACTCCAGGGCCCGCAGGTAGTCCTCATCCACGGCCATGGCCTCGGCGTCGCCCGCCGCCTTCCCGACCTCCTGGGCCTCAAACCGGATCCGCTGCTCCTCGGGGTCCACCAACTCGGTGAAGGCGTTGCAGATCTCCCGCCCGGCCACGATCCCCTCGAAGCGCTCCACCCAGCCCGGCCGGTCCCGGTGGTCGCGCGACAGGGGCGAGACCTCCTTTGGGTAGTCGGTCACGAACACCGGACCCCAGAGTTCCGGCTCGGTGGTTTTCTCGTACAGCTCCATGATGAGCTTGCCGGGACCGTGGTGGTTCTCGACTGGGATGTCCCGTTCTCCACACAGTCTGACCAGTTCGTCCCGGGGCGTGTCGAGGTCCACCGATAAGCCCCCGTGCTCTTCCAGGAGCTCTAGCAGCGTGGCACGCCGCCACGGTGCCGCCAGGTCCAGGTCCCGGCCGTCGTAGGAGAGCGAGGTGGTGCCGTGCAACTCGAAGGCCAGGTGGGACACCAGGTCCTCCACCAGGCACATGATGTCGCCGTAGTCGGCGTAGGCCTGGTACAGCTCCAGCATTGTGAACTCGGGGTTGTGACGGGTCGATAGGCCCTCGTTGCGGAACACCCGGGCGAGCTCAAACACCCGGTCGAAGCCACCCACTATCAGGCGCTTGAGATAGAGCTCGGGGGCGATCCGCAGGTAGAGCTCCAGGTCCAGGGCATTGTGGTGGGTGGTGAACGGCCGGGCCAGGGCTCCACCGGGGATGGGATGAAAGACCGGCGTCTCGACCTCCAGGAAGCCCCGGTCCTCCAACCACCGGCGGGTGGCTGAGAAGATCCGGCTGCGAGCTACGAAGGTGCCGCGCGACTCCTCGGTGACCCACAGGTCCACGTACCGCTGGCGGTACCGGATGTCGACATCGGCAATGCCGTGCCACTTGTCGGGAAAGCCCCGACGGGCCTCGGCCAGACGGACCCAGGAGTCGACCCGGACGCTGAGTTCACCCCGACGGGTCCGCAGGACCTCCCCGGTCACCCCGATCCAGTCCCCCAGGTGGAGCCCGGTAAAGCTCTCGAAGTCGGGCGTCGACCGCTCCATGGCGAAGAGCTGCACCCGCCCGGTGCCGTCTTGCAGGTCCCCGAAGGCCAGCTTGCCCTGGTCGCGCCGCAGCATCAGGCGGCCGGCCACCGTAACCACGACACCGGACTCCTCGCCGTCGGCCAGGCCGGCGTGCTCGGCCTCGACAGCTGCCGCGGTGGCCGTCGGCTCGAAGCGGTATGGCACGCCGCCGGTTCCGCTCACCGGTTCCGCTCGTACACCAGGCGGAGCCCGTGGAGGGTCAGGAAGGGCTCCACGTGCTCGATGGTCGAGGCCACCGGGGCGATCACGTGGGCCAGGCCGCCGGTGGCCACCACGGTGCAGCTCCCCAGCTCGTCGCGGAACCGGTCCACCATCCCGTCGATCTGGGCGGCGAACCCGAACACGGCCCCCGACTGCAGTGACTCCACCGTGCTCTTGCCGATCACGCTTCGAGGTTCGACTAGTTCGACGGCCCGTAGGGCAGCGGCCCGTCCGAACAGGGCATCCAGGCTGATCTCCACGCCCGGAGCGATGGCCCCTCCCATGAACTCCCCATCGGCCGAGATGACGTCAAAGTTGTTGCCGGTTCCGAAATCCACAACAACCGTGGGACCGCCGTACAGGTCGTAGGCACCCACGGCGTTGGCAATCCGATCGGCGCCGACCTCCCGGGGGTTGTCATACAGGATCGGCATCCCGGTCTTCACGCCCGGCTCGATGATCACCGGCTCGAAGTCGATGTAGCGGTCAACCATCTCCCTCAGGCTGGCCAGCACTCGTGGCACCCCGGAGCACATGGCCAGACCGGTAACCGTGTCCTCCAGGTCCCGTCCCGACTGGCGCAACAGGTTGCGGATGAGGACGGCGTGCTCGTCGGAAGTGCGATCGTGGTCGGTGCGGACTCGCCAGTGGTCGACCAGGCCGGCGTCGGCCACCGACACAGCGGCATCGGCCTCGTAGAGGCCCAGAACGGTCTGGGTGTTACCCACGTCGATGGTCAGCAGCACGGGATCTCCGCCTTTAGGAGGTCGAGGCCCACGTCGAGGGCCGACGCGGCGTTAGTCAACACACCGCTGGAGATGCAGTCCACGCCGGTGGCCGCGTACTCGGCCACCACGGCCCGCGTGATCCCGCCGGAAGCCTCGACCAGCGGTCGGACACCGTGGCGCGCCGCGTGGGCCCGAACCTCGTCGACGCAGGCCCTGACCTGGGCCGGGGTCATGTTGTCGAGCAGCAGCGCATCGGCGCCCGCCTCCAGCGATTGGTGTACCTGGTCCAGAGTCTCGCACTCGACGTGCACGGTACGCCCCGGCCAACGGGAACGGGATGACTCCACCGCCCCGACGATGTCGGTGCCCGTCAGGTGGTTGTCCTTGAGCATCACCCAGTGGCTGAGGTTGTGGCGGTGGTTGGTCCCCCCTCCGGCCCGGACGGCGGCCAGGCGACCGGCCAGGTCGTGGCAGGAGGTCACCACCTCGACGGTCACCCGACGACTCCTGGTGGTGGCGGTCCGACTCGACCGGATGGTCGCATGATCCACAACGTCGACACGATCAGGCCTCCGGATCCTGGGACCCGACGGCCAGCGACCCGACGTCCACGATCTCGCCCTGGTCGTCAGGGATGTCGCTCACCAGGTCGG
>JAKURX010000107.1 GCA_022451505.1 Acidimicrobiales bacterium | reverse complement strand
CGGTGCCTGTCCTGATGGTGGGTATGGGCGGTCCGGAGCCTCGGGGCGATCTGGGCGAGGTGGAGGCGATGTTGGGACGTGGTCGGACGGTTGCCCTGCTGGGCGAGTCGGGGGCCGGCAAGTCGACGCTCGTCAACGCCCTGGTCGGTGACGAGGTCCTGGAAACCGGGGAGGTCCGCTCGGGCGACGCCAAGGGCCGTCACACGACGGTTAGTCGGGAACTAGTCCTACGGCCCGGTGGTGGGTTGCTGGTCGACACCCCAGGTATCCGTGCCGTCGGGATCTGGGACGCCGAGGAGTCGTTGGCCCGGGTATTTGGTGATCTGGAGGAGCGGGCGACCGGGTGCCGGTTCTCCGACTGCGCCCACCAGGGCGAGCCCGACTGCGCCGTCCTGGCCGAGGTGGTCACCGGCCGGGTGGATGTGCGACGGGTCGACCGGTATCGGGCCCTGCGTCGCGAGCTGGCTGACCAGCGGGAACGGGAGGTCCAGCGGGAACGTCGGAATTCCCGGGGCCGACCCCGGGGCGGTCGCCGCTGATCTGGTGGCTCAGCGGCGGGCCTCCTCGTCGGCCAGGGTTTGCCGGTCCAGCTTGTCGCCGGCGTTGAGGGGCAGATGGTCCACGATCCGCAGAGCCTCGGGGAGTTTGTAGGAGGCCAGGTCGGCCCGACCGTGAGACACCAGGTCTTCCAGGGTGGGTGGTGCGTCGGGATCCCAGGGGACGACCACGGCGACACCCACCTCGCCCAACACGGGGTCGGAGCGCGGTATCACGGCCACCTGCTCGACCCCCGGGTGTGTGCCGAGCACGGCCTCTACTTCCAGCGGGTACACGTTGTAGCCGCCCCGGATGAACATCTCTCGGACGCGGCCGGCTAGCCGGTAGCAGCCGGCAGGATCGCGATGGGCCAGGTCCCCGGTGCGGAGCCATCCGTCCACGAGAGCGGCCGCCGTCCCGATCGGGTCGCCCCAGTAGCCGGACATGGCACTGGGGGTCTGGAGCCAGAGCTCGCCGACCTCCCCGTCGGGTACCGGTCTGCCGTCGTCGTCTCTGACCGCGGCCTCCACACCGGTCCGTGGTCGTCCCACGGTGTGGAGGGCCTCCTCGTCGTCGGCGTCCAGTGCCGTGCCCAGCCCGATGCCGCCCGACTCGGTCGACGAGTAGCGGATGGAATATGGGGCGTCGAACCGTTGCCGGGCCTCGGCCACCAGGGCGGGAGGTGAGGGCCCGCCGCCCACCACGACCGCCCTCACGGATCCCAGGTCATGGTCGTCGAAGCCGGGGTGCCTGAGCAGCAGCGCTACCTGGGCCGCCACCCCATTGACGGCTGGGAGCCGGTGGCGATCGATGAGTCCCAGCAGCGTTCCGGCGTCCCACCGGTCCATGACGTGGATGGTGGCTCCCGACGCCAGTTGCCAGGGCAGCTTGGTCATCACGCCGACGTGGGGGAAGGCCGTGCCGCTGACCATGTGGCCCCCCAACCCCCATGCTCCGCTGCCGTCTAGGTCGGCGATGGCTGCCAGTTGTCGGTTCGTGAACCAGGCCCCCCGGGGATCCCCGGTGGAGCCGGAGGTGAAGCAGATGCACACCGGCCGGTCCGGGTCCTCGGCCAGCGGGGGGACCCCTTCCCCGGTGGAACGTAGGGAGGCCAGGACCCGACCTGGAACCCCGGAGGTCGCCACCACCTCGACGGGGGCATCGTCGGGGAGCCCGTCGGCTAGTTCGTCTGTGGCCAGTACGAGATGAGGGTCCACCGCGTCGACCACCAGGCGTCGTTCCCGGGCCCGGAGCCGGGGGTTGGCGCCCGCGGTGACCGCGCCCACCTTGGCTGCCGCCAGGTACGAGACGACGTACTCCAGGCCCGACGGGAGCGACAACAGCAGTACCTCGCCTGCGCCGAGCCCCCGGGCAGCCAGGCCGGCCGCTACCTCGTCCGAGGCCCGGTCGAGTTCCCGGTATGAGAGGACGGCCCCCGAGGCGACCTGGAAGGCGGTCCGGTCGCCGTGTCGGCGGGCGGCCTCAGCCAGTGTCTGGGGGAGCACCGTAGGTCCGGGCGTCGGTCGGGTCAGTCCTCAGCCGTCGACTGGGCCGGGGACGGGTTCAGAGGGGCGGGCGACGACCACCCGGTGGCCGCGGACGGCGAACGGTCGGTGGACCAGCAGCGGGTGGTCCAGCAGGTGGTCGGACATGGAGGGGACGGTAGTGCGCGCCGCTTCCGGTGACCCGTTTAGCCCGGGCTGGGGTGGGGACTGTTAGGGGTCCTAGAATCAGTTGGTCCGTTCGCCTCCGGCGTACAGGCCGATGTCCGCACCCGAGAGCCGAGGAGACGATCGAGCATGGCCCGTCGTTCCGACGCCATCGAGCGGTTCACCGAAGAGGCCGAAGCCTCCGGCCTCCAGGTCGAGGTGCAGCGCTATCCGGATGGCACCCGGACGGCCGCCGATGCTGCAGCCGCCGTGGGCTGCCACGTGGACCAGATTGTCAAGTCCCTGGTCTTCATGGCCGACGTCCGCCCGGTGCTGGTGCTGTGCTCCGGAGGTCGCCGGGTCGACGAGGAACGCCTGGCCTCCTACCTGGGGACCGAAATTCGGATCGCCGGGGCCAGTGAGGTCCGGGCGGCGACCGGGTTCGCCATCGGGGGGACGCCACCGCTGGGACACACCGTGCCCCTCCGCACCGTCGTCGACCCACACCTCATGGACTTCGACGAGGTTTGGGCGGCCGCCGGCACCCCGGACTCCGTGTTCCCGGTGAAGCCCAAGGACCTGGTCCAGGCCACGGCGGGTGCCGTGGTGGGCGTCACCCGCTGACCCTTAGGCGTGTTCGCAGTTCCCTTGGTGCCAACCAAACGCTGGGGTCCTACGATCGGGTTATGGCGATCGGCGACGTCTTCACGAGGCACCCGGCAAGCGTGGGCCAAACCTGGGTCCAACACGGCCGATTCGCTCTGGCGGTTTCCGGGACCCTGACCCTGGCCGCCGTAGCGGCAGCCGTCCACGCTTTGGTGCCCGCCCTATGCGAGACGACGGCCAGCCGGGCCGTCGACCGGCTCCACGCCCAGATCCATGGACTCCGCGACGCCGATGCTGTGATGGTCGAACCCACGGAGTTCCCTCTCGCGTGAGCCCGACGTGAACTCGGCCCTCGTCGTCGAGGTCACCCGGGGCGACCGGATCGAAAGCCGGCACGAGGTGGACGCCGTCGTCGTGGACCCCTTGGGCTGCCTGGTCGGGTCGTGGGGAGAGCCCCACCGAGCGGTCCTGCCCCGGTCGGCCCTCAAGCCCATCCAGGCCCTCCCCCTGGTGGACACCGGTGCCGCCGACGCCTTCGGCCTCACCGATGCGGAGCTGGCCCTGGCCTGCGCCAGCCACCAGGGTGAGCGCAGGCACGAGGAGGCGGTGACCGCCTGGTTGTCAAGGCTCCCGGGGGGCACTAGCTCCCTGGCCTGCGGGGCTCACCCACCCCTGTCCGAGGAAGCTGCCCAGACCCTGGCGGCTTCCGGCCACCCACCGACGGCCATCCATAACAACTGCTCGGGCAAGCACGCCGGCTTCCTGACCGTGGTCGCCCACCTGGGCCTCAAGGTCGACGGGTACCTGGATCCCGGGCACCCGCTCCACGTCGACCACGTAACCCCGGCCATCGAAAGGACCTGCGGTGTGGACCTGGCAGACGGGCGGCCGGGCGTCGACGGCTGCGGAATCCCGGTGTGGACGGTATCCCTCGACCGCCTGGCCAACGGCTGGGCGACCCTCGGAGAGTCCACCGCGGGATCGTCAGCCCACCGCCTCCTCTCGGCCATGCGGGCCGAGCCCTTCCTGGTGGCTGGAACCGGCCGGGCCTGTACCCGGCTCATTGGTACGGCAACCGGGGGCACGGTGGCCAAGGCAGGTGCCGAGGGGGTGTTCTGTGCCGTGGTTCCTGATGAGCACCTTGGCCTGGCCCTCAAAGTACGAGACGGCGGGGCGAGGGCTGCCGAGGCGGTAGCAACGTGGCTCCTGGCCCGCCTGGGCCACCTCGACGCCGCACCATCCGAAGTACTGGTGAACCGCGCCGGTCGACCGGTGGGCGAGGTCCGGGTGACCTCCTGAGGCGGGGGATCCCGGTGGGTCGCCGGCGCTGGTTACGGGCACCACCGGGTGGATCCCTAAGGTTGGCAGTGGTGAATCGGTCTGTCGGAGTCGGAGGAACCTGACCCATGGGGAGCTGTGACGGGCGCGTGGCGATCGTGACCGGAGCGGGACGCGGCCTGGGGCGGGCCCACGCCCTTGCTCTGGCCGCCGAGGGGGCCGCCGTGGTGGTGAACGACCTAGGCGTGTCGCGAGACGGTGAGGATCCGGCCGGTGGGCCGGCCCACGACGTAGTTGCCGAGATCAAGGCCGACGGGGGTCGGGCGGTGGCCAACGGTGCCGATGTGGCCGACTGGGACCAGGCCGCCGAGATGGTGGCTCAGGCCATCACGTCGTTTGGCCGTTTGGACGCCCTGGTGTGCAACGCCGGCTTTCTTCGGGACCGGATGCTGGCCAACATGAGCGAGGAGGAGTGGGATTCGGTCACCCGGGTCCACCTGAAGGGCCACTTTGCCCCGGCCCGCCACGCCATCGCCCACTGGAGGGAATGCTCCAAGGCCGGCGAGTCAGTGGAAGGCCGGGTGGTGATGACCACCTCCGGAGCTGGCCTGATGGGAAGCATCGGGCAGGGGAACTACGCGACAGCCAAGGCCGGGATCGCCCTACTGGTAGTGCAGGCCGCCGCCGAGTGGGGCCGGTACGGGGTCCTGGTGAACGGTGTGGCCCCCGATGCCCGGACCCGCATGACCGAGGGCGTCTTCTACGACACCGAAGTTCCCGACGGCTGGGACGAGAAGGATCCGGCCAACGTCTCCCCGCTAGTGGTGTGGCTGGCCAGCGCTGCTTGCGACGTGACCGGGCGGGTGTTCGAGGCGTCGGGGGGGAGCCTGAACGTTTGTGACGGCTGGCAGCACGGCCCCCCGTCCTCGGTAGGTGAGCGGCGGTTCGCCGTGTCGGAGGTGGCCGACGCCGTCCACACTTCGATCGCCGGTGCCCCCCAGCCGGCACCCGTGTTCGGCGCTCAGGGCTGACTCCGGTCAGAATCTGTATTACTACACGGTTCGATTGGGGAGCTGGTGGTCTACCAACCGGAAGGAATCAGGACATGAAGTTGGTTACGGCGGTCATCAAGCCCTTCAAGCTCGACGACGTGAAGGACGCCTTGGGCGTCCTGGGCGTCCAGGGCATGACGGTTAGCGAGGT
>JAKURX010000106.1 GCA_022451505.1 Acidimicrobiales bacterium | reverse complement strand
GGCGGGCTCTGTTGGCCTCGTGGATGACTGGATCAAGGTCGTCCGTGAGCGCAGCTTGGGACTTAACAAGCGGGCCAAGATGCTCGGGCTCCTCGGGGTGGCCGCCGCGTTCGCGGTCCTGATGCTGGAGCATGCGCCGACCCACACCCAGCTCTCGTTCACCCGGTTCGACCAGCCTGGCCTGGAAATGGGTTCCGCCCTGTGGGCGGTCTGGGCCGTCCTCCTCATCACCGGTTCGGCCAACGCGGTGAACCTCACGGACGGCTTGGACGGCTTGGCCGCCGGCGCTGGGACGTTCTGCTTCGGCGCCTACACGGTGGTGGGCTTTTGGCAGTTCCGGTATCCGGAGACCTACGACGTGGCCCACGCCTTGGATCTGGCGGTGGTCGCCGCGGCGATGGCCGGGGGCTGCCTGGGCTTTCTCTGGTGGAACGCCGCCCCCGCCCGGATCTTCATGGGGGACACGGGGTCGCTGGCCATCGGGACCGGTCTGGCCGCCCTGGCTCTGGCTACCAACACCCATCTGCTGCTTCCAGTCGTGGCCGGGTTGTTCGTGGTCGAGACGGTGTCTGTCATCCTCCAGGTGGGTAGCTACAGGCTGTTTGGGGGGCGTCGGGTGTTCCGTATGGCTCCGATCCACCATCACTTTGAGCTGGGAGGTCTTCCGGAGACCACCGTCATCATCCGGTTTTGGATCATGTCCGGCCTGTGCACGGCAGTTGGTCTTGGGATTTTCTACGCCGACTCCATCGCCACCGGGGTAACCGGCATGATCGGCCAGTGAGCAGCCGCGTGCTGGTCCTCGGGCTGGGCGTGGCCGGCCGGGCCGCCCTGGAGGCGCTGGCCCGGCGCGAGATCGACGTCCTGGCCGTGGACGACGCTCCCGGCGACGAGGCCCGGGCCTGTGCGGTCCGCCTGGGTGTTGAGTTAGTGGAGGCGCCTCGACCCGGCTCGTGGGCCGACCTGGTCGGTCAGGTCGACGAGGTGGTGATAGCCCCCGGCGTGCCGGACCGCCACCCGGTCTTCGCGGCGGCCCGGACGGCTGGGGTGGCTGTGCTTGATGAGTCGGACCTGGCTTTTCGTTGGGACGACCGCCCCCGGTACGCGGTGACGGGAACGAACGGCAAGACCACCGTGGTCACCCTGGTGGCTGACATGCTCGAGCGGTCGGGGCGACGGGTCGTCCCGGCCGGGAATACCGACACTCCGCTGGTGGCGGCCATCGAAGATCCGGAAGCCGATGCGTTCGTTGTCGAGGCGTCCTCGTTTCGCCTCGGTCATGCCGAACGGTTCCGGGCCACCCCGGCGGCGTGGTTGAACTTCGCCCCCGACCACCTAGACGTCCATGCTGACCTAGCGGCCTACGAGGCGGCCAAGGCCCGGGTGTGGGAGGGGATCGGGTCGCCGGCCGACGCGGTGGCCAACCTGGCTGATCCCGTGGTGGCCGCTCACGCTCCGGCGGGGGCCACCGGCTTTGGCACCGACGAGGCCGCCTGCCGGGTGGAGGGGGGACGCTTGATGCTGAACGGGAGTGAGGTGGTGGCGGTGGCTGATCTGCCGCGGACCATGCCTCATGACCTCCTGAACGCTCAGGCGGCCTGTGCGCTGGCCGTCCGGGCCGGTGCCACGATGGAGGCCTGTGCCGGGTCGTTGACCTGCTTCACGGGTCTGGCCCACCGCATGGCCTTCGTGACCGAGGTGGCCGGGGTCCGCTACGTGGACGACAGTAAGGCCACCACGCCCCACGCCACCCTGGCCGCATTGGCGGGACTCCCCGGGGCGGTGCTCATCGCCGGAGGGCGCAATAAGGGGTTGGATCTGGCGCCCCTGGCCGAGGGGCGCCCACGAGCCGTGGTGGCCATCGGAGAGGCGGCCGCCGCCGTGGTGGTCGTCTACGAGGGCCGCTGTCCGGTGGTGACCGCGGAGAGCATGGACGAGGCGGTTTCCCTAGCCCATCGGTCGGCAGATGGGACGGGCACCGTGCTGCTCTCGCCGGGCTGCTCCTCGTTCGACTGGTACGGCTCGTACGACGAAAGAGGTCGAGACTTCCAGCGACTGGTCGGTGCCCTGGCTGGGACGGTAGATCGGTGAGCGCGGCGCGGGGAAAAGTAGCCGCCGACCGGGCAACTGCCAGGCCGACGGGGTCTGCTCGCGCCGGTTCCGGGCGTTCGGTCCGATTCCTGATCCTCTGGTCGACGGCCATGCTCCTGGGCCTCCTGGGCATGGTCATGGTCCTCTCGTCCTCGTCGGTTTCGGACCTTCGGGACTACGACGACGCCTGGTACCACCTACGCCGCCAGGTGGTATGGGTGGCCCTCGGGTTGGCCGGTCTGTTTACCACCCTGCGGTTCGACTACCGCCGCCTACGCCACCTGGCTCGACCCGGACTCATTCTGGCCGTGGTGCTGCTGGTGCTGGTCCTGATCCCTGGGGTGGGTACCCGGGTCAACGGTTCGGCCCGGTGGCTCGGTGTTCGGGACGTCACCTTCCAGCCGTCGGAGTTCGCCAAGTTGGCCGTCATCGTGTTCGGGGCCAACCTGCTGGCGAACCGGTCGTCAGGGACCACCCGCTTGACACTGTGGCCCATGCTCGTCGTACTGATCGGCGTCGGCGGCCTTATCTTCCTCGAACCGGACCTTGGAACGACGGTGGTCCTGGCCGCCATCGTGGCGTCGCTCCTGTTCTTCGCCGGTCTCCGGTTGGACGCCCTGCTCCTGACCGGCACGGTGGGCCTAGGGCTGGTGGCCGGGATGAGCATGAGTGCCAGCTACCGGCGGGACCGACTGTTCTCCCTCTTTGATCCCTGGAATGACCCCCTGAACACGGGTTGGCAGCCCATCCAGGCCGGGGTGGCCATCTCCAGCGGGGGCCTCTGGGGGGCGGGTCTTGGCGCCAGCCGAGCCAAATGGGGCTTCCTGCCCTTCGCCCAAACCGATTTTATCTTCGCCATCGTGGCCGAGGAACTCGGGTTCCTTGCCGCTATGGCGGTGATTCTGGCCTACCTAGTGCTCGGCGTGATGGGCCTCTCCACGGCACTGCGAGCCCCAGACCGTTTCGGACAGTTGCTGGCGGCCGGGATCACCTCTTGGATCCTTATCCAGGCCTTCGTGAACATCGGTGCCGTCCTCGGCCTCCTCCCCATCACCGGAGTGCCCCTTCCATTCGTGTCCTATGGCGGCAGTTCCACCATCCTGAGTCTCACGGCGTTCGGGACCCTGTTGAACATCGCTCGCCAGACACCGTGAGTGCAGAACCGGAGCTCCGGCCACAAGGGATCTGTCGTGGAGGGTTCGTAGTGGCGGGAGGCGGGACGGCCGGCCACGTCCTGCCCGGGCTCGCCGTCGCCGAGGCGCTGGTCTCCACCGGCGTGGCAGCCGGACGACACGAGGTCCACATGGTCGGAAGCCGTCGGGGCATCGAGGTGGACCTGGTACCGGCGGCGGGCTTCGGCCTGACCGTGCTGCCCGGTCGAGGAATTCGACGCCGGCTCACCCCAGCCAACGTGGTGGCGCTCCTGGGGCTGTTGGTCGGAATGTTCCGCGCCGTCCTGCTGCTGGCCCGCCACAGGCCCCGGGCCGTCATCTCGCTTGGCGGGTACGCCAGTGTTCCCTGTGGACTAGCAGCGGTCCTGTTACGGATCCCCCTAGTGGTCGTCGAACAGAATGCGGTACCCGGAGCGGCGAACCGCCTGCTGGGCCGATTCGCCCGAGCCTGTGCGATCTCCTTCCCCGACACCGACCTGCCCCGTGCCGAGCTCACCGGCAATCCGGTCCGGTCCGAGGTCCGATCCTTGGTGGGTCGGAGCGAGGAGGCCCGTCGTTCCCTTGGGATGGACGACCGCCCTCTGGTCGTCGCTTTCGGGGGTTCACTGGGGGCGCGGCGGCTCAACCGTGCCGTGGCCGACCTAGTGGAGGGCTGGACCAGTGGTGCGGTGGTCATCCGACACGTGGTGGGCCCCCGAGGTTGGTCGGCCGGAGAGCAGGCTTCGGAGTACCCCACTGGGGTGGATTACCGGCCGGTGGATTATGAGCACGACCTGCCGACCGTCCTGGCCGCCGCCGACCTGGTCGTCTGTCGGTCAGGCGCTACCACGGTGGCCGAGCTGGCCGTCCTCGGGGTGCCAGCGGTGCTCGTGCCTCTCCCGGGGGCTCCCGGCGACCACCAGACGGCCAACGCCCGACACCACGCTGATGCTGGGGGAGGGGTCTTCCTCGGGGACGACCGCCTCAAGCAAGGAGACTTGGCCGGCCTGGTGGCCGCGCTGCTGGCCGACCCGGGGAGGCGCCGGGCCATGTCGGCAGCAGCCTCGGCCGCGTCGAAGCCCGATGCCGCCGAGCGGGTGGCCGGAATCATCGCCCACCACGCGGCCTCCCGGCGGGAGGATGACCCCCATGGCTGACTGGGTTCCTGACCTCTCACAACCGACGAGCGTGCACGTGATTGGTGTGGGCGGAGCCGGGATGAGTGCTATCGCCGAGGTACTGGCGACCATGGGCCACTCGGTGAGCGGGTCCGACCTGAAGGCCTCCTCGGGCCTAGATCGACTCTCCGCCCTAGGGGTAGATGTACGGGTCGGGCACACGGCGGACAACTTGGGTGACGTGGCGTTCGTGACCCGTTCCACGGCGGTGCCCGACGCCAACCCGGAGTGCCGGAAGGCCGTTGAGCGCGGCCTCCCCCTCCTTAGCCGAGCCGAAGTACTGGGTGCTGTGAGCACCCTCCGGGACACCGTGGCCGTGGCCGGGACCCACGGCAAAACGACGACCTCGTCGATGCTGGCCTTGGTGCTAAGAGAAGCTGGGCTACGACCGTCGTTTGTGATCGGAGGCGACGTCAACGAAATCGGCACTGGAGCAGCATGGGACGATGGCGATCTGTTCGTGGTGGAGGCCGACGAGAGCGACAGCTCCTTCCTTGAACTCTCTAGCCGGTTTGGGGTGGTTACCAATCTGGAGCCCGACCACCTAGAGCACCACGGTGGTTTCCAACCTCTAGTGGACGCCTTCGACCAGTTCGTGGATGCCGTGGACGGCCCGGTGATGGTCGGTTCAGACGACCCGGAGGGGGCGGCCCTTGCTGCCCGGCACGGTGCCGAGACGGTGGGGACGGCCGATGGCGCCGACTGGGTTATCTCGGCAGTGGAAGAGTCGTGGGAGGGGGTCCGCTTCAGCCTGTCTGGTCCCGTAGGAGGATCGCTGGAAATCACCCTGCCGGTTCCCGGCCTTCACAACGCCCGCAACGCAGCGGCAGCCGCTGCGGCCGCTCACCACGTTGGTGCCGATCCGGAAGCGGTGGTCGGCGCCCTGGCCCGGTTCGGTGGGGTGGCTCGACGCT
>JAKURX010000105.1 GCA_022451505.1 Acidimicrobiales bacterium | reverse complement strand
ACCGTGGCGCCGACTACGACGACCGTGGCGCCGACTACGACGACCGTGGCGCCGACTACGACGACCGTGGCGCCGACCACCACCAGCACCCGACCCCCAGCCCGCGGGATGGTCCCTCCCCGGCCGGTCTATATCGGCTGATCCGCGACCGGGGGAGTCGACCTATGCTCCACTCCCGGAACTCCCACCGCCGACGAGAGCACCCACGCCCCTCATGGAACTGGTCACCCACAAGAAGTTGTACCTCGTCGCCGGTCGGATCAGCCGGCCGCTGGCCGAGTCGATCGCTGCTGAGCTGGGCGAGTCGCTTGGCGAGCCGAACCTGGCCGACTTCTCGAACGGCGAGATCCACTGCCGGTTCTCGGAGTCCATCCGAGGGTCCGACGCCTTCATCATCCAGACCCATTGCCATTCCGAGGACATGTCCATCAACGACGCCCTAATGGAGCACCTGATCATGGTGGACGCAGCCCGCCGGGCCTCGGCCAAACGAATCACCGTGGTTTGTCCCCACTATGGCTATGCCCGCCAGGACCGCAAGGCCTCAGGACGCGAGCCCATCACGGCCAAGCTGGTGGCCAACCTGTTCAAGGAGGCAGGGGCCAGCCGCCTGGTTAGCGTCGACCTCCACTCCGGCCAGATCCAGGGCTTCTTTGACGGTCCGGTCGACCACCTGACCGCCATGCCGGTGCTGGTCGACCGTCTGCGGTCCCTAGAGGGAGACCTGACCATCGTCTCGCCCGACGCCGGCCGCGTGAAGGTGGCCGAGCGCTACGCCATACAGCTCGGGGCCGACCTGGCCATCGTGCACAAGCGGCGTAACCACTCGGCGTTCCACTCCGTGGAAGCCAAGGAGGTCGTCGGCGAGGTGGACGGCAAGGTGTGCATCCTCGTCGACGACATGATCGACACGGCGGGCACCATCTGCGCGGCGGCCGACCAGCTCACGGAACGTGGTGCGGCCAGGGTCGTCGCCGCCACCACCCACGGGGTGTTCTCCGGGCAGGCTATGGAGCGACTGGTCGCCTCGTCGATCGAAAAGATCATCGTGACCGACACCGTGCCGTTGCCCGAGGACGCCGACCACGACCTGATCGAGGTGCTGTCGGTGGCACCCCTGATTGCCAGGGCCATCGACGCCGTATTCGAGGACACCTCGGTCAGCGAGATCTTCGGCGGCAATAACCTGGCCTGAGCCGCGGCCCGATCACCGGCCGCCGGTCATTGCTCAGGTCACCCGACCGGCCCGCGAGATCCACCGGTAGACTCGCCCGTCGGTTCCCACGGGACCGGCCATGCGCCTCCCCTCCGCCCCAGAAAGCCTTCCCATGAGCGAGATCGTCCTCTCCGCCGAGACCACCCGGGCCACCGGAACCCGATCCAGCCGTCGCCTCCGGCGGGCCGGGCGCGTCCCCGCCGTGGTCTACGGCCTCTCCCAGGATCCGGTCAGCATCGACGTGGCGTGGACCGACCTCCGTCTCGCCCTGACCACCGATGCCGGCGTCAACGTCGTTATCCACCTCGAGTTCAGCGGTGAGAAGCAGATGTCTATCGTTAAGGACATCCAACGTCACCCGGTGCGGCGCGACGTGACCCACGTGGACTTTCTTCGAATCGACCCCAAGCAGGACGTGACCGTGGACGTGCCGATCGTCATGATCGGCGAGGCCAAGGAGGTCACTGACGCCGACGGCATGGTCGACCAGAACCTGTTCAGCCTGACCGTGAACGCCGCTCCGGACAGCATCCCCAACGAGTTCGAGGTGGATATCTCGGACCTGACAATCGGGGACTCTCTGCGCGTCGGCGACATTGTCCTCCCGTCCGGCGTCACCACCGACGTCGACGTAGAGGAGACGGTGGCCGTCGGCATGATCACCCGCTCGACGCTCGAGGCCATGGCGGCCGACGAGGCTGCGGAGGCCGAGGCCCTGGCGGCCGAGGAGGCAGCCGAGGGTGTCGAGGGTGAGGGCGGCGAGGTTTCTGCCGACGACTCTGGCGCCGCCGCCGACGAGGCCGCCGACGACGAGTAGCGGTCAGGGCCGACCCGTGCTGTGGCGGTCCCGAGCCGGACGAACCGGCGAACCGGCGGCCTGGATGGTCGTCGGCTTGGGAAACCCTGGTGACCGGTATGCCGGCACGCGCCACAACGTGGGCGCCGACGCGATCGGGCTGTTGGCCGACCGCCACGGCGGGACGCTGAAACGCTCCAGGGAACTCGCCCTGTCGTGTGAGGTCCGCGTGGACGGCGAACGGGTGGCTCTGGCTTTCCCGCAGACGTTCATGAACGAATCCGGCCAGTCCGTCGGCCGCCTGGTCCGTCGCTACGGCATCGAAGATCCCGGACGGATCGTGGTCGTCCACGACGAGCTGGACCTCCCGGTCGGCGGGCTGCGGATCAAGGCTGGGGGTGGCCTGGCTGGCCATAACGGCCTGCGGTCCATTACCGCTCATTTGAAGACCCAGGACTACCTCAGGGTCCGCATCGGGGGCGGTCGCCCGCCGGGTCGCCGGTCGGGTGCCGACCACGTGCTGCGCCGACCTGGTCGGGCCGAAGCCGACGAGTTGGGCATCGTGGTACAGGAGGCGGCGGACGCCGTGGAGGCCGTGTTGGCCGACGGCGTGGACGTCGCCATGTGCCGCTTCAACGACCGTTCGTGAACCGGCCGGCGACCAACCATCACCGATGACCGCCATCCTGGGGGCTCTTCCGGCCCTCCTTGACGACGAGCCGGCCCTCGCCTCGGTCCTTGGCCGCCGGTCGGCCTCATTGGCCGTGGCCGAACCGGCTCGGGCCATGGTGCTGGCCGCCCTGGTGCGACGTACCGGGCGCCTCCCGCTGATCGTCGCCGTCCCGACAGGCCTGGAGGCCGAGCGCCTAGCCAACGACCTTCGCCTGTACCTCGGTGACCGCGCCGTCGAATCCTTCCCCGCCTGGGAGACCTTGCCCTTCGAACGGGTCAGCCCGGGCGTCGAGACCATGGGCCGGCGCCTCCGGGTTCTTCACCGGCTCGGCGACCTGGGGGACCCCCCGGCGGTAGTCGTGGCCTCCGGTCGGGCCCTCGTGCAGCGACTCGGCCCTGGGGCGGGCCGGACGCCGCCCCAACGAATCGGCCCGGGCGACATGGTGGACCAGGGCAACCTGGTGGCCGACCTGGTAGCCACCGGCTACCGCCGCGAGTACCAGGTTGAGCACCGGGGGGAGATGGCGGTCCGGGGATCCATCGTCGACGTTTGGCCGTCTACGACCGACGCCCCGGTCCGCATCGACCTCTGGGGCGACGAGGTCGACCGGTTGACCGAATTTGGGGTGGCCGACCAGCGGGCCACCGTGCATCGGGCCGAGGTGGAGATCTACCCGTGCCGCGAACTAATCCCCGACCAGGAGGTGCGGGAGCGGGCCGCCGCCCTGTTGGCCGAGCAGCCCTGGGGGCGCGAGCAGTGGGACCGCCTGGCCGATGGCGAGCTGTTCGATGGCATGGAGTCCTGGTTGCCCTGGCTGTCGGGCGACGAGCGGGTGCTCTTCGACCTGGTCGACAACGACGCCTTGGTGGTGGCCGTAGAACCCCGTCGCCTTCGGGACCGGATTGCCGACCTACGGGCCGAGGAGGCCGAGATGGCTACCACGCTGGCCGCCACCTGGGGGGCCGACGGTACGGCCTTCCCCCGCCTGCACACCGAATGGGAACGCCTGCTGGTCCACACCGGAGCACCGGTCTGGACGATTGACGCCGTTCCGGACGGTCCAGGGGTAGAGACCGTGGTTGCCTCTGGATGGGGACGTGACACTCTGGTCGACGAGGCTGAGGGCGTCCCGGGCCGTCTCCGCCGCCTCCTGGCCGACGGACACCGGGTGGTGGTGGCCGCCGACGGACGCGGCTCGGTCGATCAGCTGGCCCGACGCCTCCGCGACGCCGGGGTGGAGGTCGTCCCGGCGGCCGGCGACGAGGTGGGGGAGAGTCCGGGCGCCTCGCTGATCGTGGCCCCCGTGGAAAGCGGCTTCGTCCTCCCCGAATCCCGGCTGGCCGTGGTCACCGAGTCCGAGTTGACCGGGCGCCGGCGGACCCGACGCCGGACCCGTCCCCGGCGTACGGCAGCTGTTCGGGTCTTTGAAGACCTTTCGCCGGGCGACCACGTCGTCCACGAACAGCACGGTGTGGCCCGCTTCGGCGGCCTGGTGACCCGGACCCTGGGCGGCGTCGAGCGCGACTACCTGCTGTTGGAGTACAGGGGCGACGACCGGCTCTACCTACCCACCGACCAGATCGATGCCATCAGGCCCCACACCGGAGGCGAGACGCCCAGTCTCAGCCGGATGGGGGGCGCCGACTGGCAGAAGACCAAGGCTCGGGTGCGCTCCGAGGTGGCCGAGATCGCCCAGGAGCTCGTCGCCCTCTACCAGGCCCGAATCACTGCCGTCGGCCATGCCTTTGCTGAGGACACGCCGTGGCAGCGCGAGCTGGAGCAGTCCTTCAGCTTCCAGGAGACGCCAGACCAGCTCCGGGCCGTCGAGGACGTCAAGGCCGACATGGAACGGCCGGTACCCATGGACCGGCTGGTGTGCGGCGACGTGGGATTCGGTAAGACCGAAGTGGCGGTCCGGGCCGTCTTCAAGGCCGTCCAGGACGGTCGACAGGCCGCCGTGCTGGTTCCGACCACCCTGCTGGCCCAACAACACGGCCAGACCTTCCGCGACCGCTTCGCCCCGTACCCCGTCCGGGTTGAGGTGCTCAGCCGGTTCCTCACCACCGCCGAGGCCCGGCGAGTGGCCGCCGGGCTGGCCGACGGGTCGGTGGACGTGGTGATCGGCACCCACCGCCTTCTCTCTGACGACGTCCGATTCAAGAATTTGGGCCTACTGGTCATCGACGAGGAACAGCGCTTTGGGGTCGTCCACAAGGAGGCGATCAAGAAAATTCGGACCGGCGTGGACGTCCTGACCCTGACCGCCACTCCGATCCCGCGGACGCTGGAAATGTCGCTGACCGGCATCCGCGACCTCAGCCTCCTAAACACCCCACCCGCCGACCGCCAGCCGATCCTGACCTACGTCGGCGACTATGACGAGCGACCGGTGGCCGAGGCCATCCGCCGAGAACTACTCCGGGAAGGTCAGGTCTTCTTCGTACACAACCGGGTGCATGACATCGACCAGGTGGCGGGCGGGGTCCGTGAGCTGGTTCCGGAGGCCCGGGTGGCCGTAGCCCACGGCCAGATGGATGAGGCCTCCCTGGAGTCGGTGGTCATGGACTTCTGGGACGGCGGGTATGACGTCCTGGTATGCACCACCATCATCGAGTCGGGCATCGACATGCCGACCGTCAACACGCTGGTGGTGGATCGGGCCGACCTGTTAGGCCTCGGGCAACTCCACCAGTTACGGGGCCGGGTAGGCCGGGCC
>JAKURX010000104.1 GCA_022451505.1 Acidimicrobiales bacterium | reverse complement strand
GCGAGATCCTACGAAACACCCTCCAGGAAGGTAAACACCCTCCAGGAAAACGTGGCCCAGTTTGAGCCAACAAAAACAGAAGAACCCCCTGCTGCGCAGGGGTTCCATTGGAGCGGACGACGAGATTCGAACCCGCGACCCTCACCTTGGCAAGGTGATGCTCTACCAGCTGAGCTACGTCCGCGTCAGCCCGGAACGATACCGGACGGCTACCCGTTTAGCGTTCACGGGTCGGCGGGGGTCAGCCCTCAGATCCCTCGCTGAGGTCGATGCGGAGGGTCAGGATCCCGTCGTCCAGGGTGGCCTCAGCGTCACCGATGATGGCGAAGTCTTGGAAGTCGGCCTGGGCCTGGTCGATGAACCGTTGACGCTCCTCGCCGCCCACCGGTGGCAGCGTCCGAGTCCGCACGGCAGCAGCGCGTTCTCGGAACCGCTGCACCATGGCGTCCAGGTCTAGTTCCGGCTTGGACACGGCTCAGCCCTCCTCAGGGGACTCGGACGACGCTACGACCGGTCCGACAGCCGGGAGCAGCGTGACCTCCTCGACCTCGTCCGGGGGTTCGATGGTCGGCATCCGGTCCTCGCGGTCTTCGCCCTCTAGTTCCAGGTCGTCAGCGGTAGTCGGGGGCTGACGGTTGACGGGCCTGGTCTGCCACCAGTAGGCGGCGGTCCCCACCAGGACGACACCGGCCAGCACCCGCAGAGTGACCACGATCCGATCGATGCGGTCTCCCGCCGTCCGACCGTCCTCGTCGACCTCCGGCGGAACCGTCTCGACGGTGGTGACCTGGGCGAGGGCCGGCCCGGCTAGACCCACCAGCATCCCGCCGGCTAGCACCACGGCGGCCAGGCCGGCACGTGGCGATCTCGTGGTCGTCCAACGCCTCTGCGTCACGGGCTGCCCCCTATTCCGGGACGTGATGGTAGTTGGGAAGCTCAACTCTGGTGGGCCGGACACCACCATGTCGTTCGTCCGCCGACCGTGGCCCGGCGCAGGCCGGTACCGTCACGTGGGCAGACGCCACCCGGCCTCCGGGCGTCGAACAGGTCCCCGGTGTGGGAGCCGCCCCGCCGGTCCATCTGGTCCAGCACCCGTCGAACTACCCGGCGGAGCCGGCGGACCTCGTCGGTGTCCAGTAATCCCGCTGGCCGGTGAGGTGACAGGTCGGCCCGCCACAGGACCTCGTCGACCAGGAGGTTCCCCAGGCCGGCCAGGCGGGCCTGGTCCAGCAACCGTGCCTTCAACGGCCCCCGCCCACCAGCCAGCGCCTGCTCGAACTCCGCTGTCGTGGCCGTCCAGGCGTCAGGGCCGAGACCTCCCACGTCGGGTTCCAATTCCACGCCACCCAGGCGGCGTGGGTCATCAATCCACAGGCGCCCCCCGCCCCGGAAGCGCAGGCCGAACCGTACCCACGACGGATCGGACCGTCGGCCTCCCCATTGCAGGTATCGGATGGCTGCCTCGCCGTCGACCAGCAGGCGGCCCGTCATACCGAACCGCAGCCCGAGGGTCGGCCCGCCCGAATCCAGGAGCAGCACCTTGCCGTGCCGACGCGACGCCGTGATTCGGCGGTTTACCAACGCGACAGCCACGGCCTCGGGGGTGGCGCCGCCCTTCACGAACCAGGCATCGGGCGCCTCGACAGCCGAGATGGTCCGTCCGACCACCCTCTCGGCCAAGCGACGGTAGGCCTCGACCTCCAGGATCTCCGGCACGGGGCGGTCGGTGGACGCCAGTCAGCCGGTAGTGGCCTCGAGGCCCCGACTGAAGTCGTCCAGCAGGTCGTCGACGTGCTCCAAACCGCACGACACCCGGACCGTTCCCTCGCCGATTCCCGACGCCGTCAACTCCTCCGGGGTCAGGCCGACGTGGGTGCTGGTGGCCGAGTGGCAGACCAGTGTCTCCGGGCCGCCGAGGGAGGTGGCCTGACGGGCGATCGCTGTGGCCTCCACGAACCGCTGTCCGGCGTCGATCCCCCCGGCCAGGTCGAAGGTCAGCAGCCCACCCATGGATCGCATCTGGCGGACGGCCAGGTCGTGCTGGGGATGGGAGGCCAGCCCCGGATAGCGCACCTCGGCGACGGCCCCGTGGCTCTCGAGGAGGTCGGCCAAGCGTTGGGCCGTCTCGGCCTGGGCCCGCAACCGGACGTCTAGCGTTCGCACGCCCCGGTGGGCGTTGTAGGCGTCGTAGGGCGAAGCGTTGGCCCCGTGGAGCACCGCGAACCCCCACAGCCAGGCCAGCAGGTCGTCAGAGCCGGCCACTACGCCCAGGGTGGCGTCGTTGTGGCCGACGATTCCCTTGGTGGCCGAGTGGAGGACCAGGTCCACCCCGTGGGCCAGCGGGGTCTGCCCGAGCGGGGTAGCGAACGTGGAGTCGACCACCGTCAAGGCGTTACCGATAGCTCCCAGGGCGTCGAGGTCCACCAGGTCCAACCGTGGGTTGGCTGGCGTCTCGGCGAACACCAGCATCGTCCTGCC
The DNA here is from genome assembly GCA_022451505.1 of Acidimicrobiales bacterium. Taxonomy (GTDB): domain Bacteria; phylum Actinomycetota; class Acidimicrobiia; order Acidimicrobiales; family MedAcidi-G1; genus UBA9410. The sequence goes on along the minus strand of JAKURX010000104.1, from coordinate 2,998 downwards.
GGGAACCACGGCGGCGGCGAACGCCTCCGGATCGGTCCCGTCCACGAAGGTCACGTCGATGCCCAGCCGAGGACAGGCCGTCTGGAAGAACAGTTGGGTCCCGGCGTACAGCTGGCGCTGGGTCACGATGTGGTCGCCGGACGAGCAGACGGCCAGCACCACGGTGCTGATTGCTCCCATGCCCGAGGCGAAAGCCCGGGCGGCCTCCCCACCCTCCAACTCGGCGATGGTGTCTTCGAAGGCGCGGACCGTGGGGTTCCCATACCGGCTGTAGAACCGTTCCGGGGCCAGCGCCGTGGCCAGGTCGCGGCCCTGCTCCACCGTGTCGAACTCGAAGGTCGACGTGGGGTACAGGACGGGGGCCAGCGACCGCTCGTCGTCGGCCCGTCCGGCCAGGATGGCCGTCGTCTCGGGCCGGACCTCCGGCCCCTCGTCGTGGCGTGGTTTGGTCATGAGCTCTCCACCTCCTGGAGGAAGTCCGCCAGGTACGACCCGACCTCGCGAGTGGCCAGCAGGAAGCCGTCGTGCCCGTCCGGGCTCTTGATCACGTGGTGGTCGCAGCGACCCCCGGCCGCCCGAAGGGCGTCCCGCATGACCTCCTGCTGCGGTAGTGGGTACAGAACGTCGGAGCTGATGCTCAGGGTCAGCGCCGGCAGCCCGGCCATGCGTCGCACCGCTGACTCCATGCTGCCCCGGTCTCGGGCCAGGTCATGCAGGTCCATGGTGCGGTTGAGCACCAGGTAGCTGTTGGCGTCGAATCGACGTACCAGCTTCTCTCCGTGGTAGTCGAGGTAGGACTCGACCTGGAACCGGTCCCACTGGCCGAACAGCGCCCGGGGGTCCACGAGATCCCGGGCGAACCGGTCGTCGAACACCTCGGCGCTGCGGTAGGTGATCTGGGCCACTGACCGGGCAATGGCCAGTCCGGCGAACGGGCCGTCACCCGGTTTGGCGTCGTAGTAGTCGCCGCCCCGGAAACGGGGATCGAGGGCCAGAGCGGTGCGCCCCACGGCGCTCCACGCCACCTGCTGGGCGGTGGCCGCCAGGGTGGTGGCGATGGGGGCGATAGCCCGGACCCGGCGGGGGAACATCACGCCCCACTCCAGGACCTGCATGCCACCCATGGATCCTCCGACGACGGCCAGCCACCGGTCGATGCCCAGGTGGTCGGCCACCGCGGCCTGACATCGGACGATGTCACGGGTGGTCACCGTGGGAAAAGACGAACCGTAGGGGGCGCCAGTCGCCGGGTTGATCGAGGACGGGCCGGTGGATCCCTGGCATCCACCCAGTGAGTTCACGCAAACCACGAAGTGACGGTCGGTATCGATTCCACAGCCGGGTCCGATGATGCCGTTCCACCAGCCCTCGGTCGCGTGGCCGTCACCGACCTCTCCGTAGGCATGGCTGTCGCCGGTCAGGGCATGGCAGACCAGGATGGCGTTGTCGACCGCTGGCGAGAGCTCCCCCCAGGTCTCGAACGCCATGGTGACGTCGGACAGGACGCCACCGCCCTCCAGAACGAAGGGGCGACCGGAGCCCACCGGGGCGAACTGTCGGTTCCCCACCGGATCGCCTGGCAGCCAGGCCCCGGTGACCGGCAGGTCGGACGTGTAGGCGCGCGGATGACGGGGCTGGTCGACGGAGGTCCCGTCACCGCTCACCCGTTCGTGCGTCATGAGGCCGGTCTCCTGACCGGGAGGACTCCAGCGCTCTGCGCCGACAGCGGAACCCGGAGGCCCGCTGGCGGACACTTCGTTGCCCTTCCGGGCCACATCCTCACCGTTGCCGGTGAGTGAGCACCTTGGGTGTCCGTCCCAGGTTGCCGGACCCGGCGAACCGGGCCACTCGTGATGTCTGTCAGAACAGTGTAGGCCCCCGTAGCCACCGTCCGACAGGACGGATTCCGACACCTCATCCGACCAGGCGCGCAACCGCCCCAGATCAGGCGTTCAAATGCCCCGGATCAAGCGTCCCGCCGGGCCGGATGGCGGCCCCACCACCACGAAACGAGGCCCTCGTCGTGAACGCCGTATGCCCGACCCATGGCGTCGCCGAAAGCCAACCAGGCCTCCGCCGGGGCGCCGGCTCCGAGATCGTGCAACCTTTCGGCCAGATGGGCCCCGGTGTCCCACGCTCCCCGGTCCGTCGGGAGCGGTAGGGCGGCTACCTGGCCAGCCGACAGCTTGATCCGGCCAGCGGTCCGGGCAGCCCCGACCGAGCGACGTGCCGCGCGGGCGGCAGTGACCGGAGCGCTGAGGGTCGCCGCCAGGTGCCACAGGTCGTCTACCTCAGGCTCGACCACAATCAGCGGCGTGAGCGGCACCAGGTCGCCCACCGGATCGACCACTACTTCCAGGATGGCGGTCTGGGTTGCTACCAGGAGCTTGGGTCGTCGGCGACGATCCAGCCAGGCGGCCACCTTGGGCGAGCGCGCGGCTACCGCCGCCCGGTCGACCACCGGGGCACGCCAGCGGCGCCCATCGAAACGGCACGGGTCGGTCGCCCAGCGGCACCGAAGCGGATCCACCGCCGCCGTGGTGACCAGCGGCGGCCGGTCGTCGTCGGACCCGGTCCTCTCGTGGACCGCCCCGACCAACCCGTAGTAGTGCTGACGGAAGCCGGCCGTCACCGCCGCCCGGTCGACGACCGTCTCGGGGCCGGCCCGGGGCACGGCGGGAATGCCGAGCAGGCCGGCCACCAGAGGGCCCCAGGGTTGGCCGACGACCGGTGCCTCCACCGTTCCAGCAGGCTCCACTCTCCGGTCGGCCAGTAGCAGCACCTCTGGGTCGGGCCCGCCGACCCTGGTCCGTCGTTCTACGATCGGCGCACAGACCTCGGTCCGACCGGCAAACACCCGCGAGCGATCCAACCACAGCCCGACCAGTTGACCCTCGGCGGCCAGCTGGTCGCGCACCGGTCCGGCGTCCCGGGCAGCCAGCACGGACTGCGGTTGGATGAGCACCAGCCGTCCCCCAGGGGCCAGGAGGTCCAGCGC
>JAKURX010000103.1 GCA_022451505.1 Acidimicrobiales bacterium | reverse complement strand
CACGAAGAGCCGGGACCGGATGCTGTCAACCAAGGTCCCCCGGTCGGAGAACGATCGCCCGGTGGCCCCTGGACCACCGTTGAACAGGGTGTCACCGGAGAACACCACGCTGAGGGTCGGGACGTGGATGCAGCACCCTCCGGGCGAATGGCCTGGGGTGTGGAAGATGGTCAGTTCGTCCCCGGCCACACCGATCGACAGGCCGTCCTGGAGGGGGTCGTCGATCCGACGGTCGGGGTGCACCACGTCCCACAGCATCCCGTCGTCGGGATGCAACCAGATCGGGGCGTCAACGGCGTCGGCCAGCTCCACGGCGGCGTTGATGTGATCGTTATGGCCATGGGTACACAGCACCCCGAGGGTCCGACGACCGGCCACCGCCTCGGCGATCGGCCGGTGGTCATGGGCGGCGTCTATTACCACCACCTCGTATTCGTCTCCCACCAACCAGACGTTGTTGTCGACCTCGAAGTCCTCGCCGTCCAGCGAGAAGATCCCACTGGTTACTACCCGCTGGATCCGAAGCCCCACCTCGTAGCCCCTACAGCACGACCACGGAGCGCAGAACCTCGCCGCGTTCCATAGCGTGGAAGGCCTCCTCGACCTCGTCCAGGGCAATGGTCTCGGAAACAAACCGGTCCAGGTCCAGCCGGCCCTGTAGGTACAGGTCGATGAGCATCGGGAAGTCCCGGCTGGGCAGGCAGTCGCCGTACCACGACGACTTGAGCGTGCCACCACGACCAAACACCTCGATCATCGGCAACTCGACCTTCATCTCGGGGTTGGGCACCCCGACCAGAACTACCGTTCCGGCCAGGTCGCGGGAGTAGAAAGCCTGCTCGTAGGTAGCGGGGAGGCCGACGGCCTCGATGGCTACGTCCACCCCATTTCCTCCAGTTAGACCACGTATGGCTTCGATCGGGTCCTCGTTGGTGGAGTTCACGGTGTGGGTGGCCCCAAAATTGCGGGCGATGTCCAGCTTCCGGTCGTCAATGTCTACGGCGATGATCGTGTGTGCTCCGGCTAGGCGGGAACCGGCGATGGCCGCGTCGCCTACACCGCCGCAGCCGAACACGGCAACTGAGTCGCCGCGGCCCACGCCTCCGGTGTTCATGGCCGCGCCCAGCCCGGCCATGACACCGCAGCCGATCAATCCAGCCACCTCGGGAGGCGCCGCGGGGTTCACCTTGGTGGCCTGGCCGGCGGCCACCAGGGTCTTTTCGGCAAAGGCTCCGATGCCCAGCGCCGGGGAGAGCTCCGCTCCGCCCAGGGTCATCTTCTGTGTGGCGTTGTGGGTGGCAAAGCAGTACCAGGGTCGCCCTCGTAGGCAGGAGCGGCACTGGCCGCACACGGCCCGCCAGTTCAGGACCACAAAGTCGCCGACGGCCACGTTGGTCACGCCGTCACCGACCTCTTCGACGGTCCCGGCCGCCTCGTGACCGAGGAGGAACGGGAAGTCGTCGTTGATAGCGCCCTCCCGGTAGTGGAGGTCGGTGTGGCAGACCCCACAGGCCTGCACGGTCACCAGGACCTCCCCCGGTCCGGGGTCGGGGACCTCGATGACCTCCATGGTGACCGGTTCCCCCTTAGCGCGGGCCACCACGGCCCGGACGCTGTGCGGCATGACTTCCCCCTGTGCTGGCCGGATGGCCCGAATCCGGACCGAGAACGGCCGGAAACTAACAGGTCGCTGTTCAGCTCTCTTCGAACCGAGCTCGGTCAGCGACCCCGATGGCGGTCGGCCAGGACAGAGGCCAGCCCGGTGAAGCCGGCCAGGACGAGCAGGAACGCCACGGCGCTGGTCTGCACCACCCCGGTGGCCGCTGCGACGACGCCTAGTACCACGATGATCAGCGGGACGCGTGGCACGGCTCGCACCAGGTCATCATGGCAGGCGGTGGTCCCGCGCCGTACCGTTCCCGGTGGGTGTCTAGCGAGGGGGTCTTGGTGTGAGGGTGGCGATCACCGGGGCCTCGGGCTTTGTCGGCTCGCACTGCTTGGCCGTCGCCGTGGCGGCCGGCCACGAGGTCCGGGCCGTGGTCCGGAACCCGGCTAAGGCACGGGCGGCGGCCGTCCTGCACGGCCTGGATCCCGACGGCATCGACGTGGCGTTCGCTGACCTCACCGATCACGACGCCCTTCGGGCCTCCCTGGAGGGTGCGGATGCTCTCATCCACGCTGGTGCCGTGTTCAGCTTGGACCCTCGAGACGCCCGTCGGATGCGGGCCGTGAACCCGACCTCTACCCGGGTGCTGCTGGAAGAGGCAGCCGAGCGGGGCCTGGATCGGGTGGTTCATGTGTCCTCAATGGGCGTCTACGGAGCTGGCCGGACTCGGGTCGATCCCAACACACCGACCGGCCCGGAGTGCGGCGCCTACACGGGAAGCAAGATCGAGGCCGATGCGATCGCCGTGGCCCACCAAGAGGCTGGCCAACCGGTGGTCATCGTCTGCCCGGGCGGGATCATCGGACCCCGGGATCCCAGCCCGGAGCTCAGCGACTCCATGGCCCCCGTTCTGGACGGCCTTCGCCGATCGGTGGTTCCTCTGCCGAAGGGCGCGTGCTTCGGTATGGTCGATGTCCGCGACGTGGCCGCTGTATGCGTGGGGTCGCTGACCACGGGCTCGGCCCCGGCCCGGTACCTGGTGGCCGGCCACCTCGTCGGGCCGGCTGACCTGCTCCGGTTGTCGGCCCACTTGACCGGTCGTCCGGTGCGCATCGTGGGCTTTCCGGCCCCATTGCTAACCGCGGTTGGTTTGCTGTGCGATCTGGTGGGTCGGGCCACGGCCAACAAGATGCCCCTCGGTCTAGAGGTCGCCCGGATGACGGCGGCCAACATGCGAGCCGGCGGCCTGCAGGAGGTTGACCAGGCGAGTGCCGCCGATGCCTTCGGGTTTCCCACCATCTCGCTGGAGGCCACGGTGGCCGAGACGGTGGCGTGGCTTCACAGTGCCGGGCACCTGTCCGACGAGCAGGCGGGCAACCTGGCCGGCTGAAGCCCGCCGATTACGGGTCAAGCCGAGAGGTCCTCTCGGGCTCCCCGGGTAACCATTACCACCAGGACCACGGCTACGGCGACCAGGGCCATGGTGGCCGCCATGGCGGCCCCCTCGGCCGTGGCGTGGCCGTCGACCACCGTCGAAAGGTCGTGGACGTGGTTGGCTTCGCCCAACAGATGGTGGGCCAGCAGCGTGCCGAGCAGAACCGAGCCGGTCCCGATGGCGGCTGAGGTGGCCATGATCGCCGGAACCCGGCGAGCCAGCATGGCCGCGGCGGCTGGTGGGGCCACCAGGAAGGCGAACACCAGCAGACTTCCCACGGCGTCGAACGAGGCAGTGACCGACAGGGCGGCCAGCAGGAGGAAGGCCATCTCGGTGAGTCGGGGCCTCATCCCCAGCAGGCGGGCCTGGGTCTCGTCGAAGGTGAGGACTAGGAGGGCACGGTGGAAGACGAGGGCCACCAGGGCCACCACCCCCACGAGGACCGCCTGACGGACCAGGTCGCCGGTTCCAGTGTCGAGCACCGAGCCGAACAGCATCTCGTGCAAGTCGTGCTCGTCGATCCCGTCGGTGGCCGCCACCAGCACCACGGTCAGGGCCAGCATGGCCACCAGGAGCAGGCCGATGGCCGACTCGCCAGGCAGCGGTGATCGGCGTTGGACCCCCCGGACGCCCACCACCATGGCCACCGCGGCTACCAGGGCTCCGGTCGTCGGGTTTCCACCCAGGAGGTGAGCGGCCGCCACCCCGGGCAGCACCCCGTGGCCCAGCGCCTCGGCCAGGTAGGTGGTTCCCCGCAGGACCACCCAGGTCCCGACGATCGACGTCACCGCCACGGTCAGTAGGCCAGCCAGGACGACCCGCTGCAGGGCGGGGTCACCGATGAACGGCTCGACCCACCACTGCCAAGGATCGGTCACGAACTCCATACCGGTGGTCACCTCAAGCGGGACGATAAATGAGAACCAGTCTCAATCGTAGAGCTTGATCGTTCCCGGGCCTCGATCAGGCCCGCGGTACGCCCAGGTGCCCCAGTGTCTCCACCGCCCCCTCTGGGCCGTCGACGCTTACCCAGAACCGTCGACCACCGGCCAAATCTAGGTGGAGGCCGTCGCCGCTCCGGATTACGGCCCGGGCCACTCGGAAGAACCGCAGGCTGCCCTTGTATCCGAGGCCTTGGGTCTGCCACCTGGTCATCCGTTCGGCCCTCGCCCCTTCGATCCGCTCCATTCCGAACCGTTGGACTGGTCGGCCTCCAAAGCCGTAGGAGACCTGCACCCCGGTCTCGACCACCACGACATCGATCCGTCGGAAAATTAGGAAGGTGAAGGCGGCCAAGCCGCCAGAGATCAGGACCGGCCAAGCCACCGGAATCAGGGTCACCAGGACAGCCAGAGAAAACACCAAAGCCGTAGCTAGCCGGGTTGGCCACCGTGCCGTGGCCGATCCCTCCCAGAGGATCGGGACGTTACCGGCGGGGGTCACCCAGGCCAGGCATCGCGCAACCGTCGCCAGGACTCGCCCAGGGCTATGGGCAGCACCCGGAGGTTGGCCGTCGCCGTGGTGAAGTTCGTATCGCCTGCCCAGCGGGGCACCACGTGGACGTGGAGGTGGTCGGGTACGCCGGCGCCGGCCGCCGGGCCCAGATTCAGGCCCACGTTCACGCCTCCGGTCGAGAATGCCGACTCCACTGCGGCCACCGCGTCGCGGACCATGGCCCACAACCCGTCGTGCTCCTCGTCAGTCAGACCGTTCAGGGTGGCCACAGCCCGGCGGGGCAACACCATGAGATGTCCGCTGGTGTACGGGTATGCGTTCAGGAGGGCAAAGCAGGTCGCTCCGCGGTGAATGATGTAAGTCTCGGCGTCGTCGAGCCCGGACTGTTCGATGACCTCAAAGAGGGTCCTGCCGTCCTGGCCGTCGCCCGCGTCGGCCAAGGTACCGGCGTCCGGATCGGACACGTAGGCGTACCGCCAGCCGGCCCACAGGCGCTCGATGTCGTTCAGAGCTTCGCCTCCACACCGGCCGACAGCCGTTCCAGGAACTCATCGAGGGGCAGGTCTCGTTCCGGGGCCTCAGCACCCCGGGCGTTGTCGCCCACCGTGCCGTTGGCCGCATCGTCGCCACCCACCACCAGCACGTGGGGCACCTTGGCCACCTTGCCGGCCCGCACCCGCTTTCCCAGAGGCTCGTCAGCCGGGTCCACGGTGGCCCGGAACTGGGCGGCCACCAAGCGATCCCGAACCGACTCGGCGTAGGCCTGGTGCTCGTCGGCCACCGGCAGCACCCGAACCTGCTCAGGAGCCAGCCATAGCGGGAACGCCCCGGCGTAGTGTTCGATCAGCACGCCGAAGAACCGCTCGATCGACCCCATCAACGCCCGGTGGATCATCATCGGCCGGTGGCGACCCCCGTCGGCCCCCACGTACTCCAACTTGAAGCGCTCCGGCAGGTTGAAGTCCAACTGGATGGTGGAGAGTTGCCAC
>JAKURX010000102.1 GCA_022451505.1 Acidimicrobiales bacterium | reverse complement strand
CCCACCACGACGACTGAAGCGCCCACCACCACGACGATGACCTTCACACCACCTGGGACCTATTCCCAGGAGGTAAACGGCCATCTGGTGGAGACAGTTGTTATCTGCGGGGCTGACGGCTTGGAGGCCGAATATCGGTTAGACGGACAACCCATCGATCCGGAGACGGCTGGCCTCCACTTCACGGAGGGTGCTCAGAGCTTCCACCGGGTGGTGGGAGCAGAAGATGGTGACGGCCTGGACTATCTGTTCGATGGCGGTTGGTGGATCGAGGACCGCACCGACGGCGTGTCATGTGAACCGTACGAAGGGCCCGTCTGGGAGGACTTCACTGACGAATCGATCCTGGTCACGGAGATCATCTGGGCGGACGCTTACTTGCGCGACGTCCGGTGTCCCCAGCTCAGACCGGGTTCCGTGGAGGGAGACTGTGTCGTCGGCTTCGACTACCTGCGGCGGGCCACCGTGGACGGGCACCTGCTCGAGATCGGGTTCGACTGCGCCGAGGCCGGTGTGGGCGAGGCGTGGTGGGTGGTCGATGGCGTGATGGTTTCCAACCGCTACTACCACCCGCCTGAGTGGGGTTACGAGGATTACGAGGAGTGGGTAGTCGCGCCGTGGCGCGACCTCTACGGCGACACGGTCTACGACTACGTGGCGTACGTCCATTGGTTGGACGGTGAGGCCTTCGTGTTCGACATCGGACGGGTGAAGATCGACCTGAACCTTGAAGCATTCATTGAGGGCGACAACTGCGTTCTGCTCGACTGGTCCACGACCGAGTCCTGATCGGCAACCTCCTCGACGAGACCGAGGTTCGTCGGTTGGGTGCGCTCACAGCTCCTTCCCTACCATGTCGGTACGACGATGGGGAGAAGCGCGATGCACGGACGACTGGACGGCCGGGTCGCGGTGGTGACCGGGGCCGGAACGGGGATCGGTGCGGGTATCGCCCGACGGTTTGCCCGGGAGGGCGCCCGGGTGGTGGTCGCCGAACGCAATACCGAGACCGGAACCCGGACCGTCGCCGAGGTCGAAGCCCTGGGAGCCGAGGCGCTGTTCGTCGCAACCGACGTCACCGTGCGCGACCAGGCCGTGGGCTGTATCGAGGCGGCGGTGGGTCACTACGGCGGTGTCGACATCCTGGTCAACAACGCGTGGGGTGGCGGCCGTATCGGCCGCATCGAGTGGAAGACCGACGAGTTGTTACAGCACGGTCTGGACATGGCCTACTACGCGGCCTTCTGGACGATGACCGCGGCTTTGCCCCACATGCGGGCACGGGGGGGCGGCTCGATCATCAACGTGTGTTCCCTGAATGGGGTGAACGCCCACATGTACACCCTCGAGTACAACGCCGGGAAGGAGGCGCTGCGCACCCTGACCCGTACGGCGGCCGTTGAGTGGGGGCCCCACCAGATCCGATGCAACGTGATCTGCCCGGCGGCCCGTAGCGATGCGTTCCTGGCGTTCGCAGCGGCCAACCCGGAACAGGCCGCCCATGCCGAGGCGAACAACGTCATGGGCCGTATGGGTGATCCCGAGGAGGACATCGGCGGGGTGGCGCTGTTCCTGGCTTCAGACGATGCCCGTTATGTCAACGGGAACACCATTTTCGCCGATGGGGGCGGCCATGTAAACGGGGTCTCCTGGCGACCGAACCTTCCGGAGGAACCGCCGGTCAGATGAAAGGTCGGCCGGTGGCTAGGCCGTCAGGGCAGATGCCGAAACTGGGAACAATGGCGGCGCGGTGGCCCGACTTCGTCACGACCGGCTAGAGCGTTGGCGCGTCGACGCCGGACGCACGCAAGGCATCGGCGTCGACCCATTCGAGCGTGAGGATGTGGGTCGCCTCGAGGACCACCTTCGGGGCGTACCCGGCCTTGTGGGCCTCCTGCCAACGGGAGGCACAGAGACACCAGCGGTCCCCCGGCAGGAGACCGGCGAACCCGGGGCGCGGCGTCGACAGGTCATTGCCGGCCTGAGCCGAGAACTCGAGGAACTCGGCGGTCATCACGGTGCACACGGTGTGGACGCCCATGTCGTCGGCACCGGTGTTGCAGCAGCCGTCCCGGTAGAAGCCGGTGAGCGGATCGTGGCTGCAGTCGACCAGTTCGCCACCGAGCACGTTCACGGCCATCAGTTCACGTCCGACTTTGTCATGCACCCAGTCTTACCGACTCCGCTCGACCTGCAAGAACTCGCGCCCGTTGGACATGTACCTACTGAGACCTCAGATGTCCGTCAGGTGTCCAAGAGGACCTTCGCCTCAACCTGACTGTTGGACTGCGTTGACGAAATTGTCGTAGAGCCGCCTGGAATTGGCCACGAAGTCGTCCATGCAACGCTCAGCGTCCTCGGCAAGGCCCGTCAAAGCAGTTGGACCGAGCGTCGACTCCAGCGCTGCTCGGTATGCAGGCACAGTCCCCCAGGTGGGCACCGTGTCCGCTTCGACCTCGACGTGGTATTGCATCGACCAAGCGTGGCGGCCGACGCGCATCGCCTGGATCGGGCAGAGATCGGACGATGCGAGCACGACCGCCTCAGGTGGCGGCTCCACAACCTTGACCGAGTGCCACTGAAGTGCCCGTTGGACTGTCGGCATCCCGGCAAAGATCGGATCTTTAAGTCCTTCCGAGGTCAGCGCCACCTCTAAGACACCGATCTCCGGGGGTTGCTGGTGACCACACCTGCCGCCGAGAGCATCGGCAAGCAGTTGGTGCCCAAGGCAAATTCCCAGAAAGGGCCGACCCAGGTCCGCCACCCAGCGCCGGATTGCCGCCTTCTCCTCGAGTAGCCAAGGGTGCTCGTCGACGTCCCACACGTCCATCGGCCCACCCATCACCCACATTGCGTCGAATCCTTCGAGTGGTGGAATCGGCTCTCCCTCGTCGAGTTCAACAGCTGTCCAGTCGACGCCATCATGTTCGAGGAAGCGCCGCAACTGTGCCGGATGTTCACAGTCGATGTGTTGTAGGACAAGCAGGCGCACATCGATCCCTTATGTCGGTGGCAGTGGGTACGAGTCCAGTCGGACCGGCTCCAAGGCTAGGCATCTCCCATTGTTGGAAATGGGTTCCTTTCCCATTGCACGTCTGGATCGACAACGAGGTGTTCATCTGGGAAGGCCTTCCCTCCCCCGAACGCCTCCCCAGCGAATTCCTTGTCGACTACGTCCGCTTCTGGCAATAGTGAGCACGGCCCTGATGGCGGTCCGCCGGAGGGTCAGGATTGATGACGTCTCGCAGCGACAGGCCCTTCCGGCCGTTCTATTGGTCAAGTCGTAAGGAGAATGCACCGACAGCCCGCTTCACCCAATACCTTGGCCTCCATGGCAGACGATCGCTACGGGACCCCGGACGATGAACTGGAGATCGAGCGGATTCGACTCGACAAGCTCGCCGAGACCCTCGATCCCTACACGTTCGAGGCCCTGCTCCGGGCTGGCATAACTCCAGGCCACGACGTGCTCGAAGCGGGATCCGGGAACGGATCCGTCGCCGTATGGATGGCTGACACGGTCGGCCCCACGGGTTCGGTACTTTCCTTGGACATAGACGTCCGATTCCATGCCGAGGTCCCCGGACATGCGGAGGTCCGCGAGTTCGACCTCGAAACCGACGAACTTCCCCGTGAAGCATTCGACCTGGTCCACGCCCGGGCCGTCCTCCAGCACCTGCCGACCCGCGAGGACGTCCTCGCCCGATTGGTGGATGCACTCCGGCCCGGAGGCCACCTGATAGTCGAGGATGGCGTATTCCTCGGCTTCGCCGAGCAGGTCCTGGAAGAGCCCTATCGGGCCATCCACGCCGTGATGTCCGCTGGTACACAAGAGGAGTGGCGAGATCCGAACTTCGGCCTGCGGCTGATCGACCAGATGCGTCGACTTGGCCTGGTCGACCTCCAGGCCGACGGTCACGTTTGGACGATGCGGCCAGGAGAAGCCGGCGGCGACTGGTGGTTCCTCGCCCTTGAGCGTGCCCTGCCACGACTTGTAGCCGCGGGTGTCACCACCGAAGAGATGGCCGCCGCCACCCTCCGTCAGGTGGGTAACCCCGAATTCAGGATGCTCAGTCCCGTCCACCTGTCCGCTCTTGGAAGGAAACCCGCCTGAGCGGGCGCACCCAGAAGGTCCAACTCGGCTACTAGGCCCATCCGACCCTTCTACTGGTCGGGTCGTAGCATCCCTTGATGCCTGTGTTGTTGGCGGTCGCGGCCGCCATGTTCTTCGGAGTAGGGGACGTCTTTGGGGGCGTCACCATCCGGCGGTCCGGACGGCCTGGCGCCGCCATCTCGCTCGCCCTGACAGTGACCGCAACCAGCGTTGTACTCGTCGGTCTCATGGTGGTCGTGCGGCCGCCGGAGGCTGTGGAGGTCACCGACGTGGCATGGCCGGCACTCGCCGGGCTACTCATGGCCCTTACCCGGCCCCTGCTCTATCAGGGAATGGCCCGTGGTCCGGTTGCCGTGTTCGCCCCCGGCTTCGGCTTGACCATGATCGCCGTACCGACGCTCCTCGGACCGTTGGTCGGCCAGCGCCTAGCTACCATCGAACTGCTCGGGGTGGTGTTGGCCGTCCCGGCTGTCGTACTGCTGTCGAGTGGAGACGGGTTGCCCGGGATCGGCGAGGTTTTCCGGAGCCGGGTCATTGGATTGGCCGCAGTGGTGGGTACCAGCATCGGACTGGCAGGGATGCTGATCACCCGGGCCGACCCGGCGGCAGGAGAGGTTCCGGCCCTGGTCATGTTGTTGGTCGGGGTGGTAGTGCTGTCACCGCTCGCCCACGCCCGTTCCGGCTCCGTGTGGCCGGACCAGGTGATTCGACGGCCTGGATTGCTGCTCGGGTGCATCAGCGGGTCGGCGTTCGCCCTGAGCACGGCGGCCTACCTCCGTGGATCGGCTGCCGTGGTGACGGCGCTGATCGCCCTCTGTCCGGGGGTGAGCGTCGCTGTCGCCTGGCGCTTCCTCGACGAGAAGGTGGTGCCGCTCCAACTGCTTGGGGGAGCGTTTGGCGTGGCGTCGGTCGTCTCATTCTCCCTGGGGTCCTGAGGACTGGAAATCAGCGCATCGGCCCGTCGACCGAGAACACCTGGTCCGGAGAGGCCGTGCCGGCAAGCGAAGGGGTCGTACCCGCGGAATGTCTAGGAGGCCGAGCGGGCAGCATGTGCGGCCATCAGGATCCGACCGGCCCGGCCATCGAAGCGGAGTTCCGACGACATGCGATTCATCATGTAGGCCACCGACATCCCGGCCTCCACATCGATGACGGCCAGGGAACCACCCCAGCCACCCCAGAAGCAGGCACGCCGGTTCGGGCTGATCGGCATGGACTCGCTGGGGAGTCCGAAGCCCAGGCCGTAGCGGATCGGCCCACCGAGGATCGGGTCGTGGTCGTCGGTCTGGACCTCGAAGATCCGTTCCACGGTTTCCGGGGACAGCAGCGTCGTCCCACGTGCGGCGCCCCCGCAGGCGACGACGCTGTGGACCTCGGCCACCGAGCGGGCATTCCCATGGCCGTTGGCCGCCGGGAACTCGGCGCGGCGCCAACGGTCGGTGTTGCCGATCTCCGCACCCATCCGTCCATGG
>JAKURX010000101.1 GCA_022451505.1 Acidimicrobiales bacterium | reverse complement strand
AGCAGCGAGGCCGCTTCGGTCCACGGGAGGGCCGACCACCGCGGCCGCGGGATGTTCCGGCGCCCGGGGACCTCCATGGCTGGCGAGTCTACGAACCGCTGGGTCGACGACCGGACCGGTCCCGGAGCCCGGTCAGGCCAGGCCGACCGGGTTCGGTCTCCAGGAGCCCGGTCTCCAGGCCAGCCACCGGTGAATGTTCGGAGTGGGACAGTGAGATATGGGTGAACCGGGGGTGGCCCTACAGGTCATTTACCCGGGTTATGACGCCGTCTCTGGCGGTGTATGCGGTCGGCGGGTACCGTCACGGACCCACGTAGGACGGAGCCGACGGCGAGCCACCGAGCGACCCGGCGGCGGAGGAGGTGTGCCGTGAAGGCTTTCGCGCCGGACCGGATCCGCAACGTGGCCCTGGTTGGGCCGCCCGGGTCAGGCAAGACGTCCCTGGCTGAGGCGATGCTCTACCGGGCCGGAGCCCTCAAGCGGGTGGGACGGGTGGAGGACGGGTCGACCGTCTGCGACCACGAGCCGGAGGAGAAGGATGCCGGGCACTCATTGACCACTGCGCTGGCCACCCTGGAATGGCATGACCACAAGGTCAACCTTCTGGATACGCCTGGAACGTTCGACTTCGCCGGCGAGGCGGTGGGTGCCATGGCGGCCGCCGACCTGGCCGTCTTCGTGGTGGACGCCTCTAGCGGCCTCGACCACGCCACGGTGGACCTGTGGCGTCAGGCTTCTGTCCGCCGATTGCCGCGCCTGGTATTCGTGAACAAGCTGGACCGGGAGTACACGAGCTTCGAACGGGTCCTCGCCGAGTTGCAGGACGCCTTCGGGGCCGGCGTCGCCCCCCTAGAGATCCCGATCGGCGAGGCCGAGTCGTTCCACGGCATCGCTGACCTCCTCACCGACACGGCCTGGATCTACGACAGCGGTCATGCCGAGCTGGGCGAGATCCCGGAGGAGATGGAGCAACGCGAGCACCAGGTCCACGACTCACTGGTCGAGAACATCGTGGTGGCTGACGACGACCTGCTGGAGCGGTTCCTGGACGGCGACGTCCCATCTTTCGAGGAGTTGGAGAAGGTGCTGGGACGGGGCGTGGCTGACGGCACGGTGTTTCCCGTGGTCTGCGGGTCAGCCACCATCCCCATCGCTGTGGACCGCCTCTGCAACTACATCGTTGAGGTCGGACCGTCGCCGATGGACCGGCCCGCCGTCCCGGTGACCGTGGGCGGGACAGAGGTCGAGGTGGCCCCCGACCCGTCGGCTGACACCCTGGTCCAGGTCTTCAAGACCGCCGTCGACCCCTACCTGGGCCACGTTTCCTACTTCCGGGTGTTGACCGGCACGGTGACCCGCGACCTCCACCTGTCCAATGGCCGGACTGGCGACAACGAGCGGTTCCGGAACGTGATGACCCTGCAGGGTGGCGAGTCGCTCGACGTGGACGCGCTCCCGGCCGGCGACATCGGAGCGGTGGCCAAGCTCCACGGGACCCTGACCGGTGACACGCTCTCAGCTGGGGGCCGCGCCGCCGCGCCCCCCATCGGCTTCCCGTCGCCCGTGCTGTCGGTGGCCGTCTCAGCGAGGAACCGCAACGACGAGGACAAGCTGGCTAACGCCCTGCACCGCCTGGTCGAGGAGGACCCGGTGCTGACGGTCACCCGCAACGACGAGACTCGCCAGACGCTGCTGGGCGGGTTGGGAGAGACCCACCTGCGCAACGTGGTGGCCCGCCTGGAACGCAAGTTCGGCGTCCAGGTCGACAAAGAGGACGTCCGGGTGGCTTACCGGGAGACCATCACCGGCACCTTCAGCGCCGAAGGCAAGTACAAGAAGCAGAGCGGCGGCCACGGGCAGTTCGGCATCGCGGCGATCCGGATCGAGCCACTGTCCGCCGGGTCGGGCTTCGAGTTCGCCGACGAGGTGAGGGGCGGAGTGATCCCCCGGCAGTTCATCCCCGCCGTAGAAGCTGGCATCGTCGACGCCATGGCCCACGGGGGCTCCTCGGGCTACCCGGTGGTCGACGTACGGGCCGCCGTGTTCGACGGCAAGCACCACGCCGTCGACTCCTCCGAGATGAGCTTCAAGATGGCCGGCCGCCTGGCCTTCCAAGAGGCGCTAGGCGGGGCCCGTCCGGTGGTGCTGGAGCCCGTTTCAGCCGTCGAGGTGACCATCCCGTCGGACTGCCTGGGAGACGTCATGGGTGACCTGTCGTCGCGTCGGGCGACGGTGCAGGGCTCAGACATGGACATGTGGGGCGACCAGGTGATCAGCGCCATGGCCCCCGAGGCCGAGATGATGCGCTATTCGATCGACCTTCGATCCATCACGGGAGGTCGGGGCCGGTTCACGATTCGGCACGACCACTACGCCCAGGTTCCGGCCGGGGTGTCCGTCCCGGCGCCTCCCGAGCGCTGATCGGGCAGGTCTAGGCGTCGGCCGGGATGGACACCGTCTCGGTGTCGATCCCAGAGCGCAGAACCCGTCCGGGCAGCGACCCCGTCGGCGTGGACGCCTCCACGGTGCAGGTGCCGTTGACGTAGACCCGGTCGACCCCGTGGGCCTCGGCGTAGAGACGCGAGCTGTCGCCCGGCAGGTCGTGTCGCAGGTGGAACTCACCGGCCCCGACGGCCCCTGGGTCAAAAACCACCAGGTCGGCGTGCCATCCCTCCACGATCCGGCCCCTCTCGCGGAGCCCGAAAAAGCGGGCCGGCACGTCGGTCATGTGGGCCACTGCGGCTTCCACCGAGGCCAGCTGCCGACCCCGGAGGCAATCGGCCAGCCACTGGGTGGTGTAACTGGCGCCGGCCATGCGGTCGAGGTGGGCACCGGCGTCCGAGCCGCCGATCATGACGTGGTCGTGGTCCCAGGCCGCCTGGCGCATGATCCAGCTGGCCGGGTCGTCGTCGGTCGGCCCCGGCCACAGGACGGTCCGCAGGTCGTCGGCCAGCACGATGTCCAGCAGCGTGTAGAAGTCCCGCTGACCGCGCTGGCGGGCAATGTCACCGACCAGGCGTCCCTTGAGGCCCTCGTTTTCGACCGAGTGCGTGTCGCCGATGCGGTACAGGCCCCACCCGGTCAGTCGCGAGAACACCCCGGCGTCCGGTGAGGCGGCCCGTTCCTCGAGAAAACGGCGGGTCTCGGGGTCGGCCAGGGCTGCCATCTTCTCGCCGTGGGGGAGGTTCATCACGTCGCCCCAGTCGGGCAGTGAGTAGAGGGCGCAGAACGTGTGAAAGTGCATGTTCATGCCCACGAGGATGGGCATGGTCAGGGCCATGGCCCTGCCTCCGGCCTCTGCCACCCGGTCGCAGGCCGCCAACTGGTTCCGGTAGTCGTCCGGTCGGGCGGCGTCGATGGTCAGCACGTTCCAGTTGACCGGTCGTCGGCCGGCCAGCGACATACGGGCCATCAGGTCGACCTCGTCGTCGCTAAAGCCGTTCAGGCATCCGTCGGCCACCCACTCCAGGGTGGTACCCGGGTGATCGGCGCACACGGCGCTCAGGGCGACCACCTCGTCGACGGCCGCGGTGCGGGACGGGACAGGGAGCCCGTCGCCGTCGGTGTGGGTGAACGAGCGACTGGTTGAGAAGCCCAGGCCGCCGGCTTCCAGCGATTCGGCCAGGAGGCTCGTCATCTGGGCCAGCTCGTCGGGGGTGGCCTCCCGGCTGACGGCATCGTCCTTCATGACCGTGCGGCGGATAGCGCTGTGGCCAACCATTCCGGCCACGTTCACGCCCAGGTTCCCCTCGAAGCGGTCCAGAAAGGTACCGAAGGAGCGCCAGTTCCAGTCCACACCTGCCGACAGGGCGTCGGGGGACATGCCCTCCACCTTGACCAGCATGGCGGCCAGATAGGCGGCGTCCGAGTCGTCGCCCAGGGGGGCGATACTGAAGCCGCAGTTGCCCATGACCATGCTGGTGACTCCGTGATGGGACGACGGCGTGGCGTACGGGTCCCAGAAGAGCTGGGCGTCGTAGTGGGTGTGGGGGTCGACGAAGCCGGGGCACACAATCCGGTCGGTGGCATCGACCGTCTCGACGGCCTCGGCTTCGGCCAGGTGGCCTACCGCCGCGATGCGGCCGTCGGCGACGGCCACGTCGGCCCGGAACCCCGGCTCGCCCGAGCCGTCGACCACCGTGCCACCGCGGATGAGTAGGTCGTACATGGGGGCGAGGCTAGCGGTGGGCCGGGATCGATACCTGACGGAGCGTCAGGTTTTCGGTGTTCGATGAACGGTCCCACGGGTCGCCAGCTGGGCGACCCGTGGACGAGGATCCTCCGATGGGCGAGAGGATCGACAGGCTGCTGGTGGACCTGACGTTGGCGGAGAAGGTGGCGCTGATGGGGGGGCGTGACCTCTGGTCGGGGCAGCCGGTGGATCGCCTGGGCATTCCGTCGCTGAAGGTCACCGATGGTCCGAACGGTGCCAGGGGGACCGGCATGTTGGGCACGGGCACGCCGTCGGTCTGTATTCCCTGCGGCACGGCGTTGGGGGCCACCTGGAATCCGGAGTTGGTCGAAGAACTGGGTGGAGTACTGGCCGCGGAGACCCGGGCCCGCGGTTGTCACGTGTTGCTGGCCCCGACTGTCAACCTGCACCGAACCCCGCTAGGGGGACGGAACTTCGAGTGCATGTCGGAGGACCCGTTTCTGACCGGCCGGATTGCCGTCGGCTTCATCCGCGGTGTGCAGGCCGGTGGCGTTGGGACCACGGTCAAGCACTTCGTTGCCAACGACTCCGAGTTCGAGCGCACGACGATCTCCTCGGAGGTGGACGAGCGGACCCTGCGGGAGGTCTCGATGCGTCCGTTCCAGATGGCGGTCGCCGAGGGTGGCGCATGGGGTGTCATGGCCTCATACAACCGGGTCAACGGGACGTACGCGGCCGAGAACAGGTGGATGCTGGACACCGTGCTGCGGGGCGAGTGGAGTTTCGACGGGATCGTGGTGTCGGACTGGTTCGGCACCAGGTCGACTGGTCCCTCGGTTACTGCAGGGCTGGACCTCGAGATGCCCGGACCGTCGCATTGGTACGGAGAGCGGCTCGTCGAGGCTGTCGAGGCTGGTGAGGTCCCCGAGTTGGTATTGGATAGAGCGGTCCGTCGGCTACTCCTCCTGGCTGAGCGGACCCGAGCCTTCGAAGAGCCCCACTTACGAGAAGAGGAGGAGTTGAACGAACTGGCTCATCGGCTGCTGGCTCGGCGGGCCGCCGCTGAGGCCATGGTCCTGTTGAAGAACGACCGGTTACTCCCACTCGCCGTCGACCGTTTGACCAACCTGGCGGTGATCGGCCCGAACGCCGCGGCGGCGATGATCATGGGAGGTGGTTCGTCAGCCCTGGTTGCCCAGCATGAGACCTCACCCCTTGATGCCCTGGTCGACCGCTTGGGGGAACGCCTGGAGATCCGTTACGAACCCGGGGTTGTTACCGACAGGTCGGCCCAGCCGCTGGGTGGCCGGACCACCGAACGGTCTGACGGTCAGCGGGGATTCGACGTGGTCTACTTCGATTCCACCGACTGGACGGGCCCCGAGGTGGGAACCGCGACCTTCCGGGATGGCCGGATCCTCCACTTCGACCGGGTCCCGGGAGTGTCCGACCTCCGGTCCTTCTCGTTTCGGGCGACCACTACGTTTACTCCGGCGGTCGACGGTAACCACGCCCTCACGCTGGTACAGGCCGGGCGGGCCCGACTGCTGGTGGACGGCCAGGTGGTGGTTGATGGGATCGCTCAACCCATGCCACTTGGTGAGGAGTTTTTCGGGATGGGGAGCGCTGAGGCGGACGCCGCCGTCCCTATGGTCGCCGGTCGACCTGTCGAGGTGGCCGTCGAGTGGACGTCGGA
>JAKURX010000100.1 GCA_022451505.1 Acidimicrobiales bacterium | reverse complement strand
AGCCGGGAAGACCACGCTCGTGAACGGCCTGGTTGGCTCGCTGCGCGACGGGGCTGTCGTGCTGTCGTTCGACGAGTACTACCACGATCTGGCCCACCTCAGCCCCGGGGAGCGGGCCGTCGTCAACTTCGACCATCCGGATTCCCTGGATGACGACCTGCTGCTCTCCCACCTGGACGGACTGCTGGCCGGACGTCCGGCTGACGTCCCGGTCTACGACTTCGCCACCCACACCCGGACCGGCCGGTCCCGCCGGGTGGACCCCCGGCCGGTCGTCATCGTGGACGGGATCCTGGTGCTGGCCTTTCCGGCCATCCGGGAGCGACTCCACCTCTCGGTGTTCGTTGACGCTCCAGCCGAGGTGCGCTTGGCCCGTCGACTTGACCGCGACGTCCGGGAGCGGGGACGGACCCCGGAGGGTGTGAGGGCCCAGTTCGCAGCGACCGTGGCACCTATGCACGAGGCCCACGTGCTGCCCTGTCGGGATCTGGCCGACCTGACCCTGGACGGGCAGGGCGACCGGACGGCCAACCTGGCCATCCTGCTGGCCCGAGTGGAGGGGGCGGGTACGGTCTTCTGAGGCTGTCACCGGCGGTCCGTACCGGATTGGGCCACCGGTAGGGTCGCCCTGTGACCGAGCCCGCCGACCTCCTCGCCGACTTCCCGGCCGAGGCCGCCGAGGTACGGGACTCGTTGCCCGACGACCTCGACGCCCGGGGCATGGTCGGGCCGTACGTCTTTCCGGACAACGACCGGCGCCGCATCCCCGGGGTGATCTACCTGGCCCTGGCCCTGGCCACCGTGGTGGCCGTGCTGGTGGCCGACGGGTCGCCACTGGTCGACGGGGGCCTGGTGGCCGGGGCCGTCGGCCTGGCTCTCCTAGGCGCCTACCACCTCCAGGCCGGTTGGAGCCTGGGGGTCGACGAGGCCGACGCCCTGGTGGCCGCCGTCCGCGAGGTGGGCTTCCCGGTCGGCCATGCCTCGGCCCAGATGGCGTGGCGCGGCCTCCGCAGCCGTCCTACGTGGCGGGTCCTGGTGTACTCCAACGAGTCGCCTCCCGAACGCCGTGGCTTGGTGTTCGTGGACGGCGTCGACGGCTCCGTGGTGGCCTCCCACGCCGAAGCCAACCCGGAGGACTGGTCCCCCGGGGACTGACTAGCCAGGACCCGGGAGGACGGCTGGTGGTTGCCACCGACTCCCTCCGACGGACGGTATATTCCGGCCGATGAAGGTCAATGGCTTCCTCGCCATCATCAGTGCCCTCGTGGTCGCCCTCGCCTTCGTGCTGTTGCTGACCCCCGTCTCATCACAGTTCTCCGACCCCTGCGGCAGCGTGCTGGTGCCCACCAAGGTGCACTACTCGGACGGCGGCGAGCTGGTGTTCGCCAACACGCCGCCCTGCCACGACGCCCGGATGGCCCGCCTTCCGATCGGCGTGGTGGTCGGCGTGGCTGGCCTCGCCATTCTTGTGGTCTCATTGGTGACGGGGCGGCGACGGGACTGACCCCGCCTAGGCCCGGGACTACACCGGTGGCACCCGGGCCCGGTGACCGACCGCTGGTACGCTGGTCAGGCCCACAACTCGTTTCTCTGGTCGCCCGCCTCACCGTGGAGGCGACCGGCGGTGGGAACCACCGAGAGAGGGACTACCAACCATGCTCGACGGCCACTGGCGCGACGTCGTAGACCGGGGCCTGGTCCCGATCGGCCGCAGCCTCCACCGCACCGGGATCACCGCTGACGTGGTGACCATCATCGGCATCGTCATGGCCGGCGCGGCGTCAGTGTGCATCGGCCTGGGCGAGATGCGGCTCGGCTTCCTGCTGCTTGTCCTCACCGGCGTCCCCGACGCCCTCGACGGCGCGGTGGCCAAGGCGGCCGGGTCCTCTTCGTCGCGGGGCGCCTACTTCGATTCGGTGGCCGACCGCCTGACCGACGCCCTCCTGTTCGGCGGAGTGGCCTGGCACCTGGCCGAGGTTCGGTCGGACCACATGATGATGCTGCCGGTAGCCATCATGGCCACCGCCCTGTTCATCTCGTACCAGCGGGCCAAGGCCGAGTCCCTGGGCTACGACGCCAAGGGCGGCCTGATGGAGCGGGCCGAGCGGTTCATCGTCCTGGCCTTCGGGCTCCTGTTCTCCGAGATCCTGATTCCCGTCCTTTGGGTGATGCTGGCCCTCAGCCTGGTGACCGCCGTCCAGCGGTTCGTCAAGGTCTGGCGACAGGCCACCTCGGACCGGGAGCCCCCGACGCAGCGGTGGGCCGACCGCCGCCAGCTCCGCCTGGAGCGTCGCCTGGACCGTCGCCGTCACGGGGCGCGACGGCGCACGACGCGTCACTGATTCCCGTCGACCGGGCCGCGGGCTGATGACACCCCGCATAGTCGCCGGCTACCGCCTGGCCTCGGCACTGGCCCGCATCGTCCCGGCCCGCCCGGGAGCCGCCGTGGCTCGGGCCATCGGCCGCCTGGTCGGCCGCCTGGACGGCGACCGTAGACGAATCGTCGAACGAAATCTTCGCCGGGTCCGACCCGACGGGCCAACCGGTCCCGAGCTACGACGCAGCGTCGACGAGGTCTTCGCCTCCTACGCCAACTACTACTTCCATAGCTTCCGCCTCCCAGCCATGACGCCCGCCCAGGTCGTGGACGGATTCAGCGAGGAGGGCTACGAGCGGATCGCCGAGGCACTCCGAGCCGGCAACGGGGCGATCCTGGCTTTGCCTCACATGGGCAGCTGGGAGTGGGCCGCCTACTGGTTGGTCCTCCACCACGAGGTTCCGGTCGGGTGCGTGGTCGAGGCCCTGGAACCGCCCGAGCTCTTCGAGTGGTACCGGAGCTTCCGGACCTCGATAGGCATAAAGGTGGTGGGGCTGGGACCCAGCGCCGGGACCGAGGTGCTAGCCATGCTGCGCGAGAACCGGGCCGTGTGCCTGCCCAGCGACCGTCACGTGGGCGGGGCGGGCGTCGAGGTGGAGTTCTTCGGCGAGCAGACCACCCTGCCCGCCGGGCTGGCCACCCTGGCTCTGAGGACCGGCGCCGCCCTGCTGCCCATCGCCGTCTACGACCACCCGGGCGGCTGTCACGGTGTGGTGCGGCCGGCCGTGCCGGTCGAACGGCGGGGGCGATTCCGCGACGACGTGGCCCGGGTCACCCAGCATCTGGCCGGCGAGATGGAGGTGCTCATCGCCCGGGCCCCCGAACAGTGGCACCTACTCCAGCCCAACTGGCCGTCGGACCAGGCGATCGCCGACGGGTCGGAGCCTGACGCCGTCCCTGGAGCGGACGGCTAGCGTCGAGGCCATGCAGATCGGCCTCATCTGCCCGTACAGCCTGACCCTGCCGGGAGGCGTCCAGGGCCAGGTACTGGGTCTGGCCCGCATGCTGCGGGCCTCCGGCCACCCCACCCGGGTGCTCGGGCCGTGCGACGGCCCACCCCCGGACGCCGGCGTCACCCCCCTGGGGGACAGCCTCCCGACGGCTGCCAACGGCTCCATGGCCCCCATCGCTCCCGACGTACCATGCGCCCTGCGTACCATCCGGGCCCTGCGCGACGAAGAGTTCGACGTCCTCCACCTGCACGAGCCGCTGGCCCCCGGCCCAACCACCACGGCCCTCTTCCTGGCCGCCTCTCCCATGGTGGGGACCTTCCACGCAGCGGGCGGCAGTCTGGCCTACGACCTGTTGAACCGGCCGGTCCGGTGGCTGAGCCGCCGTTTGGACCGGTCGTTCGCCGTCTCCGACGACGCGGCGGCCATGGCCTCCCACTCCCTGGGTGGCCGGTACGAGGTCCTATTCAACGGGGTCGAAGTTCAGCGCAGTCGCCAGGTGGCCCCATGGCCCACCGAGGGACCGACCGTCTTCTTCATCGGGCGACACGAGCCCCGCAAGGGCCTGGCCGTGCTGCTGGACGCCATGTCGCACCTCCCGCCCGACGTCCGGCTCTGGGTGGCCGGCGACGGCCCGGAGACCGGTGACCTACGGGCCAGGACGGCTGGCGACGCCCGCATCTCGTGGCTGGGTCGGATCTCCGACGAGGAGCGCACGGAGCGGATCCGGGGCGCTGATGTCTTCTGTGCCCCGTCGCTACGCGGCGAGTCGTTCGGCGTGGTGCTCCTGGAGGGCATGGCCTGCGAAACTCCGGTGGTGGCCAGCGACATCCCCGGCTACTCCGGGGTGGCTCAGGGTGGCAACGACGCCCTCTTGGTGCCACCCGGCGACGCACGGGCCCTGGGCACGGCCATCGACAAGGTGCTCTGCAATCCCGACCTGGCCGACCGCCTGGTGGCCAGCGGCCGAGCCCGGGCCGAGCAGTTCTCGATGCGGCGCCTGGCCGACCGGTACCTGGAGGCCTACGCCGAGGTGGTGGGGGAGCGGACCGCGGCCCGGATCGGCTGACCGGTCACCACCCGCACTGGATGTGCCGGAGCGGGCTCCGGGAGGACCGGTCGGAGGCGTAGCATGCTGGTCAGCCAGACGATCGCCCTACCGGCGGTCCACCGTCCGCAAACCTTCCGAGGCCCTCCCCGCCCATGTCCCGATTGCCTAGCCCCACCGTGGTGCCGGCCACCTTGGTGGGCCTCGCCGTCGCCGCGGTGACCTTCCTGGTTGGCCTGGGGCCCGTGCCGGCGCTGGTGGTGGCCGCCGTGGTGGCCGTCGGGAGCGGCATCGTGGTGGGCCGGCGCTCGGCGGGAGCCGTGCGGCGCGCCCTGTCGGCCCGCCCGGCCCTCGTCGGCGAGTTCCCCCGGCTCCACAACACAGTCGACGGGCTATGCCTCACCCACGGCATCGAGCACCCGGGCCTGTTCGTGATCGACTCGCCGGCCGGCAACGCTGCCGCTCTGGCCGGCCCCGACGGAGCGTCGATCGTCCTGACCACCGGGGCCGTCGATCGCCTGGGGCTGGTCGAGCTGGAGGCCCTGGTGGCCCACCTCCTGGTCCGGTGCGCCGACGGCCACTTGAGGATCGAGACCACGGCCGCCTCCATGGGCCGGATTCCCGGCGCCTCGCTGGGGCTGGCCGCCGGGTCGGACGGACCGGACCGCATGGTCCGCACCGACCTCCATGGCGCCGACCTGACGAGATTCCCGCCCGGCATGCAGTCCGCCCTCCGGGCGCTGGCTGAACTGGGGGCCACGGTGGACGTGCCGTCTTCGACGTCTCGCCTTTGGCTGCTTCAGCCCGACGGCCGGACCGACGTCCAGACATCTATCCACCCGACGGTCGACCTCCGGGTCGCCGCCTTGGAGGAGTGCTGATGCCTGACCTCCGGACCCCCCTTCGGCTGCTGGCCCCCGTCCTCGGTGCTGTCCTGACCGCCTCGGCCTGCGGAGGAGGGGGTTCGTCGCAGACGCTGCCCACCATCGCCCCGACCACCGCTGCCCCGGCGCCCACCACCACCGTGGTCGAGGTTCCCACCACTGAGGCGGTCTCGGCCGACACCGTTCCGGCCACCACCATCCCAGCTACCACCACGTTGGGGGTGGCCACCACGACGACTATCAGCGGGTGGACGGGTGCCGTCCACCCGCTCACCGGCCTGCCGGCCCCCGACGGCACCAGCGGCCGTCCAGCCCTGGTCATCAAAGTGGGGAACAACGACTCCCGGTCCCTGCCCCACGTCGGGCTGGAGGCCGCCGACGTGGTGTACGAGGCCCACATCGAGAACGGGGTGACCCGCTTCCTGGCCGTGTACCACAGTGAGGTGCCTCTGCGGGTAGGTCCCGTCCGCTCGGCTCGGTCCAGCGACATCGACCTCATTGGCAACCTCGACCGGCCGACGTTCGCCTACTGGGGGAGCAACGAGGGCGTGGGCAACGAGGTCGAGGCGGCTGTCGATCAGGGAACCTTCGTCGGCATGACCACCACCGGGGA
>JAKURX010000010.1 GCA_022451505.1 Acidimicrobiales bacterium | reverse complement strand
GGTGGAGGGTTCAAACGCTCTGCTGGACATGTTCTCGTTCCCGGATCGGGCGACCCAGTTGTCCGACGCGTGGCTGGGCGGAACCGTCCAGGACGTGATGAAGCAGCAGATGGACTTCTTCGTCGAGCAGGGAGAGATCCCCAAGGCGCTGGACTCCTATGACGCCTTCGTCAACACAGCGTTCCTCGAGGCAATCGACGACGTCGAGGTCGTAGTCGTTCCTACCGCTTACGACTATGGGGTCACAGATGACACCATTCGGATCGGCGCTATTGCCGACCTCAGTGGCATCTTCGCCCCGCTGGTCGTCCAGATCATCGATGCCCAGACCTCGTACTGGAACATGGTCAACGAAAACGGCGGGATCGACGGCAAGCAGGTCGACTTCGTCGTAATGGACAACGCCTACGACGTGCCGACCCACCTCGAACGCTACGAGGCGATGAAGGACGAAGGCTCTGGTGTCGTATTCCTCAGCCAGTCGACCGGTTCGCCGCACACCGCAGCGATCGCCGAGGATCTGGTTGCGGATGGCCTGGGAGCCATCCCGTTGTCGTGGTACTCCGGTTGGCCTGATCCGGCGTTCGGCAAGAACGTTTTCGAGTCGTACACCAACTACTGCTACGAGTCGATGAACGGTGTGGACTGGCTGGCCAGCAACGTTGTTGAGGGCGACGTCAAACTTGCCGTCATTTCCTACCCGGGTGAGTACGGGCAGGACGGTGCGACCGGTGCCAAGATGGCCGCAGAGGCCCTGGGCATTGAAGTCGTCTATGACGGAGAGGGAGCAGCCATCCCCGGTGCCGATCAGACGCCGGTTATTGCCGGTCTGATCGATTCAGGTGCCAACCTGGTGTGGGCAACCGTGGGACCGGGGGTGTTCGCCGAGATCTTCGGTGGCGCCGCCGCTCAGGGCTTCACGCCGACCTGGTCGGGCAACTCGCCGACCTACAACTACATGCTGTTGGCCACGCCGCTGGCACCGGCGCTTGACGCGGTCTACTACCAGTCGAGCTATGTGCTGGCGTGGAACACTGGTGACGCACCAGGCATGGAGAACATGGTGGCGGAGCTTCAGGCCCGGATCCCGGACAAGCCTCTCTCGGATGTCTACGCGGTGGGCTGGACCGAGGCCATGGCTACGCACCAGATCCTCGAGACCGCAGCCAAGAACAAGGACATGACCCGTGCCGGTGTGATTGCGGCGGCCAACGAGACGGTCGTGGACTATCAGGGCCTTGCTCCCAACCAGGGCTACGGCGGCGAGGTGAACGACTTCATCGTGAGGGAGTCGTACATCTTCGACATCCAGGCCGACCTGTTCGATGTCGCGGCCACGGTTGCTGGTGGCGGAAGCACAGGTTCGGTATTGCTGGCCGACGGCCCGATCATGTCGGACCTGGCCCGCGACCACGTCTATGAGAGTGCCTGCTTCTCTGCTGGCTGATCATCTGACGAAGAACCGAAATTGATGGAACGAGGGGGCGGCCGGCTTGCCGGGCGCCCCCTCCGCCCGTCGCGCCGGGGCCAATCGGTCATTAGGGGTCGTTGATGCTTGAAGTGGCCAACCTAGAAGTGGTCTACAACGAGGTCATCCTCGTCCTGCGCGGCCTATCCATTGAGGTGCCAGATGGGCAGATTGTGGCCCTCCTGGGGGCGAACGGTGCCGGCAAGACAACGACAACACGTGCCATCACCGGGCTGTTGGACGTTCATGAGGGCAAGATCACCAAGGGGACCGTCACCCTTGCTGGTGAGCGCATCGACGACCTAGAACCGTCACAAATTGTGCGGTCGGGGATCACCCAGGTGATGGAGGGTCGCCGGGTATTCGCCGAACTCACCGTTGACGAGAACCTGGTCACAGGAGGGATCACCAACAACGACCGGGCCTCGATCACCGAAGCCCACGACCGGGTCATGACGATGTTCCCGGTGTTGGCCGACCGACGGACCGCTACGGCGGGCTATTTGTCGGGCGGTGAGCAGCAGATGCTCGCTATCGGGCGAGCGCTGATGTCGAACCCGAAGTTGCTCATTCTTGACGAGCCGTCCCTGGGCTTGGCCCCCAAACTGGTGGCCCAAATCCGCGACACCATCGTCGAGATCAACCGGTCAGGGACCAGCGTCCTGCTCATCGAGCAGAACGCCAACATGGCCCTGTCCATCGCCGACTACGGCTACATCATGGAGACCGGCAAGATCGTCATGGACGGCGAGGCTGCCAAGCTCCTCAAGGACGAGGACGTCCAGGAGTTCTACCTCGGCCTCCATGGCGATGGGGGCGACCGAAAGTCGTTCCGCGAGGTGAAGCACTACAAGCGGCGGAAGCGGTGGCTGTCATGAACGGCCCCCAGCAGAACGAGCTACTGCTTGAGGTGGACGGCATCAGCCTCTCGTTCAAGGGCGTCAAGGCCATCACCGACGTGTCCTTCCAGGTCAGGACCGAAGAGTTGTACGCCATCATCGGTCCCAACGGAGCCGGTAAGACTTCGATTTTTAACAGCATCAGCCAGGTGTACCACCCGCAGGAGGGCGACATCCGATGGAAGGGCGAGTCCATCATGGGCAGTCGCCCAGACCGGGTGGCCGAACTAGGCATCGCCCGTACGTTCCAGAACATCGAGCTTTTCCCGCATATGACGGTGCTGGAGAACCTGCTGCTAGGTCGCCACATCCGAATGAAGCGGTCCTGGTTGGCCGGCGCCCTGTGGTTCGGGCCAGCCAAGCGCGAGGAGATGGAGCACCGGCGGGTCGTAGAGGACATCATCGACTTCCTGGAGATCGAACAGTGGCGGAAGCACCCGGTGGCGTTGCTGCCCTACGGCTTCCAGAAGCGCGTGGAACTGGGCCGGGCGCTGGCCATGGAGCCGGAACTGCTCCTGCTGGACGAGCCAGTGGCCGGTATGAACCTGGAGGAGACCGAGGACATGGCCCGGTTCATCCTCGACATCCGGGAGGAACTCGGCATCTCGGTCGTCCTGGTGGAGCACGACATGGGCCTGGTCATGGATATCGCCGACCGGGTGCTGGTGCTGGACTTCGGACAAAAGATCGCCGAGGGCGTGCCGGCCGACGTGCAGCGAGACCCGGCGGTGATTGCCGCCTACCTGGGTGACGAGGCGGGCCTGGCCACTACCGACCCATGATCAATGGGCCGCGTTCCGACCCGTTCCTGAAGCAGGCCACCGACCGGGTGGCCGGGTCGGATCCGGGCGTCGATCTCGATCTCTTCCGCCTGTCGTTCGCCCTGACCCGGGCGGCCAACCGGTTTACCCGACATGTGGAGTCGGCGGTCCACCGGCCGCGCAACCTGTCCACGGCGAGGTTCCGAATCCTGTTCACCGTCTGGGCCTGTGGTCCGCTGGCCGCCCACCGGATTGCTGTGCTGGCCGGCCTGTCTCGAGCCTCGGTGTCCAGCGCGGTCAACACCCTGGAACGCGACGGCCACGTGGTGCGGTCCAGAGAGCACGACGACCGCCGGCTGGTGACCGTGTCGCTGACCCCGACCGGCGAGGACGCGGTGCGCGATGCCTACGCGGGCCAACATGAGGTAGAACGCGGCCTCTACGCAGCTCTCGGGGCAGGAGACCGAGAGGTCCTGGCTCGCCTTCTGGAGTCCCTGCTCGACGCCCCACTGGACTGACCGGTCCGGGCGAACGGGACGGTTCCCGTACCGGAACGGCCTACAGACGGACCTGCAGGCTGTCCGGGTCATAGAACGGTCGGTAGGAGGCCGTCGCCGGAACCAGTACGCCGTTCACCGACACCTCGAAAGTGCCCTCGATGACGGCGGCCCTAGGGGTGTCCGGCTCGCAGCCCACATAGGCCATACCCAAGGCCCCGCCCACCGTGTGGCCGTACATGCCCGAGGTGATACGGCCCACCAGAGCGCCATCCCGGAACACCGTCTCGTCGTGGTAGAGCAACGGTTCGGGGTCGTCGAGGCGGAACTGGACCAGCCTCCGCGTTATCCCCGTCTCCTTCTGGGCTAACAGGGCTTCCCGACCGAGGAAGCCGCCGGGCTTGTCGAAGGCCACTCCCCAAGAGAGGCCGGCCTCCAGCGGCGTGTCCTCCTCGGCGATGTCGTCGCCCCAGTGGCGGTAGGCCTTCTCCATCCGCAGGGAGTTCATGGCGTGATAGCCGGCAGGGGTGAGGCCGGCCGAAGCGCCGGACTCCCAGAGGGCGTCGAAGGCGCTGACGGCGAACTCGGTAGGTACGTACAGCTCCCAGCCCAGCTCGCCCATGTAGGTCCGGCGTACGGCGATAGCCCGGGCGTAGGCCAGGTCGATCTCTTGCAGGGTCCCGAAGGGGAAGGCCTTGTTAGACAGGTCGGCGTCGGTCAGCGGCGCCACTATGTCGCGGGCCCGAGGGCCGAACACGCCCAGCACGGCGTAGCCGGAGGTTACGTCGGTGACCGTCATGCGGGCGTTGTCTGGGGTATTGCGGGCGATCCAGTCGGCGTCCTTGACCTGGGTGGTGTAGGCGGTGACTACCAGGAACCTTTCCTCGTCTAGGCGGTTGACAGTGAGGTCGGCTTCGATCCCGCCCCGATCGTTCAGCCATGTGGTGTACACCGAGGTGCCCGGTTCGACGTCGATGTCGGCCGACGAGATCCGGTTCAACACGGCGTGAGCGTCGGGACCCTGGACGAGCAACTTGGCCAGCGAGGTCTGGTCGAACAGGGCCGCACCCTCCCGGCAGGCCCGGTGCTCGGCCGCCGAGTGTTCGAACCAGTTCTGGCGCCCGTAGGTGTACTCGTAGACCGGCTCCACGCCCTCAGGGGCGTACCAGTTCGGCCGTTCCCAGCCGCCGTTCTCACCGTGGCAGGCCCCAAGGTCAACAAGGCGGTCATGGACCGGGGAGCGGCGAACGCCACGGGCCGTTTCGACCTGGCGGAACGGCCAGTGCATGGCGTACAGCAGACCGAGGGCCTCAATCGACCGGTCGTGGAGGTACCGGCGGTTGGTCTGGAAGGGCTGCATGCGGCGGATGTCGACGTCCCACAGGTCCATGGGGGGCCGCCCGTTGACGATCCACTCGGCGAGCACCTTGCCGGCTCCTCCGGCCGACTGCATGCCGATGGAGTTGAAGCCGGTAGCCACCCAGTGGTTGCGTAGCTCCGGGGTTTCGCCCAGTAGGTATCGGTCGTCGGGGGTGAATGACTCGGGACCGTTGAAAAACAGGCGGATGCCCACGTCGACGAGGGCCGGGATGCGCTTGCACGCTGCCTCCCACACTGGGGCCAGGTGCTCCCAGTCCTCGTCGAGCTGCATAAACGGCCGGTCGGTGGGGATGCCGTCCATACCGAACGGCTTGGCCACCGGCTCGAAGGCCCCGACCATCAAGCGGCCAGCCTCCTCCTTGACATAAATACAGTTGTCGGTGTCGCGCAATACCGGCAGGCCCGACGGCAGGTTCGGGATCGGTTCGGTGACCAGGTAGAAGTGCTCGCAGGCGTGCAGCGGGATGTTGACACCGATGTCGCGGCCCAGCTGGTGTGACCACATGCCGGCTGCCGTGACGACGTGTTCGGCGTCGATCGGGCCCTGGTCGGTGTCCACGCCGACAGCTCGGCCGTCGGCGGTGCGGATGCGCCCCACCGATACGCCCTCAAGGATCCGGACGCCCTTCTCCTTGGCTACGGCGGCCAAGGCCATAGTGGTGTCGACTGGCGAGGCTTGGCCATCGCCGGGCAGCCACACGCCACCGACGATCCCCTCGGGGTTGAGCAGCGGGTAGCGCCCGCAGAGGTCCTCGGCGGTGATTACCTCGACGTCCACGTCGAAGGCGTTGGCCATGCCGGCGCCCCGGACGAGTTCCTCCATTCGTTCCGGGTTGTCGGCCACGCTGAGCGATCCGACCTTCCGGAAACCGGTGGGGTGACCCATCTCGTGCTCAAGGGTGTCGTACAGCTCAGCCGAGTAGGCGGCCAAACGGGTCATGTTGTGGGTGGCCCGGAGGCAGCCAACGAGGCCAGCCGCGTGCCAGGTGGTGCCGCTGGTCAGCGTGTTGCGCTCCAGCAGGACCACGTCGTCCCAGCCCAGTTCAGCAAGGTGGTAGGCCACGCTGGCGCCGACTATGCCACCACCGATGATGACGACCTGGGCCCGATCGGGGACTTGCTTGGCCATAGACGGCGACTCTTTCGTATTGTCGACGGTGGTTCCGACGGGACCTTGCCGTTAGATCGAATCGCTAATAGGTTACGAACTCTAACTCCAGCGAGGCCGACGGTCGACATCAAGTTCGCAGGAGTGTACGACCCGAAACCCCGGGAGATCCCATGAGCACCCATCGGGAACTGGCCAGGAAGCACCTCGTACCCCACTTCACCCCGAAGGCGGCATGGCACAGCGACAGCCTGCCCGTCATCGAACGCGGCGAGGGCTGCTACCTCTACGACGTCGACGGCAACGAGTACCTGGACGGCTTAGCCGGCCTGTTCTGCGTCAATATCGGCCACGGGCGACCAGACCTATCGGCTGCCGCAGCCAAGCAGATGGACAAGCTGGCCTACTCCACCAACTGGGGCTTCGCACACCCGCCATCCATCGAAGCGGCGACCATGATCGCCGGCTTCGCTCCCGGGGATCTGAGCGAGACCTTTTTCGTGAGCTCAGGGTCCGAGGCCGTGGAGTCAGCCATCAAATTCGCCCGTAATTACCATCTGGCCCGGGGAGACGAGGACCGGTACAAGGTCATCTCCCGCAACTGGGCCTATCACGGCACCACCCTGGGGGCGCTCTCGGTGACCGGCATCCCCAAGTTCCGGGATCCCTACCTGCCGATGCTGTCGGACGGCACCCGCCACGTGCCCAACACCCGGCAGTGCACCTCACCGGCTGGCACCCCGGTGGCCGAGTTGTCCTGCGTGCAGGCCATCGAGGAGACCATCTTGGCCGAGGGCCCAGAGACGGTTTCCATGGTTATCGCCGAGCCGATCCAGAACGGTGGTGGCGCCCTGGTCCCGCCCGACGGGTACTGGCAGGAACTCCGCCGCATCTGCGACCGGTACGGCGTGCTGCTGGTGGCCGACGAGGTCATCTGCTCGTTCGGCCGGTTCGGCCACTGGTTCGCCAGCGAGCGCAACGGTGTGGTGCCCGACATGATTACCTTCGCCAAAGGTGTCACGTCGGCCTACCAGCCCTTGGGTGGCGTGGTCATCCGGGGCCCGCTGGTCGACGAGGTCTTCGACTCGTCCATTGGCTCGTACGTGCACGGTTCCACCTTCGGGGGCCATCCGGTGGCCACCGCAGTGGCCGTTGCCAACATGACCGCGATGCGCGACGAGGGAGTGATGCAGCACGTTTTGGACACCGAGGGCTACTTCACAGACCAGCTCCGGGCCATGGGCGAAGCCCATGCCTGCGTCCGGGAGGTCCGGGGTACCGGCTTCTTCTACGCCGTCGACCTGTGCGCGGACTCGGGCACCGACCGGGACCTCAGCACGACCCAGGAGGCCGGCCTACGGGGTGGCGCCCTGGGCGGCATGGTTCGCGAGGAGCGCATGACGGTCCGTCCCGACGACCGTGGTTATACCGGCCTGACCATCTCGCCGCCCCTGGTTGCCGATCGGGCGGTGATCGACGACCTGGTGGCCCGGGTCGACCGGGTGGCCGACCGGATCGACGCCTGGCTGGCCGGGAACGACTGACCGGACTTCGGGCAACCGGCCGACCGGCCTGCCCTACGATCTGCGAGGCTCCGCCCAGCGCGGTGGGGCAAGGGGAGTGACCAGATGAAGGATCTCTCGGTCGATGGGCTGGGCATGGTCTACGAGCTGCCGAAGGGCGGTTCGGTCGAGGCCCTGCACAACGTCTCTTTCGACCTCAAGGCAGGACGGCTCCTGACGTTGCTCGGGCCCTCGGGGTGCGGGAAGACCACGCTGCTCAACATCATCGCCGGCTTTCTGGCGCCGACCTCCGGCTCGGTCACCCTGGGAGGGGACCCCATCACCGGTCCCGGACAGGAACGGGGCATGGTGTTCCAGCAGGGCGCCCTGTTCG
The DNA here is from genome assembly GCA_022451505.1 of Acidimicrobiales bacterium. Lineage (GTDB taxonomy): Bacteria > Actinomycetota > Acidimicrobiia > Acidimicrobiales > MedAcidi-G1 > UBA9410. The sequence goes on along the minus strand of JAKURX010000010.1, from coordinate 22,808 downwards.
AGTGGCAGACGGTCTCCCAAAACGTGGCCTTCGGACCCCGGATGAACCGGAAGAAGCGCTCGGAGACCGAGACCCTGGTCCGTGACCTGCTTTCCACCGTCGGGCTCCAGGGCTTTGGCGACAAGGCGGTTTATGAGCTGTCGGGTGGGATGCAGCAGCGCGTCGCCCTAGCCCGCTGCCTGGCTAACGACCCCGAGGTCATCCTCATGGACGAGCCACTCGGTGCCCTTGACGCCCTCACCCGGGAGAAGATGCAGGGGCTCATCCTCAAACTCTGGCAGGAGACCGGCAAGACGATCGTCCTGGTCACTCACAGTGTGGAAGAGGCCCTCTACCTGGGGGACCGCCTGTTCGTGATGGCCCCCCGGCCGGGTCGGATCGAGCGGGAGTACGAACTGCCCTTCGCCAAGGATGGCCTGGACGTAGATCCGCGCGAGATGAAGGCCTCTCCCGAGTTCATCGCCAAGCGGGAGGAGCTGCTGTCTCTCATCTGGGAGATGGAGGAGCAGATCATGGGCCACGAGGGGGCGGTGTCATGACCGCCTTGGCCCGCTTCCGGCCTGCTGGCCGCAACAGGAGTGCCGGTGCCCGCAAGACGGTGACCTTCGGGGACGCCTCGGAGGTCAAAGGCTCGCCATCGTGGAGCATCGCATCGTTGATTTTCCTGTTCCTGGTCTGGTGGTGGATCAAGCGGGGACCGGACCCCATGGTCAACGACCGCACCTTCCCGTCGCTCCGCCAGAGTTGGGATGCCTTCTTCGAGCTCGTGAACAGCGGCTACCGGCGGGTCGGGTTGTGGGACCACACCTGGGCCAGCCTGTGGCGGGTGCTCAAGGGCCTCGCCTACGGGGTGGTGGTGGGCGTGCCTGTGGGCTTCGCCATGGGACTTTCCAACCGGCTCCGGGGCATCTTCGACCCCATCGTGGAACTCCTCCGCCCCGTGCCGCCCCTGGCCCTTCTACCGCTGTTCATCGTGTGGTTCGGCATCGGCGAGGGCTCGAAGGTCAACCTCCTGTTCTTCGCCGCCGTGTGGATCATGATCATCGCGGCGAGGGCCGGCGTGCTGGGCGTACAGGGCTCCAAGGTCCACGCTGCCTACTCGTTGGGGGCCAACAGGTGGCAGATCCTGCGCTACGTGATCCTCCCGAACGCCCTACCCGACATCTTCACTGGGATGCGGGTGGCCCTCGGCGTGTGCTGGGGGACCCTGGTGGCCGCAGAACTCACCGGAACTACCACCGGCCTGGGAGCCATGATCTTTGCCGCCTCGAAGTTCTTCCGGATGGACATCGTTGTGGTGTCGATCATCATCATCGGGGTCATCGGCGTGACCATGGACCTCATCATGCGGTTTCTGGAACGACGTCTCATCCCCTGGCGAGGCAAGGGCTGACGCCCTCCCGGATGATCCGTCCCACCCCGATCGTTGCCGGCTGGTACGCCCGGGCGGCCGCCGATCCGGCTCGGGTGGTCCTGGCCGATGCCGGAGATCCGCGGGCCGACGAGGCGACGGCCCGCCTGGTCGACGAGGGCCTGGCCGTGCCGGTTCCCCCGACAGTGGACCCCGCCGACGCCCGTCAGGGCGAGGCCATGGCCCGAGCTATTGAGGCGGGTCTGGATCCCGACGACCCGGTGGTGGCGGCCGCCGTGCTGGTCCGGTCCGGGGTAGCCGACGCCGCGGTGGCCGGGGCGACTCGGCCCACGGCCGACGTGGTCCGTGCCGGCCTGCGGGTGATTGGGATGGCGTCGGGTGCCGAGGTGGTGTCCAGCTGCTTCCTCCTGGTCCTGCCCGATGGCCGTCCGTTGGCCTACGGAGACTGCGGCGTAGTGCCCGACCCGGATGCCGCCCAACTGGCCTCTATTGCATCGGCCACTGCCGCGACCTTCGCCGCGCTGGTTAACGAAGAACCACGGGTGGCTCTGTTGTCGTTTTCGACCCGGGGGAGTGCCGAACACCCAAGGGTCGACAAGGTCCGGGAGGCTACGGCACTGGTTGCCAACCGGTGGCCCGGCCTGGCCGTAGACGGTGAGCTCCAGTTCGACACAGCATGGGTGCCTGAGGTGGCGGCGGCCAAGGCTCCGGGGTCGCCGGTAGCCGGATCGGCCAACGTGTTCGTGTTCCCCGACCTGGACAGCGGCAACATTGCCTACAAGATCACTGAGAGGTTGGGCGGAGCCCGGGCCTTCGGGCCACTGCTCCAGGGCCTCGACGGGGTCATTCACGACCTGTCACGAGGCTGTTCGGCCGACGACGTCGTAGACGTGGCGGTGATCGCTGGGCTGCAGGCCCGCGCCACGGCCTGACCGACGCCACCCCATGCCGGCTACCGCCGTCCTCCTGGTCCTCGTCTCGACCGTCCTCCACGCGGGCTGGAACACCCGCCTCCACCGGTCGGCCGACCCGGAGACGACCGTGGCCCTGTCCTATCTCCTGGTGGGCATCGTCCTGCTTCCGGCAGTCTGGTTCGATCCACCATCCGAGGTTCCGGGCTGGGTGGTGGCCTCCGCGGCGGCCCAAGGGGGGTACATGGCCCTGCTGGGGACCGCCTACCGGACGGGCAGCCTGAGTGTCGCCTACCCAATTTCTCGGGGTACCGCCCCCCTGCTGGTCGGCCTCGGCGGGTGGCTGCTGCTGGATGAGACGCCGACGGCGGCCACGGCCGCCGGATTGGTGGTATTGGTGGGAGGGCTCCTGGTCCTGGCCGGGTTGGGCAACCAGCTCCAGGAGAGACGTGCCGTGGTGCTGGCCGCGATCACCGGCCTGTGCACGGTTGCCTACTCGCTCATTGACGCCCGGTCGGTGGACCTGACGGGATTACTGGGCTACCTGTCGATGGTCATGATCCTCAGTTCAGGAGCCGTGCTCCTGGGGCGACGGCCGGGGTGGGTCCGGATGCGGCCCGTGCTGGGTGATTCGGCGGTCGTAGGCGCCGGCCAGGGAGGGGCGTACGCCCTCGTCCTGTTGGCCTTTCAGCAGGCCCAGGCCGGGCAGGTGGCCGGGCTACGCCAGGTCTCTGTGGTGCTCGGAGTGCTGCTGGCCCGGGAGGCCCTCGGTCCCCGGGCACTCTGGGGTTCTTTGCTGGTGACCGCCGGAGCCGTCCTGGTCGTCTGGTAGGCGACCGATGGTCGAGTCAGGGTTGGCTCACGAAAACAGAACCGCTCCTAACTGGAAGGTAAGAGCATCTAACAGTAGGATTCGGGGGTGAGCCGAGGGACCCTGGACACGCAGCAGGTGGTGGAGAGCGCGGCGGCCCTGGCCGACGCCGAAGGGCTGGACGCCGTGACCCTCACCCGGGTGGCCGAGCACCTGGGCGTGCGCCAGCCGGCCCTGTACCGCCACGTCGACAACTTCGACGCTCTGATCCGGGCTCTCGGCCTCCGGGGTCGCGGAATCCTGGCCGACCGCCTGGGGGCGGCTGCCGTGGGAATGGCCGGGGACGATGCCGTGCGGGCCATGGGCGCGGCGTGGCGGTCCATGGTGGCCGACCATCCGGGCCTCTACGCGGCGACCGACCGCTATCCGTGCGCCACAGACCCGGAACTGGAGGAAGCGGTGGAGCGGGTGGTCGAGGTGCTGGGTCAGGCCCTAACCGCCTACGGGCTGAGCGACGTCGACCGCGTCCACGCCGCCCGTTCCATGCGGAGCGTGTTCCACGGCTTCGCCCACCTCGAGTCGGGTGACGGGCACCCCTACGCCCTCGACCTGGACGACAGCTTCAACCACCTGGTCGACCTGCTGTGTGCCGGCATCCGGCAGATGGCGACCGTGCCCGTCTGATCCGACCGCACGTTCTGACGATTCGACGAGTGCTTTTGCCATGACCCGCCTCGGCTTCGTCCTGGACTCCGGGAGTTGCATCGGCTGCCACGCCTGCACGGTGGCCTGCAAGAGTGAGCACGATATTCCGCTGGGCGTCAACCGCACGTGGCTCAAGTACGTGGAGACCGGAACCCATCCGAATACCGAACGCCACTTCTCGGTCATGCGGTGCAACCACTGTGACGACGCCCCGTGCATGACCATCTGCCCGACCTCAGCACTCTTTCGCTCCGACAACGGCGTTGTCGACTTCGACGACGACAACTGCATCGGCTGCAAGGCGTGCATGAACGCCTGCCCCTACGACGCCATCTACCTCAACCCGCAGACGAACACTGCCCACAAGTGCAATTTCTGCAACCACCGAGTGGAGGACGGCCTGGAGCCGTCGTGCGTCGTGGTGTGCCCCACCCAGGCCATCAGAGTCGGCGACCTAGACGATCCGTCGTCGGAGATCTCCCGCCTCCACGCCGCCGGCGGGATGGTCCGCTCACCGGAGCAGAACACTCGGCCCAAGGTTGTCTACACGGGTGCCACGTCGGCTTCGCTGGACCCTCTGGCCTCAGCCATCGCCGGCGACGGAATGATCTGGGCCGACACAACGCCCGCCCACTCCACACCCACGCCGGTCGCGTTGACCGCCGCCCCCGTACGAGACGACGGACAGGACATGGCCCGCACCACCTACACCACCCAGCATCCGCCGGTCTGGGGATCAATGGTGTCGGGGTACCTGGTTACCAAGGCCATTGCCGCCGGCGTGATGCTGGTGGCCGCCCTTCTGGTCCTCCTCGGGCACGGGGACGACCGAACGGCTGTCGGCGTGGTTCCCCCCGTGGTGGCCGGTGCGTTCCTGGTCCTCACCGGGGTGCTGCTGGTCGGTGACCTCAAGCAACCGAAGCGATTCGTCTACCTGCTTACCCGAGGCAACCGAACATCTTGGCTGGTCAAGGGGGCCTGGGTCCTTGGTGCCTTCGCGGCCTGCCTGGCCGCCTGGTGGATCGCCGGCTTGGTCGGCGCCGGGGGCGTGCTTGCAGCGCTAGTGGTTCCGACCGTCCTACTGGCTCTGGGAACGGCCGGGTATACGGCATTCCTGTTTGGCCAGTGCGAGGGTCGGGACCTGTGGCAGGAACCGCTTCTGCTGCCGGTGCTGGTGAGCCAGGCCGTCATGGCCGGTGGGGCCGTCTATTCGCTGTTCGACCTGTTCCTGGACGTTCCGTCCCACGGGGCTGTCAAGTGGGCCTTCCTGGCCGGCCTGGTGGCCAACGCCGGACTCGTGGCCGCCGAGCTGACCGGCGGGCACTCCCGCCACGTGACCATGGCCCTGGCCGAGTTACGGCGAGGCGGCCAGCGGAAGCGTTACCGCGAGTTCGCTTTCTGCACGGCCTTCTCGCTGGTGTTCCTTGGCCTGGACGTCATATTCGGCGAGATCGTCTTCGACTGGTCCGGTCCGGTCCAGCCGCTCGTCCCTCTGGCCGCCCTATACGGCCTGTTCGCCTACGAGGACGCCTACGTGCGAGCCGGCCAGTCGGTCCCGCTCTCCTAGGCCACGATCCGGAGCACAACGATGACCACTGACGGAACCACCGCCGGGCTCTCCAGCTATCCGCCCGAGGAGACCTGGGACCACGTGGAGTCCCTGGACGCCGCCGCCTGGCCCACGAAGGTCCGGCGGGCCCATCGCCTCGTTCCCACCACCTGTTTCAACTGCGAGGCCAACTGCGGCCTGCTGGCCTGGGTGGACAAGGAGACGGGCCGGATCACCAAGTTCGAGGGCAACCCGGTTCACCCGGCCAGTCGGGGCCGGAACTGCGCTAAAGGCCCGGCCACCATCAACCAGGTCGAGGACCCCGAGCGGATCTTGTACCCGATGAAGCGGGTCGGTGAGCGGGGAGAGGGCCTATGGGAGCGCGTCAGTTGGGATCAGGCTCTCGACGACATCGGTGGTCGGATCGGCCGGGCGTTCCGCGAGGACCGCCACCACGAGGTTATGTACCACGTCGGTCGGATGGGCGACGACAGCTACATGGAACGGGTGCTTCACTCGTGGGGGATCGACGGCCACAACAGCCACACCAACATCTGCTCTAGCGGTGCCCGGGTGGGCTACGCCTCCTGGATGGGCTTCGACCGACCGTCGGCCGACTTTGCTAACGCCAAGGTGATCTTCCTCATTTCATCGCACTTGGAGGCCGGCCACTACTTCAACCCCCACGCCCAGCGGATCATCGAGGGGCAGCAGAACGGCGCGACCGTCATCTGCGTCGACCCGCGTCTGTCTAACACGGCCTCCAAGGCCGACCACTGGTTTTCAGCGTGGCCGGGCACCGAGGCCTTCCTGCTGCTGGCCATCGCCCGCCTACTGGTCGAGAACGACACTTGGGACCAGGCCTTCTTCGAGCGTTGGGTCAACTGGGAGACTTTCCTTCGGGAGCCCCGACCCGATCTGGATCCGGTGTTTAACAACGTGGGCCCAGCCCTGCTCGACCACTACGCCGACTACACGCCGGCTGCCGCGGCCCGGATGTGCGGTATCGACGAGGACCGCATCCGGACCGTGGCCGGCATCATCGGCGACGGCTTAGGGGCCTTCGCATCACACACCTGGCGGGCTTCGTCGGCGGGCAACGAGGGTGGCTGGATGGTGGCCCGGTGCCTCCAGTTCCTGAACGTACTGACCGGCTCGGTGGGCACCGAGGGTGGGACCAACGCCAACGGCTGGAACAAGTTCATCCCCGTTACCCCAGCCCACCCCGAACCCCAGGGTCGTTGGAACGAGCTCCAGTGGCCCATTGAGTACCCGCTCTCCCACCATGAGCTGTCGATGCTGCTGCCCCACTTCCTGAAAGCCGGGCGGGCCACGCTGGACACCTACTTCACCCGCGTCTACAACCCGCTGTGGACCAACCCAGACGGTTTTACCTGGATGGAGGTGCTCCGGGACCCGGAGAAGATCGGCTGCCATGTGGCGCTGACGCCGACCTGGAACGAGTCGGCGTGGTTCGCCGACTACGTGCTCCCCATGGGGCATGCCGCGGAGCGCCACGACGTATCCAGTTTCGAGACCCACAACGGCCGGTGGATCGGGTTCCGCCAGCCGGTCGCCCGGCGCCACCGCGAGTTGGACGGCGAGGTGTTCGAGCGCACCTACGAGGCCAACCCGGGCGAGGTGTGGGAGGAACAGGAGTTCTGGATCGACCTGTCGTGGCGCATCGACCCAGACGGCTCGCTGGGCATCCGGTCCCAGTTCGAGAGCTGGGAGAACCCGGGAACCCCGCTCACGCTCGACGAGTACTACACGATGCTCTTCGAGAGGTCGGTTCCCGGCCTTCCTGAGGCGGCCGAGGCCGAGGGCCTCGCGCCTTTGGAGTACATGCGGCGCAAGGGGTCATTCGCCCTTCCCGGAGACCAGGTAAAGGTGTACGAACGGGACGTACCGGAGGTCGACCTGGTCGGCGCCGATCGCGACTAAGACGGGGTGTGGCGTCGGCCGGGCACGGCCGGTTCCTACGAGTCGCTGGACGACATCGCCGGCCACATGCCGTTCATCGGCGACGGCTCGCCGGCCGTGGACATTAACGGTCAGGCCAAGCTCGGCTTCCCGACGCCGTCCAAGAAGCTGGAGCTCTTCTCGGAGACGATTCGCGACTGGGGGTGGCCCGAGTACGCGCTCCCGGCCTTTATCCGGAGCCAGGTCCACTGGGAGGACCTGGACCTGACGGCCGGTGAGCGGATTCTCGTGCCGACGTTCCGGATCCCCACCCTGATCCACACCCGATCGTCCAACAGCCAGTGGTTGAACGAGATCAGCCACCGCCATCCGCTGTGGTTGCATCCGTCAGACGCCGAACAGCTGAACATCGAAGAAAACGGCCTAGTCCGCATCACGACCCGGATCGGCCACTTCGTCATCTCGGCGTGGCGTACGGAGGGGATCCGTCCCGGCGTGGTTGCGGCCAGCCACCACATGGGCCGTTGGCGGTTGGAAGAGGAGGCGGCCCGCTCCTGGGGGACGGGTAAGGCCTCCATCGATCGGGATGACGACGGTCGGTGGCGGCTCCGCCGGGAGCACGGTCAGGCGCCCTATGGGAGCGACGACCCGGACACCGGGCTGATCTGGTGGACCGACACCGGCGTGCACCAGAACCTGACCTTCCCCGTACAGCCCGATCCGATCAGCGGCATGCACTGCTGGCTTCAGCGGGTCACGGTGGCCCCAGCAGAGGCCGGCGACGCCTACGGCGACGTGGTGGTCGACACCGAGGCCTCGCACCACGTCTTCGAGGAATGGCTTGCTAAGACCCGGCCCGGTCCTGGACCCGGTGGGCTGCGTCGACCCCTGTGGATGGCCCGGCCGGTCAAGCCGAAAGCCACCGCCTACGGCTACGACAGCTGACCGTCGGCGCCGACCGGGTTCCCGTGTCGGCCGGATTACAGGTAGGCGTTGGCCGTCAGGTCGGCGGGGACTATTGAGTCGACCACGGCTCGCAGCGTGGCTTCGAAGAGCGACGGCAGGTCGCTGCTAGTGGCCAGGGCCTCACGGGTTGCCGGGTCTAGGCCCGGGTCGTCGAGGTCGGCTAGCACCGAGGTGCGGCGGTGGTCGGCTGGGACGAGGTCGTCCAGCATGGTGGTCACGATGAAGCCACCCACGCACGCCGTGATGGCCCGCAGGGCGTCACGGGCCGCCTCGCCCACCACCCCGGACTCTTGCAACTCGCGTGCCATGGCCAACTCCAGATGCTGGGCGTGGAGAGACGCAGCCCCGTGGGCGCTGGCTAACCGGGTGATCTCCCGGTGGGTGATGGCACTCTCCCAGATGAGGCGGGCCACAGCCAGGACACGGTCGCGTGCCGTGTCGCCCTCCACAGGGGCCTCGGCCAGCCGGGCACCGTGGCGGCGGACCAGAGCGGTGATCAGCTCGGCGCGGTTCCCGACGTGCCAGTAGATGGTGGTTGTGGCCACGTCCAGCTCGTTGGCTAGGCGCCGCATGGTCAGGGCGTCGGCCCCTTCGGCCTCGACCATGGTGATGGCCCGGTCCAGGATCTCTGGGGCTCCGATGCCAGCCCGGCGCCCGGAGTGCCGGGAACCCTTGCCGGTCGGTTCGGGTAGCGGCATTTCCGGCGCCTCGGGGTTGTGTTCCATGGGTGATCTCTGCGACAGTGTACAAGATCGAATAGAACACTGTCCAAGAGGCGATTGCTGCCCGAGGACCGAGAAACCGGAGGAAGCTATGGACCGCCAGGTGAGTACCGGCGACGAGCCGTACATCGTTGTCTCGTCCGACACCCACGCCGGGCTGCAGTGTGAGGAATACCGGCCGTACCTGGACTCCGCCCTCCACGAGGAGTTCGACGTCTACGTGGCTGAGCGCCACAAGCAGCGCCGAATCGCCGAGGAGGTAAACGCCGAGTTTCTTGCCGAGTGGGAGGGCGAGAACGAGTGGGGCCTGCAGGGCGCCTACGACCCGGAGGTTCGCGACCCGGTGCTGGACGCCGACGGCGTGGCCGGCGAGATCATCTTCGCCGACGGCGACGCCGTCACCGGCCAGGAATCCCCACCCTTCGGCGCAGGCCTGGCCGCCGGCATGATCACCGACCCCCGGCTGGCCTTCGGGGGGGCCCGAGCACATAATCGCTGGTTGGAGGAGTTCTGCGCCACCGAACCGGTGCGCCGTGCCGGGGTGGCGCTGGTGCCCGCTACTCATGACGTGGATCTGGCTGTGGCCGAAGTCGAGTCCTTGGCCGGCCGGCCGGGCATCAAGGGCGTGATGGTCCCGACCATGTGGCACGGTTTCCCGGCCTACGGGTCCGACCACTACGACCGCTTCTGGGCGGCGTGTGCCGACGCCGGACTGGTCGTGCACACCCACTCCGGCGAGGCCGACTTCCCCAGTTACGGCGACAACGTGGCCATGTACATCAGCGAGGTTCCGTTCTGGACCCACCGGATCCTCTGGCAGCTCCTCTTCTCCGGGAAGTTCGACAAGTACCCGAACCTCCGGTACGCGGTGGTCGAGTGCGGCTCCTACTGGGTGGGGGACATCCTCTGGAAGGCCGACGTCAACTTCGGAGCCAGTTGGAAGGTCAAGAAGATGGGCTCCCGGATGAAGGGACTCATCTCTCGCCTCCCGTCGGAGTACTTCGGGACGAACGTGTTCATCGGTGCCTCCACCATGTCGGTCGAGGAGATCCGGCGCAGGCACACACACGGCATCGACGCCCTGATGTGGGGTACGGACTACCCGCACCCCGAGGGATCGTGGCCCCACACTCGGGAACGCCTGGAGAACGATTTCCGGGACGTCTCCATCGAGGACGCCCGGCTGCTGCTGGGCCTCAACGCCATCGACTGCTACGGGCTGGACGAGGCAGGCCTGCGCCAGGTTGCCGACCGGGTCGGGCCGACCCCGGAGCAGCTAGGCCAGGACCCCGACCTGCGTACCGCCGAAGGGGCCACCCGCACGGCTCGGTGGTGGCTAGACGAGTACGGCTGCGAGATGCAGTATGCCTGACCGGATCGACCAGGGAGACCACGCCATGAGCGAACGACACGTCGTCATCTCGGCCGACAGCCACTGCGGAGCCGACCTCTGGGACTACAAGGGGTACCTGGAGTCCAAGTACCACGAGGAGTTCGACGACTGGGCCCGGTCCGTCGAGGCAGCCCAGGCCCGCATCGCCGAACAGTTCAAAGACTCTCCCCGGTCCACGCTGAACGTGGGTGTAGACGGCGACCCGGTTGAGGACGGCGACCGGAACTGGTCAAGCGAACGGAGGTTGCGGGAGCAGGAGGCCGACGGGGTGGTGGCCACCGTGCTGTTCCCCAACACCCAGCCCCCATTTGCCCCGGCGGCGGCCAGCCAGTTCGAGGCCCCGCCTTACAACGACGACATGGAGCACCGGTGGGCCGGCCTGCGGGCCCACAACCGCTGGCTGCTGGACCTCGTCTCTGAGGCCCCGGAACGGAGGGCCGGCATCGTTCAGATCTTCCTGGGCGACGTGGAGGGCTCGGTGGCCGAGATTGAGTGGGCGGCCGAGAACGGGCTCCGAGGCGGGATCCTCGTTCCCGGCGCCCCGCCCGACTCGCCGTTCGACCCGCTCTACTCCAGGGCCTACCGACCGATTTGGGAAGCAGCGGCGGCCAACGACATGCCGCTGAACCACCATTCGGGTGGGGCCACGCCGAGCTTCGGCAGTCACTTCCCGGCCTCGCTGGCCATCTTCCTGCTGGAAGTCTCCTGGTGGAGCCACCGGGGACTCTGGCACCTGATGTTCTCCGGGGTTTTCGAACGCCACCCAAACCTGCAGTGGGTCAACACCGAGACAGGGACGGCTTGGGTGCCCGACACGCTTGAGAAGCTGGACTCCTTCTACGAACGGATGAAGTACTCCACCTACGGATCGGAGTCCATCTTTGGGGGCATGGCGGTGGCGGAAATGTCGCTGCGACCGTCGGAGTACTGGCAGCGGCAGTGTCATGTGGGAGCCAGCTTCCTACGTCCCACCGAGACCGAGATCGTGCGTCAGATCGGCATTGACAACGTGATGTGGGGCTCGGACTACCCGCACATCGAAGGCTCCCACCCCCACACCGACAAGCATCTGCGCTTGACGTTCGGGCAGATGACTGAGGACGAGGCCACCAAGTTGCTGACCACTAACGTGGCGAGGCTCTACAAGTTCGACGTTGAGAAGTTGCGGCCCCTGGCCGAACTGCACTGCCCGACCAAGGCCCACGTGGCCAGTGGCATCTCCTACTCGGAGATCCCCGAGAAGGCCAAGGGCTGTCCGGGCATGGCCCCGCAGAACCAGACCCAGGAGGTGGCCGCTTGAGCGGGCCCCCACCGCTGGAGGTCGCTGGCTCGGTCGCCGTCGTTACCGGTGGGGCCAACGGCATTGGGCGGGGGGTCGTCCGGGCTCTGCTGGAGGCCGACGCCACGGTGGTCGTGGCCGACGTCGAGCAGGACGTGATGGACACCACGGTGGCCACCCTGTCGGCGTCCCACCCGGGGCGGGTGTCGGGGATCCTCACTGACGTGTCCGATGACGCCTCGGTGGAGGCGTTGGCCGACCAAGTATTCGCCGTGCACGGCCGGTGCAACCTGTTGTTCAACAACGCTGGCGTCGGGTCGGGTGGCGGCGGCCGTGTCTGGATGCACGAGCCCAACGACTGGCGCTGGTGCTACGGCGTCAACGTGTTCGGGGTGGCCCACGGCATCATGGCCTTTGTACCCCGGATGCTGGAGTCGGGCGAGCCGGGGCACATCGTGAACACCTCGTCGGGTGACGGGGGCTTCGCTCCGGTACCGACGGCGGCCCTCTACGCCTCTAGCAAGGCCGCAGTGAGTTGCATGACCGAGTCGCTGGACCACCACCTCCGGCAGGATTCCGGCGTCATGGGGGCGTCGGTCTTCTACCCATCGGGCGGGCTCATGGACACCGGCCTGTTCACCTCCCAGAGGAACCGGCCGCTGGAGCTGGAGCGTGTCCGGGGAAGCACCGGTCGGGCAAGCATGACGTTCACCGAGATGAAGGACCGCCTGGAGAAGGCCGGTCGGACCGTGAAGGTTGCCGACCTAGACGAGCTCGGCCGCTTTGTCGTGGAATGCGTGGCCCGGCGCCAGTACGTGATCGGCCGCGAGCTGGAACGGACGGTCGAGCTGCTCCACACCCGGGCCGACGCCATCAGCCGCTTCGAGATGCCCCCACCCCACGACATGGGCCTCTGACCGCTGTTGGTCAGCGGGCGTGCGCGCCCTCCAACGAGACGGCCAGCCCCTCGTTGTTGGCCGGGCGGCTTCGAGACAGGAACGCCCCAGCATCGGCGAGGAGAAACTGGCCGGTGATGCACCGGGCCAGGTCGCTGCACAAGAACACGGCCAGGCGGGCCAGCTCGTCGTGCTCGACCATGCGCCGCAGCGGGGTGGCAGCCACCAGGGCCGCCATGCGTTCCTCGGTGAAGGCGGCAGCCACCGTTTCCGTGAGGGTGGTCCCTGGGGCGATGGCGTTCACCCGGATCTTTTCGGGGCCCAACTCGACGGCCATGGTGGTTACTAGGTGGTTCACCGCTGCCTTGGCCGCTGCATAGGCCGCGTTGTAGGGCGCCGGACGGGTGGTCTCTCCGGACGTCACGAACAGGATGGATCCCCCACCCGCCCCGGCCATCACCGACGCTTCGGCCCGTCCGCACAGCGCGGCCTGGACCAGGTTCTGGTCGACGATGTCCCGCCAGTCGTCGCCTCCGTATTCCACGAACGGCCGGGGTCGTCGTCCAGGGGGGAGCATCCCGACGTTGTTGACGGCCAGGTCCAGGCCGCCTAGCCGGTCGACGGTCGCATCGACCAGGGCGTCGACCGCTTCGTCGTCCCGGCAGTCGGCGGGTAGGGCTACGGCCCGCCCGCCCTCGTCGGTGATCTCCGCCACCACGGCCTCTGCCCGGTCGCCGTGCAGGTCGTTGACGGCCACCGCGGCTCCGGCCCGAGCCAGCCAGCGGGCGACCTCTCGTCCGATGCCGGCCCCGGCTCCGGTCACCAGGGCGTTGCGTCCGGTGTGGTCGATGGCGATGGTCATGTCGGGGTTGTCCCTTCTCGGGTGTCGGTGTCCGGGCGGTGGGCCGAGCCGGTAAGCAGGGCCAGGACCTCGTCCACCACCCCGTCGGCTCGGGCTTCGATGGTCGCCTGGTCCATCCCGCCAATCGGGTGCTGGACGGAGACCACCCGAAGGTCGGGCAACCCCAGGTCGGCTGCTGTCCGGTCGGCCAGCGGACGTAGTTCCTCGGTGGCCACCAGGACAGTGGGCAGCCCGGCGGTTTCCAGGCTCACGGTGTCGTGGACACTCCACGACGTACAGCTGCCTCAATCGGCAGTGCCGGTGAGGACCAGCTCCACCTCCTCGGCGAGGCGTCCCAGGACCTGGTCCTCGCACGGGACGGCAGCGTTCTTGACCTCCACAAGGGTCACCACGGCGCCGGTTCGCCGGGCCAGGCGATCAGCCAGGCGGTTCAGCAGGACGTCGGCATTGGGCTTCCGGTTGTCCAGGATCCCGATGCGTCGACCGGCCAGCACCGGGGGCGAGGGGGCCAGGCCGGCCGGTGGGGCGCACGTTGGGCCGTCGGGTCGGTGAATGTACATGGGGTCTCCTAGGGCTCGACGGGGAGGGTCACGCTGCGGGTCATGCCCCAACTAGGGATAACCGAGCTGTGCTTGCCGGCCCCCCCTACGACCAGGATCCGGATATTGCCCGGATGTGAGGTCATCGGCGTGGGGGCGTCGTCGTCCAGGTGCTCCATCCACGGCGCCCAGGCTCGGAGGTCGAAGGCCCGGGTCAGCTCGCCGGCCGGCAGCCGGGCCTGCTGGAACAGGTAGGACGACACGTCGTTCCGGGACCAGCCCGCCCGGGCGCAGGTGGCGGCGTGCTCCGGGCACAGGGCGACCAGGTACTCCCCCTGGCTGATGCAGGCGTTGTTCTGGGCCGTGGTGGTCATGGCTGAGGCCACCTTGTCCAGGATCCGGGCCGGGTGGTCGGACTCCATGTCGTGGACGTTGTGGGGGGCCTCTCCGCAGTGGACGGTCACCGCTGACGGGGCATCCACCCCGACACTGGGGGCATAGCCTGCCCAGGGCGAGGCGTCGAGGTTCTCGGCCACGCAGTACCCGTATTTGGCCGGCCCACCCTGGGTGGAAGCGTCGCCGTCGCCCGGTGTGGCACCGGCGACGTGGAGGAGAACCAGCCGCACGGCCCGGCCGGTGGCGGCGTTGGCCCGGTTCCCGGGTCCGAAAGCCCCGAGCCCGCCGTTGTAGCCGGCGGTCCGGGCCACCTCGCCATGGACTACCAGCAGAGGGGCCACGCAGTGGGTGGTGGCGTTGACGCCCCGCAGGTTGAGCTCGGGTCGGGCTAGGGCCCTCACAGCCGACACCACGACCGGGAGGTGTTCGGGTCGGCATCCAGCCATCACGGCGCTGACGGCGATGGTCTGCCGAGAGGCCTCGCCGAACCGGGGGGGCAGGACGGCCACCACCTCGTCGGGGTCGGCACCGCCGCATCCGGACAGCATTTCGGCGACCCGTTCCGGGGTGGGGGCGACCATCGGGAGGCCGTCGCCCCAGCCGTGGACGGCCAGCGAGGCTGTCACGTCCCCGTCGTCGGGGATTTCCAGCAGGTTAGTAGTGTCTACAGACATCAGACATCAGTCTGTCTGATGTCGACTAGGTTGGCAAGTACGCCGGGAGGGGCGCGTGACATGGCCGCACGACGAGGGGTGACCGCCGACCGGGTCGCCGCGGCGGCGCTGGCCGTTCTGGACGAGGCCGGCCGGGTGACCGACGTGCGACCGGCCGCGGTGGCCAAACGCCTGGGGATCCGGAGCCAGTCCCTCTACGCCCACGTAGACGGAGCGACAGGGCTCCGACGCCTGCTGGCCCTACGGTCGCTCGATGACTTGGCCGAGGCGGTGACCACAGCCGCCGTGGGGCGATCCGGTCGGGACGCCGCCGAAGCCGTGGTTCGGGCCCACCTGTCGTTCGCTCTGGCGCACCCGGGCCGGTTCAGCGCGGCCATCCACCCACCCGGAAGGGATTCCGACCTGGAGGCCGCCGTTAACCGGGTCGGTCGTCCGTTGCAGACCGTCCTGCAGTCCCTGGGCCTGGATGACGGACCCCGAGTGCACTGGACGCGCCTGCAACTGGCCGTCACCGCTGGGTTCGCCTCCCTGGTCCACGGTGAGCAGCTCACCCTGGCTCCCGGAGCCGACGACACGGTGGAGCACCTGGTGGCCATGCTGCTCGGCCACCTGGACACCATGGTCGGTGCTGGCCCACTGGTGACTAGCGGGCCCTAGGTCAGGCGGGTCCGGACGCGACGGTGACCGGGTCGGGGACCCGGTCACCGGGATGGCGGAAGGTGTGGGATTCGAACCCACGGTGACCCGGAGGCCACAACGGCTTTCGAGGCCGCCCCATTCGTCCGCTCTGGCAACCTTCCGTCGCCGAGACTACTGAGGTGCCGCTGGGCGGCCAACCGAGCGTCGCTTCAGCGACAGTCGGCGAAGAACCGGGTGAGGAGGGCCGCGCCCTCGTCAGCCCGGACCCCGGGCACGACGGCGAACTCGTGGTTGAGGCGTGGGTCCGCCCCAAGGTGGTAGAGGGAGCCGGCCGCCCCGGCCTCCTCGTTGGCCGCCCCCCAGACCACCCGACCGACCCGGGCCGCCCAGGCGGCGCCGGCGCACATGGGGCAGGGCTCCAGCGTCACGACCAGCGTGGCGTCGTCGAGGCGCCACGAGCCGACGGCCGTTGCGGCATCCCGGAGGGCTAGGACCTCGGCGTGGGCCGTGGGGTCACCGGTCCCCTCACGTTCGTTGTGGCGCCGGGCTACCACCCGGCCGTCCACCGCCACCACGGCGCCGATCGGCACCTCACCGGCCTCCGCTGCGGCTTCCGCCTCAGCCAGGGCCAGACCCATGAGGTCGTGGTCGGTCGACCCGGGTTCGATCGAGGGGGCGGGGTGCTGGTCCACCCGGTCGACGATAGGCCCAGGCGCGGAGGCACCCGTCCTCGAGCGTGGCGGCCAGGTGATCTGCGGCACCCCGGGGATTCCGCTGAGAGCTGCTGCCTTCCGGCCCTGACTCGGTTCACGGACTCCGGTCGCACAGGACCCGACCGCCACACTCCAGAACGGGTGCCCGACAACGATACCCCTGTTGCCCGGATCGCACCCTGGGGGGACATGCCGGTCTTCCGTATCCCGTCGTCGGGCTGGATACCCTTGGCGCCCGGATCCCGGCTCCCGGGTCGGGTCCCGGAGGGATGCGAGAGCGGACGATTCGGCACGCCTGGAACGCGTGTGTGGCTTCACGGTCACCGTGGGTTCGAATCCCACTCCCTCCGCCGGACTGACGCCTCGACGCCACCGGTCGGGGTCGCGGGGCCGCTGTAGGGTCGGCCCATGGAGTACACGTCGCTCTACCGGCGCTTCAGGCCCCGACGGTTCTCGGAGGTCCGAGGCCAGGAGCACGTGGTGGCCGCCCTGCAGAACGCCGTGCGTGAGGGCCGCGTCCTGCACGCCTACCTGCTTAGCGGTCCCCGGGGAACGGGCAAGACCACGGCGGCTCGGATCCTGGCCAAGGCCCTGAACTGCACGGGTGAGGCCACCGACGGTGAACCGTGCTGCTCCTGCGATTCGTGTGAGGCCATCGACGCCGGCACTTCGTTCGACCTCCACGAACTAGACGCCGCCTCCAACAACAAGGTCGACGACATTCGGGACCTACTGTCCAAGGTGGCCCTGGGGACCCCTGGTAGGACCAAGGTTTACCTCCTGGACGAAGTCCACATGTTGACCGCCGGAGCGGAGAACGCCCTGCTCAAGACGCTGGAGGAGCCCCCCGACCACGTGGTCTTCGTGCTGGCCACCACCGAGCCCCATAAGGTCGTGGAGACCATCCGTAGCCGCTCCCAGCACCTGGAGTTGAACCTCCTGGGCGCCGAGGACCTGGAGTCCCTGGTCCGCGACGTGGTGGTCGAGGCAGGTCTCGACGTCGACGATGCAGGTGTCCACCACGCCGTTCGGGCCGGTCGGGGTTCGGCCCGCGACGCCCTGTCGGCCCTGGACCGCGTGGTGGCCGGAGGTATCACCGACGACGACACCTCGGTCGATGAGCTGCTACGGGCACTTTCCGAGCGGGATCCTGGGCGGGCCCTGGGGGCCTTGGCCGCGGGGATCGCCCGGGGCCGTGAGCCGCGGGTAACCGGGGAAGCCCTCCTGGGAGCGCTGCGGGAGGCTTTCCTGGTGTCCATGGGGGTTCCGCCATCTCAGTTGGTTGCTGCCGACAGGGAACGCGCCGAACGATTTGCCGAGGAGGCACCTCCGGCCGTGATCACCCACGCCCTAGAGGCACTGGGCACCGCCTTGGTGGATATGCGCCGCTCTCCCGATCCGAGGGTCGACCTGGAAGTGGCCCTGGTCAGGTTGACCGGACCGGAGGTGTCCGGGTCGGGCGGTTCGGGCTCTCTGGACGAGTTGACCAGACGGGTGGAGGCACTCGAGGCCGCCTTGGCGTCGGCATCGGACAGGTCGGTCGTGCGGGGTCCGGCCGCTCCACCGCCTCCACCGCCTCCACCGCTGTCCCGGCGTTCCGGTCCGGCAGCCGAGGGACGGGCGAGGTTGACTCCCGCCACCCCGTCACCCCCGATGGCCACCGAGGCCGCGCCCGCTGAGCCTCCTGCGTCCCCGACAGAGTCCGACGCGTTGCCGGTAGCCGCCGCTCCTCCCGCCGCAGTACCCAGCCGGGACGAGCTGGTCATGGCCTGGGGCGACGACCTCATGGACCGACTGAGCCGCAAGGCCCGGGCCCGCTTCTCGGCTGCCCGGTTCATCGACGTGCAGGACGGCACGGCCGTCATGGCCCTACCCAACGAACCCCACCTCCGGCGCTGCGAGGACCTTCGCGGTGAGTTAGAGAACGTGCTGGCGGCGCGGTTCGGTGGAAGCCTGCCCGTGCGCCTGGTGGTGGATGACGGATCCCCAGCTCCAACCCAGACCCCGGCCGCCAAACCGCGCCCCATCGCTGTCGACGAGTCGATGGTTGCCGACGAGTCGATCGACCTGGACGACCTGGTCGACGCCGACGTGGCCGAGGGCTCGGCGGTGGACCGCCTGACCCAGGCTTTCCCCGGCGCCGCGCTGGTCGAACCGGACTGAGCGGGCAGAGGGCGGCTGCGGTGTACGCCGAAACGGTGCAGCAGGTCATCGACGAATTGGGACGCCTCCCGGGGATCGGGCCGAAGTCGGCCCAGCGACTGGCCTTCCACCTCATGAAGTTGCCGACGGAGGACACAGCCCGGCTCACGGCAGCCATCGACGAGATGAAGGCCCGGGTCCGGTTCTGCGACCGGTGCTTCAACGTGTCTGAATCCGAGTTGTGCACGATGTGCGCCGACGACCGCCGGGACGCCACGTTGCTGTGTGTGGTCGAAGAACCCCGGGACATCGTGGCCGTGGAGCGCACCGGAGGCTTCCGTGGCCGGTACCACGTGCTGGGAGGGGCCATCAGCCCCATCGAGGGGATCGGCCCGGACCAGCTCCGGGTCCGCGAGCTGATGGCCCGCCTGGAGCCCGAAGGCGTGGCCGAGGTCATCCTGGCCACCAACCCCAACATCGAGGGCGAAGCCACGGCCATGTACCTGGCTCGCCTACTGGAGCCCCTGGGCGTGGAGGTCACCAGGATCGCCAGCGGTCTGCCCGTAGGCGGCGACCTGGAGTACGCAGACGAACTGACGTTGGGCCGCGCGCTGGAGGGCCGGCGGCCGCTAGACGGGGGGTGATGGCCTGTGGAAGAAGAGCTTCGAAGGTGGAAACGCCCCCCGGTGGCTCCCGCCCGACCGAGGGGTCGTTCCCGAGTTGGGTGGAGGGGTGGTTCCCAACTGTTGCGACTATGTTACGACAGTGAAGAGATCATTACAAGTCATGCCCAATCTGTCGTTTCAGTGTCACAAAAGGGCTGGTGGGAGGCCTCCGGTAAATGGGGCTCCGAAACACAAGTTATCCACAGGTTGATCCACAGGGTCGGGTTCCCAGGTGGTCCCGAGGACCTCCGGACCGGCCCCGACCGCTCCCCGGGAGGCTCACCTTGCTGCTGACCCAGATTGACCATGTGGCCATCGCCGTCCACGACCTGGAGGCGGCCATCGCCTACTACCGGGCGGCGTTCGGTGCCGAGGTCCACCACCGCGAAGTGGTGGAACGCGACGGGGTAGACGAGGCCCTCCTGAAGGTGGGCGAGTCCTACATCCAACTCACCACGGGGACCCGGCCCGACTCGGCCATCACGACCTTCCTGGAGAAGCGGGGTGAAGGCATCCACCACGTCGGCTACAGGGTCGACGACTGCGCTGAGGCACTGGCTGGCGTTGTAGCCGCCGGAGGGCGGGCCATCGACGAGGCCCCCCGCCCTGGCTCGCGGGGGACCACCGTTGCCTTCGTTCACCCGAAGGGCTCGTTCGGCACTCTGATCGAGCTGGTGCAGGAGTAACGGGACGGCGGAAGGCAACGTGGCCCCTTTCGACGTCCATCTGGTGGACGGCACCTACGAGCTCTTCCGGTACCACTTCGCCGTGCCGTCTCACGTCACCGCCGAGGGGGTGGAGGTAGCCGCCGCCCGGGGGGTGCTCGGCTCCATGCTCGGGCTGGTGGCCGACGGCGCCACCCACGTAGGGGTGGCCACCGACCAGGTCATCGAGTCTTTCCGGAACGACCTCTTCGCTGGCTACAAGACCGGCGAGAGCACTCCGCCGGAGCTGTTCGCCCAGTTCCCTCTGTTGGAGGCCGCCCTGGAGGCCGCCGGGTTCGTGGTGTTCGGGATGGTGGAGCACGAGGCTGACGACGCCCTGGGGGCCGCGGCTGTGCAGGCCGCCGCCGACCCCCGGGTAGGGAGGGTCCTGGTGTGCACCCCGGACAAGGACCTGGCCCAGGTGGTCGACGACGGGGCAGGCATTGTCCAGGTGGATCGGCGCCGGGAGGCCGTCTACGACCGGGCCGCCGTGGTGGCCAAGTTCGGCGTCGAGCCGGCGTCCATCCCCGACTGGCTAGCCCTCGTCGGAGACACGGCCGACGGGATTCCCGGTCTGCCCGGTTGGGGGGCTAAGTCCTCGGCCGTCGTGCTGGCTCGGTACGGCCACCTGGAGGACATCCCCGACGATCCGGGCGACTGGGATGTGGCGGTACGGGGGGCCTCCAAGTTGGGCGCTGTGCTGGCCGGGGCACGCGACGACGCCCTGCTTTACCGGCACCTAGCCACCCTGGATCTCACCGCACCGGTTATGGCCGACGTGGAGGACCTGCGGTGGACTGGGCCGGCCGACCACCTGGAGGCGCTGTGCGCCCACTTGGACGCCCCGCGGGCCGCCGAACGGGCCCGCCGCCTGGCCGCCGATCGGGCCTGACTTAAACCAACGACCAACCAGCGGGGGTCAGCGGTCCAGCACCGCCAGGACGTCGGCCACCGTGGTCACCCGCGAGACGATGGAGGGGTTGGCCGGCTTGACGAACCCATCGTTGACGGCCCGATCCAGGAACGCTTCCAGCCCCGACCAGAAGCCGTTGTGGTCGAGCAGTACGACCGGCTTGGGACCGTCGTGGAGCCCGAGTTGGGTCCAGGTCGCCGCCTCGAACACCTCTTCGAGGGTTCCATAGCCCCCGGGCAGGGCGCAGAAGGCGTCGGCCCGGGCGTACATGGTTCGCTTGCGGGCGTGCATGTCTTCTACTTCGATCAGCTTGGTCAGCCCTCGGTGGGCGATCTCCCGTTCGATCAGGCCTACCGGGATCACCCCCACCACCCTGCCGCCCTCGGCCAACACGGCGTCGGCGAGGGTCCCCATGACGCCGACCTCGGTGCCCCCGTAAACGAGATCCACTCCGGCGTCGGCCAGGGCCGTCCCGAGCTGACGGGCCAGGGCGTGCACGCCGTCGTCAGTTCCGGGCCGGGAGCCGCAGAACACGGCCAGGGCCGGAGACCGGGTAGCGGTGGAGTCAGACACCGTCGAAACGTACCGTCCGGCGCCACCCTGTGTCCGGTGATTCCCGTTCGGTACCCTGTGCCCACCATGGCCGACCACCCGATGACCGAGCGCCTAGACGAGTTGCAGAAGCGCAAGGAGGCGGCGCTACATGCCGGGCCCGAGCGGGCCGTCCAGCGCCAGCACGACAAAGGCAAGATGCTGGCCCGGGAGCGGATCGACTACCTCCTGGACCCCGGCTCGTTCCACGAGCTGGACATGCTGGCCCGCCACCGGGCCCACGAGAGCGGGATCGAGGAACGCCCCTACACCGATGGCGTCATCACCGGCTGGGGCACCGTGGACGGCCGGAAGGTCTTCCTGTTCGCCCAGGACTTCACCGTGTTCGGAGGTGCATTGGGTGAGGTGTTCGCCGAGAAGATCCACAAGGTCATGGACCTGGCCCTGAGCGTGGGTGCGCCCATGATCGGCCTCAACGACGGTGCCGGGGCCCGTATCCAGGAGGGCGTGGTCAGCCTCGACGGTTACGGCGGGATCTTCTGGCGCAACGTGCAGTCGTCCGGCGTCATCCCCCAGGTCAGCGTGATCCTCGGACCGTGCGCCGGCGGGGCCGTTTACAGCCCAGCCATGACCGACTTCATCTTCATGGTCCGGGAAAAGTCGCACATGTTCATCACCGGACCCGACGTGGTAAGGACGGTGACCGGCGAGGAGGTCAGCCTCGAGGAACTGGGCGGAGCGGGCAGCCACTCCACCAAGTCGGGCGTGGCCACCTTCGTTGGCGATGACGAGCACGAGGTCCTCGACGAGGTAAAGGCGCTGCTGGCCCAGTTGCCGTCCAACAACCTTGAGCAGGCTCCGGTGGTTCCCACCGACGACCCCCCTGATCGGGCCTGCCCGGAACTTAACGACCTCATGCCAGACAGTGCGAACCTCCCGTACGACATGCGCACCGTCATCGAGACGGTGCTCGACGACGGCGGCTTCCTCGAGTACCACGCCGCGTGGGCCGGAAACATCGTCTGCGGATTCGGGCACCTGAACGGCCGCAGCGTCGGCGTGGTGGGCAACCAGCCCATGCACTTCGCCGGAGTGCTGGACATCGAAGCCTCAGAGAAGGCGGCCCGGTTCGTCCGCACCTGCGACGCCTTCAACGTGCCCCTGATCACCTTTGTTGACGTGCCAGGGTTCCTGCCCGGCGTTGGCCAGGAGTACGGCGGCATCATTCGCCACGGGGCCAAGCTGCTCTACGCCTACTGCGAGGCCACGGTGCCCCGGATCCAGGTCATCACCCGCAAGGCCTACGGCGGGGCGTACGTGGTCATGGACTCCAAGTCGGTGGGCTCCGACCTGTCGTTGGCCTGGCCATCGGCCGAGTTGGCCGTGATGGGTCCCCAGGGGGCGGTGGAGATCGTGTACCGCCGCGAACTCCAGGATGCCGACGACCCGGCGACTCGCCGGGCCGAGCTGGTCGACGAGTAC
>JAKURX010000001.1:51233-64049 GCA_022451505.1 Acidimicrobiales bacterium | reverse complement strand
GCCAAGACAGCCAGGCCGACGGCCACCGTCCAGGCTTGGGGTAGGTACCCGGGCAGGCGCCGCACCAGCGAGGCCACGGTCAGCAGAAGAAGGCCACCGGCGGCGAGGAGCAGCACGGGTGCCAAGGCCCACCACAGGACCTCCGGGGTGGTTACCGACGCCATCAGTGATCGTCCCCTCCGGCGTCGCCGTGACCGTCGCTGTGACCGTCGCTGTGACCGTCGCCGTCGTAGCCTCCAACGTGGTCGCCGCCGGCCTCCACGTCGGCGCCGAACCGGCTGGTCGGCTCGTCGAAGCCCTCTACGTGGGCTTCGACGTGGGCCACTAGGGCATCCACGGCGGGCTCCATGCGCTCGATAACCGGCTTCGGATAGACGCCCATACCCACGATCAGGACCAGGAGCGGGGCCAGCACCAGGCCCTCCCTGAGCCGCAGGTCGGAGACAGAGGCGTTGTCGCCCTCCGCCGGCCCGTGGAACACCCTCTGGTAAGCCCACAAAAGGTAGAGAGCAGCCAGGATCACCCCACCGGCGGCCACCACGGCCCACCACCGGTGGGCGTTGAAGGCACCTACGAGGATTAGGAACTCGCCGACGAAGCCGTTCAGGCCGGGCAGGCCGATCGAGGAGAGCATGACGACGGTGAAGACGGCGGCCAGGATCGGTGCCGACTTCTGGAGGCCACCCAGCTCGTCGATCCGGCGGGTGTGGCGCCTCTCGTAGATCATCCCGACTAGCAGGAACAGGGCTCCGGTGGACACGCCGTGGTTCACCATCTGGAGCAGGCTGCCCTCGAGGCCCTCGGTGTTCAGGGAGAAGGTGCCCAGCACGATGAAGCCCAGGTGAGCTACAGAGGAGTAGGCCACCAGGCGCTTCAGGTCGCGCTGCATGGTGGCCACCACGGCGCCGTACACGATGCCCACCACGCCGAGGGTCAGGAAGACTGGAGCGAAGTAGTGCGACGCCTCGGGGAACAGGTACAGACCGAACCGCAGGAACCCGTAGGTGCCCAACTTGAGCAGCACCCCGGCCAAGATCACCGATCCGGCGGTCGGGGCCTCGGTGTGGGCATCAGGCAGCCAGGTGTGGAGCGGAAAGATCGGGACCTTCACGGCGAAGGCCAGAGCGAAGGACAGGAACACCCACCGGGCGGTGGTCGTCTCCAGGCTCTGGGCCTCGGCCAGGGTCACCAGGTCGAAGGTCAGGTCGCCGCCCGTGGCGTCGGCGTGTAGGAAGGCCAGGGTCAGGATGCCGACCAGCATGAGAGCCGAACCGGCCATCGTGTACAGGAAAAACTTGGTCGCCGCGTAGGCCCGATTGCTGTGCCCCCACCGCCCAATAAGGAAGTACATCGGTACCAGGACCACCTCGAAGCAGAGGAAGAAGATCACTAGGTCCAGGGCCAAGAACACACCCATCACCCCGGCCTCCAATAGCAGCAGCCAGGCGTAGTAGGCCCGGTCGTCGTGGCCGGGGTCCACTGCCAGGAGGGCGATCGGGAACAGCACGCCGGTCAGGACGACCAGGAACAACGAGATCCCGTCGACGGCCAGCAGCCACTGGATGCCCAGGTCGGGAATCCAGTCCCTCCGGGAGACGAACTGCAGATCGGCACCGTGCCCGGTGTCGAAGGCGGTCAGCAGCCATACGGCCATGGCACCTACCACCGCCGAGGTGGCCACGGCCACCAGCTTGAGCAACTCGGGTCGGCGGCGGGGAAGGATGGCCACTACCAGGGCACCCACTGCCGGGGTGAGTATCAGCGCAGGAAGGACGGCGAACGGAACGCTGGAGGCAGTGGCAAGGACTGACATCAGAACGAGGACCTCGACAGGAACCAGGCGACCAGTCCCACCGCCCCGACGCCGATGCCGACGGCGTAGGTGCGGACCAGGCCGTTGTGGAAGCGCCTAAGCAGGCCCGCCTCCTTCCTAACCAGCGTGGCCACCCCGTCTACCGCACCGTCCACCACGACCTCGTCGAACCTCGCCACGGCCTCGAAGCCAGCCCGGCCTGGCCCGCCCATAAAGCGGGACACGGCTCGGTCGAGGCGCCAGGCGTTGGCCAGGACCGGTTGTTCGAACAACCGGTGGTCGACCCGCCGGGCCGCGTAGGCGGCCACGGCCCCGCCGATCCCGACCAGCCCGCCCAGCACCGCCACCACGGCCAGTATCCACAGTGTGCCAGCGCCGATCGACAGGTGGGCCTCGTTGTGGAACAGGGTCGGCTCCAGCCAGTGCTCCAGGCGCTTGGTGGTGGACGAGAACGGCAGCTGTACCAACCCTCCGACCATGCTGAGGGCAGCCAGGACTACTAGCGGGAAGGTCATGGAACGCGGCGACTCGTGCGGGTGGTGCTCGGCCCGGACGGCCACCTCGTCGGGAAGCGCATCAGCCACTGGGCCCACGTCGGGCGCCGTCTCCAGGGCGAGACCGGTGGACTCCGGGCGTACGTCGGCGGCGGCCCGTAGGGTGGCCTGCTCGGCCCGGGCGGCGGCCAGGGCCTGTTCGGCGGCCTCGAGGCCCTCGGCCGGCTGACCGTTGTCGGTCTCGGCGGCCACCGTCTGCTCGGCCGCTTCGACGGTGGCGTCGGCCTCGGCTAGGCGGGCCTCCCAGGCGGCCTCCACCTCAGCAGGTCGGGGATCGGCAAATCGGCCTCGACCGAAGAAGGTCAGGACCACCTGACGGGTCATGTAGAAGGCGGTCAGCACAGCAGTGACCAGGCCCACCGCCCACAGCAGCGGACTCTCGTTCCAGGCGAAGGCCAGGATCTCGTCCTTGGACCAGAAGCCGGCGAACGGCGGTACGCCGGCGATGGCCAGCCAGCCGACTACGAAGGTGCCCGCGGTGACCGGCATGAAGCGCCGCAGGCCGCCGTAGTGGGCCATGTCCTGGTCACCGTTCATCCCGTGGATGACCGAACCAGACCCCAGGAAGAGGAGGGCCTTGAAGAAGGCGTGGGTGACCATGTGGAACACGGCAGCCACGTATGCCCCACAGCCCACGGCTAGGAACATGTAGCCCAACTGGCTGATGGTGGAGTAGGCCAGCACCTTTTTGATGTCGCGCTGGGCGACGGCGATGGTCGCCGCGAACAGCGCCGTCCCGGCCCCCGTCCAGGCGATCAGGGTGGGGACCCAGTCGGCGGCGTCGGCGATGATCGGGTTGACCCGGGTGAGCAGGTAGATGCCCGAGGTGACCATGGTGGCGGCGTGGATCAGTGCTGAGACGGGTGTCGGACCGGCCATAGCGTCGGGCAGCCACAGGTAGAGCGGGAACTGGGCCGACTTGCCGATGGCCCCCACGAAGAGCATCACGGCAATGACCGTCGCTGTCGAGGTAGCTACCGTGCCGGCCGCCGTGGTGTCCAGGACGTCCACGTAGGCGATCGACCCAAACGTGTAGAAGGTAAGGAAGATGGCGACCATGAATCCCCAGTCGCCGATCCGGTTCGTCACGAACGCCTTCTTGCCCGCTGTGGCGTTGGCCTCGTCGGTGAACCAGAACGAGATCAGCAGGTAGGAGCAGGCACCGACCCCTTCCCACCCCAGGAAAGTGAGGAGCAGGTTGTCGCCTAGCACCAGGACCAGCATGGAGAAGGCGAATAGGTTGAGGTAGGCGAAGAACCGGCGGTACCCGTCGTCGCCGTGCATGTAACCAATCGAGTAGAGGTGGATGAGTGCCCCCACGCCGGTGATGAAAAGGCACATGGTGACCGACAGCGGATCCACCAGGAACCCGGCATCGACTTGGAGGTCACCGGCCGGCACCCACTCGAACAGCGTGGTCACCGACCGGCGGTCACCGGACGGTCGGCCCACCAGGGCCAGGAACACCCCCAGGGTGGCGACGAAGGAACTGACCATGGACCCGGTGGCCAACCAGCCTGCAATGGGCTCGCGTAGGCGATGACCCCCGAAGGTCAGGACCAGGAACCCGGCCAGCGGGAGGGCTGGGACTAGCCACACAGCGTCCAACACGGCTCTAGCCCCCCAGCACCGAGAGGTCGTCGGCCGTGGCACCCTGTCGACGGCGCGTGATGGCCACGATGATGGCCAGACCGACCACCACCTCGGCGGCCGCCACGACCAGCACGAAGAACACGGCCAGCTGTCCGCTTAGGTCGCCCAGGTCAGCGCCCAGGCTGACGAACGTGAGGTTCACGGCGTTGAGCATCAGTTCCACGCACATGAACATGACCAGCGGGTTGCGCCGGGTGAGGAGACCGACGGCCCCCATTGAGAAGAGGACGGCGGCCAAGGCCAGGTACCAGGTGGTGGTGACGACCATCAGGTGGCCCCCTCCTCCTCGTCCGGTGCCTCGTGGATCCCGTTCTCTGACTCCGCGGCGCCGGGCAACGAGCTGTCTTCGCCTGCAGTCCCGTCGTTACCCACCGACCCGTCGTCGACCACCGAGGCCACGGCTACCACCGGCAGGGGCTGGAGTGGACCGCGGAGCCGACGGGCCAGCACGACCGCTCCCACCACGGCCACCGTCAGGAGAAGGGCCGTAAGTTCCACGGCGAACACGTGGTCGGTGAACAGGGCCTCACCGAGTAGTCGGGTGTTGTCGTCGGCACCACCCAACGGGGCGTCGGCGGCCCGAGCCCCGGTCGGGCCGTCCACCGAGACGAGTAGCACGGTCAACAGCAGCCCCAGCAGGGAAGCCCCGATCAGCGCGGCGATCGGTCGCTGGCCGACAATAGGTTCCACGCCCAGGTCCTCGGCCCGGTCGACGCCCAACAGCATGATCACGAACAGGAACAGAATGACCACTGCTCCGGCGTAGACGATGACCTGCACGGCGGCTAGGAAGGTGGCGTCCTGCAGCACGAACAGAACGGCCACTCCGAAGAGGGTCTGGACCAGGAACAGGGCGGCGTGGACCGGGTTGCGTGCTACCAGCACCCCCCCGGCGCCGGTCAGGATGATGGCTGCGCTGATCAGGAAGACGGTGGCGTCCATCAGGACCCTCCCCCGTCTACTGAAGGCTCGGCGGGCTCAGTTGGCTCGGCGGCCCGGACGCCGTAGCCGAGTTCTCCCGACCAGGCCACCCGGCCCTGGTAGGTGGCGTCGCCGCTCGGAGCGGTGGCCCGCATCCAACCCGAAGTGTGCTCGTCATCGCCGGGCCGCCAGTCCTCCCAGGGAAGGTGGTTCGGCTGCCCGGTCTCGGCATCCACCAGTAACTCGTCCCTGGTGTAGACGGCGTCGGCCCGGGTGGTGAACGAGAACTCGAAGAGATTGGTTTCGGTGATGGCCTCGGTCGGGCAGGCCTCTACACACAGGTCGCAGTGGATACAACGCAGGTAGTTGATCTCGTAAACGAAGCCGTACCGTTCACCAGGCGAGACCGGGGCGTCCTCGGGGTTGTCGGCACCCCGGACGTAGATGCATTGGGCGGGACACACCCCGGCGCACAGCTCGCACCCGATGCACTTCTCCATGCCGTCCTCGTACCGGTTCAGCACGTGGCGACCGTGGAAGCGGGCCGGCTTGTCCCTCTTCCGCTTCGGGTACGGGGTGGTGACCCGCTTCTCGAACATCTTTCGGAAGGTGACGGCGAAGCCGCGGAAGTAGCCCATCAGGCGTCCACCCCCTCGTCTTCGGCCCCGGCCAGGCGATCGGCCTGGGCCTTGTCGACCGCCCCTGACAACATCGCCGCCCCGACCACCATTACGGCCACCCCGGCCAGGACCACGACCAGAATGGGCCAACCGCGGTCCCGGGCCACGTTCAGCGTGGCGATAAGCAGGAACCAGCCCAGTGCCACCGGGATGAGCACCTTCCACCCCAGGTCCATCAGTTGGTCGTACCGGAAGCGAGGCAGGGTGGCCCGCAGCCACACGAAGCCGAACAGGAAGGCAAAAACCTTGAGGCTGAACCACAGGATCGGCCACACCCATCCCAGGGTGTCGGTCAGGATCGGACCTGCCGGCCCCCCGAGGAACAGGGTGACTGCGATGGCCGACATGGTGATCACGTTCATGAACTCGGCCAAGAAGAACAGGGCAAAGCGCAGCGAGCTGTACTCAGTGTGGAACCCGCCGACTAGCTCCTGTTCGGCCTCTACCAGGTCGAACGGGGGCCGGTTCAGCTCGGCCGTTCCGGCCACTAGGAACACCAGGAAAGGCACCACGCCGGTGGCCAGGACGTTCCAGTGGCCTGCCACCTGCCCGGCCACGATGTCGTGGGTGGATAGCGATCCTGACGTCAGGAAGACGGAGGCAATGGCCAGCCCGAGGGCCGCCTCGTAGCTGATCATCTGGGCCGAGGCCCGTACCGAGCCCAGCAATGGGTACTTGGAGCCTGAGGACCAACCGGCCAGCATCACGCCGTAGACGGCGATCGACGAGAGGGCCAGGAAGAAAAGTACGCCGACCGGCGGGTCGGCCACCTGGAGGTACGTCCGCTCCCCGAACCAGGTGACGGTGCCGTCACCGGAGAAGTCACCCCCGATAGGGATGATGGCGAACACCAGGAAGGCCGGGATCAGTGAGAGGTAGGGAGCCAGTTTGAACACGATCCGGTCGGCACGGTCGGGGACCAGGTCCTCTTTGAAGAAGAGCTTGATGCCGTCGGCCAGCGTTTGGAGTATGCCGAACGGTCCGGCCACCGACGGGCCGATTCGGTTGTGCATGTCGGCCACGAGCTTGCGCTCGAACCAGATCATCAGCATTACCGACACCAGCAGCAGGACGAAGGCCACGACCACTTTGAGCAGGACGATGCCCACGATGCCGAGGCCCAGGCCCTGGTTGAGGAGCGGGTCAGCGGCTAGCACCAGCGGTCCCAAGAGGGTGGCGTAGCTCATCGACGTCCCACCCGGACCTCGGTGACTGGCAGGGCGGCGTCGACTATCTCGCAGACGTCGACGTTGGGCTGGTTCACGTAGAGGTGGACGGCGCCCTTGGCCACGCCGTCGTCGGCGGTGACTGCCACCTGAACGGTTCCCTTCGGACCGATCAGGTCGACGACCTCCCCTTCGGCCACGCCGTACCGGGCGAGGTCCGTGGGCTCCAACGCCGCTCGGGTCCCCGGTGCCAGGCCGGCCAGCGACGGGCTGTGGCCAACCAGCACGCCGGTGTCATACATCGAGCGGCTGGCCACCAGACGCAGCCCGTAGGCGTCGCGTCCCGCTACGTCTGTTGGGGTAGGGCGTTCCAGTTCTGACCCGCCGGCGATCAGCAGGCCCTCCCGGGTGTGGGCGACTAGGGCCTCGGGCGAGAGGCCAGCGTGGACGACCGACACGGCGGCCAGCTCGGTCCACACGTCGTCCGTCGACGCGAAGCCCAGGTCGGTACCCAGCCGGTCGGCTAGCTCGGCGGCCACCATCCAGTCGGGGCGCGACGTGCCGGGTGGAGTGACCTTGCGCGATACCACGCTGACTCGACCCTCCAGGTTGGTGAAGCTGCCGTCCACCTCGGTGGGGGCGGCCGCCGGCAGCACCACGTCGGCCCGGGCCGCCGTGGGGGTGGTGAAGAGGTCGACAGCGACCACGGTGCCCGCCCCGTCCAGAGCCCGGCGGGCCAGGTCCCGGTCCGGCACGTCGGCTAGCAGGTCAGCCCCCAGTAGAACCAGTACGTCGACCTGGCCAGCGGCCGCGGCGTTCAGCGTGGCCAGGGTGTCACGACCGCGCTCGGTGGGCACCTGGTCCCAGTGGTCGACGAAGCGGTGGGCCTCGGCGATGGTGGCACGCCCGGGCAACATCCCGGGGGCCAGGCCCATGTCCAGGGCACCGTGCACATTGCCCCGACGCAGCAGCGAAAGGAAGGCCGAGTCCGGCAGGTTGTCGTGCAGGCCGAAGGCGGCGTCGACCACCGGGCCGGCGGCCTCGGCCAGTGAGGGACGGCCAAGCAGCACGGTCACCGGGCCCTGGGCGGCAGCCAGGGTGGCCCCGGCGTCGCGCAGTTCGTCGGTTGACAGGCCGACCACGCCAGCCGGCGAGCCCTCGCCGAACAGACTCCGGACGACGGCGGGCGCCTCCCCAGGCAGGACTCGGAGGGAGTGCGCGGCGTGGTCGCTCAGCCCGGTCCGGCGGGGCGTGAGTTCAATGAGGGTGGCCCCGTCGTGGACCACAGCGTGACGGAGCCGCAGGTACAGCGCCCCCAACTCCTCCTTGGGGTCCGGGCCGAGCAGCACGATGGTTCCGCCGGGGGTGCAGGCCCGGTCGATGGTGGCCCGGGGAAGGCCGAGCACCACCTCGGCTGGCAGGCCGTCGCCCAGCTGGGCGTCCACATGATCGGTCCCCAGGACGCCCTTGGCCAGCTTGGCCCAGGCGTACTGCGACTCGTTGGTCATTCGGGCTCCGCCCACCACGGCGATCCGGTCGGCGGGGGCCGCCCGCAGCGCCTCGACGACCACGGTGAGCGCCTCGCCCCATGGCGCGGCCACCAGCTGGTCGCCGTCCAGCGTCCGGTTCCCGAGGGCGTCGCCCCGGAGGAGCGGGCCGACCAGGCGGTCCTCGTGGTCATAGGCCTCGAAGACGAACCGTTCCTTGTCCGACAGCCAGCCCCAGTTCACGGCGTCGGCGTCCACCCCCTGGAACCGCAGCACGCGGTCGCGTGACGACTGCACAGCGATCCGGCTGCCCACGCTGTCCAGAGTGCTGGTGGACTCGACCTCCTCGAGGTCCCACGGTCGGGCCTTGAACCGGTACGGGGCCGCGGTCAGGGCACCGACCGGACAGATCTGCACCGTGTTACCGCTGAAGTAGGAGGAGAAGGGCTGCTCGGGGAAGGTGTTGATCTGGGTCTGGCCGCCCCGGTCCATGAAGTGGATGAGCTGGTCGCCGGCCACCTCGCCGGCGAACCGGGTACACCGGTCACAGAGGATGCAGCGCTCGCGGTCCAGGTAGACGTTTTCGTTGACGGGTATGGGCTTCTCGAAGTGGCGCTTCTCCTCGACGAAGCGGCTCTCTCCAGGGCCGAAGGCCATGGTTTGGTCCTGGAGCGGGCACTCCCCACCTTTGTCGCAGACCGGGCAGTCCAGCGGGTGGTTGACGAGGAGGAACTCCAGCACCCCATCCTGGGCCTTGCGGGTTCGGTCGGAACCGGTTTCCACCGTCATGCCTGGGGTACACCCGACGACACAGGAGGGTTGTAGCGCCGGACCCCGCCCGGTGTCCACCTCGACCAGGCACATGCGGCACATCCCGACGGGCCTCAGCCGGCTGTGGTGGCAGAAGCGCGGGATGTAGGTCCCGGCCCGCTCGCAGGCGTCGATGAGCAGCTCTCCCGGTTCGGCCACCACCGTCCGGCCATCGACGGTGATCTCCACGCCGGAAGCGTCTCCAGTCGGGCTCACGACCCCGCCTCCGGATCGGCGGCGACCACCGGGATGGCGTCGCTCCGTGTGATGCGGGCCTCGAACTCGTGGCGAAACCGCCGGATGGTGGACACGATGGGGGCCACCGCCGACGGCCCCAGCGGACAGATGGTGGTCTGGAGGGGCGGGAACGGAACCGCTTCGAGGTTCTCGGCGGCGAACGAGGCCACCGGATACGGGCCGGGGCTGATGTTGTCACCCAGGTCCAACAGGAGATCGATGTCGGCAGGGCGACCGTGGCCGTCCAGGATGCGGAGGAGGACTTTCTCCGCCCATCCCGTGCCCTCGCGGCACGGTGAGCACTTGCCGCACGACTCCCGGGCGAAGAACCGAACCATCCGGTGGCAGGCCCGCACGGCGTCGGTGGTCTCGTCCATCACGATGATGGCCCCTGACCCGAGCATGGACCCGGCCTGGCCTACGTCGCGGGCCTCCAGGGGTAGGTCTAGGTGCTCCTCGAAGAACCAGGGGGCCGACCCGCCTCCCGGGATGAACATCTTGAGCTGCTTGCCGTCTCGGATGCCCCGGCAGTAGGCCTCGCCGTAGATGAGGTCGCGGAATGTGGTGATGCCGTGCTCGACCTCGTACACACCGGGCCGTTCCACGTGCCCTGACACGGTGAATAGGCGGGTGCCGGGCGAAGCCTCGGACCCGTACTTCCGGTAGGCGCCGGCCCCGTGGCGGAGAATCCACGGCACGTTGGCCAGGGTCTCCACGTTGTTCACGATGGTCGGTTTCCCGTAGAGGCCAATGGCCGCCGGGAAATACGGGGGCTTGATGCGGGGCATCCCCCGGTTGCCCTCCAGGCTCTCGATAAGCGCCGTCTCCTCGCCCACGATGTAGGCGCCGGCCCCCCAGTGGAGGGTGATATCGACCGAGAAGGCACTGCCCAGCACGCTGCGGCCCACGTAGCCCGCGGCATACGCCTCGTTCAACGCGGTGGCAATTCTCTCCTGGGCCAGGGCCATCTCGCCTCGCACATACAGGAAGCACTGGGACAACCCGAGCGCGTAGCAAGCGATGAGACACCCCTCGATGAGCTGGTGGGGGTCGCCCTCCATCAGCTGCGGTGCCTTGTCGGAGCCGGGCGCGCTCTCATCACCATTTACCCCCAGGTAGCGGCGCCCCACGCCGTCGGGACAGACGCCCCACTTGACGCCCGCCGGGAACCCGGCGCCGCCTCGTCCTAGCAGGGTGGCGTCGCGGACCTCGGCGTGGACGTCGGCCGGGCGCATCCCTAGAGCAGCCCGGAGGCCCTCGTAGCCGCCGGTGGCCAGCGACCGCTCCAGGGTGAAGGAGTCCTCGTGACCGAACCGCGAGGTGACGATCTTCGGCCCGTCGTTGTCGACGTATCCCGCGGCGTGGGGGACGTAGGTAGAGGACATGATCACTCGACCTCGTCAGCGAGGAGCCAGGCCGGGGCCCCGTCAACCTGCTCGGGAGGCACGATGCCGGCCCGCCGATCGTCCGGGATGTGCTGGCGAACCCGGGCCAGGGTCCCGTGGGCTGGCAGGTCACCGCCGTCCCCTGCGGCGCCCCGAGGAAGCGGGCTGCGACCCGCCCGGAGGTCGGCTACCACCTCGTCCAGGGTGTCGATATCGGCCCGGTGGAAGTAGCGGTGGTTCACGGTGAAGCATGGCGCCTCTGAGCAGGCGGCCACGCACTCCACATCCTCCACGGTGAACAGGCCGTCGTCGCTGGTTCCGCCGGCCTTAACCCCGAGGGACCCCTCCGCGTGGTGGAGCAGTTCCTCGCCCCCCAGAAGTTGACACGACACGTTGGTGCAGACGCCGACCAGATACCTGCCTACGGGATGGAACTTGAACATTTCGTAGAAGCTGCCGGTCCCCAGGACCTCGGCTGCCGTGGTTCCGGTCATCTCGGCGATCTGGGTCATGGCCGCCGGGGTGACCCACCCCTCCTGCTCCTGGGCCAGGTGGAGCAGCGGGATGACCGCCGACCGGGGACGCGGGTAACGGTCGATGACTTCGCGGGCCGTCCGCTCGTTCGCCGGATCGAAGTAACTCACCGGTCCACCTCACCCATGATGGGGTCGACCGACGAGATCACGGCCACGCCGTCAGCGATCAGGCCCCCCTCCATGAGGTGGGGCAGTGTCTGGAGGTTGACGAAGCTCGGACCCCGGATATGCATCCGGTACGGCTTCGGTCCACCGTCCGACACCAGGTAGCAGCCCACTTCGCCACGGGGGGATTCCACGGCGGCGTAGGTTTCGCCCTCGGGAACGTGGAAGCCTTCGGTGAAAATTTTGAAGTGGTGGATCAGGGCCTCCATCGACTCGTCGATGCGGGACCGGGGCGGCGGGGTGACCTTCTTGTCCTGGGCCCGGAAGTCGCCTCTGGGCATGAGATCCAGAATCTGCTCGACAATGTGGAGCGACTCCCGAATCTCGTTCAGGCGGATGGCGTACCGGTCAAAGGCGTCGCCGTGAGTGCCCACGATGACGTCGAACTCGACCTCGTCGTAGGCCAGGTACGGCTCGTCGCGGCGCAGGTCCCAGGCGTATCCCGTGGAGCGGAGGATGGGACCGGTGGCCGAAAGGGCCAGTGCCTCGGCCGGGTTCATCACTCCCACCCCCTGAAGGCGCTCCCGGAAAATGGGTTGGCCGGTCAGCAGAGTGTCGTACTCGTCGAGTCGTGGTGGGATCAGGTCCAGCAGGCGCCGCACGTCGGCCTGCCAGCCCTCCGGGAGGTCAGCAGCTACCCCGCCAGGACGGATGTAGTTGTGGTTCATCCGGAGGCCGGTGACCTTTTCGAAGAAGCGCAGCACCTCTTCACGCTCTCGCCAGCCGTAGATCATCATCGACACGGCGCCGAGGTCCATGCCATTGGTGGCCTGGAACAACAGGTGGGAGGAGACCCGGTTTAGCTCGCACATGAGCATCCGGATCCAAGTGGCCCGGAGTGGAACCTCCAGGTCAAGCAGGTTCTCGACAGCCAGAGAGAACGCCAGCTCGGAGAACAGAGGCGCTGCGTAGTCCATGCGGGTGACGTTGGTCGGTCCCTGGAGGTAGGTCAGATCCTCGGCTGTCTTTTCCATTCCGGTGTGGAGATACCCGATGACCGGCTTGGACCGCAGCACGGTCTCCCCCTCCATCTCCAGTATGAGGCGTAGCACCCCGTGGGTGGATGGGTGGGAGGGACCCATGTTCAGGATCATTCGTTGGTCGGAGGTATCTCCGGTTGGCGGGTCGTCCGGGCCGCCGGCTAGGACGGCCGCCTCGGCCTCGCTCAGCCGGAGCACGGCACTGGTCTCGTCGCGGCGGCGAACGCGTTCGGCCGACCCCAGGTCGGTCCCGGTGCCGGAGTCCGGTCCGCCGTCGGCGTCTACCAGTTCGTCGGCCATACCGCTCACCGGACTGCCGGAGCGTCGCGGAACTGGACTGGGATCCTGCCCATGGCGACGTCGCGTCGTAGCGGATGGCCCTCCCAGTCTTCCGGTAGAAGGATGCGCGTCGCATCGGGGTGGCCCTCG
>JAKURX010000001.1:0-51223 GCA_022451505.1 Acidimicrobiales bacterium | reverse complement strand
GGGTGGGCGGGTGGCGCAAGTGGAGGGGGACGCGGCCCTGGGCCTGGGGGGGGCGTCGGGGGGGGCCCCCCCTTTCTTGCGGTTGGTGGTGGGGGGGGGTCTGGGGGGGGCCGTCGACGCCCCCCCCCACTAGGTCCCAGGCCTCGCGTTCCATGGCCTCGGTGCCGGGGAATAGGTCGAAGAGCGATGGCACCACCGGGTCGTGCTCCGGCACCTGGGTGCGGAGTCGGACCCGGCGCCCCGAGGCGTGGGAAATCAGGCTGGCCACCACCTCGAACCGTTCGGGTTCGACGCCGGGTGGGAGGTCGGTGCGCCCCGGGTGGGCTGAGTAGTCCACGGCGACCAGGTCAATGGCCATGCAGAAGCCGTCGTCCCGGCAGGCCTTCACCGTCTCCAGCCACCGGTCGACCGGAGGGTGCAGGACGGTCTGGCCGCCGGATTCGACTACCGGGACACCCCAGGCCGTCGGGACAACTGGGGCATCCTTCGCCGTCGGCGCCGTATCCGTTCCGTCCGGGGTCGGGTCGCTCACCTGGGGGCCAACTCCACCGGCTGGTCGGTCGCCGGCTGTGCCTCGACCTGGATTGCTGCTCCCCCACCGTTGGTATCGCGTCGGCGGGTCAGCTCACCGCTCTGGATGCTGTCGTGCAGGGTGAGGATGGCGTGCATCAGGGTCTCGGGGCCAGGCGGGCAGCCGGGCGCGTAGACGTCCACCGGAACCACCTGGTCGACACCC
This sequence comes from Acidimicrobiales bacterium, assembly GCA_022451505.1. GTDB lineage: Bacteria > Actinomycetota > Acidimicrobiia > Acidimicrobiales > MedAcidi-G1 > UBA9410. The sequence continues at coordinate 50,487 of JAKURX010000001.1, read as the reverse complement.
TGGACGATGGCGTAGTTGTTGAACATGCCCCCGCTGGAGGCGCAGACACCCATGGAGATGACCCACTTGGGCTCCATCATCTGGTCGTAGATCTGGCGGAGGATGGGCGCCATCTTCTGGGAGACCCGACCGGCCACGATCATCAGGTCGGCCTGGCGGGGGGAGGCCCGGAAGACCTCCATCCCGTAGCGGGCTAGGTCGTAGTGAGCGGCACCGGTGGCCATCATCTCGATGGCGCAACAGGCCAGGCCGAAGGTGGCCGGCCAACAGCTGCGGGCCCGTGACCACTTCACGAGGTCCTCGACGCGGGAGGTGATGAAGTTGTGCTCGAGGCCCTCCAGGCCATCGCTCAGCACGTCGCCCACGTCGCCCACGCCGGGGATCCGGGCCATCAGGCGGCCTCTCCCCCACGGCCTTCGAGGCCGACCTGACGGATGCCGGGACGATGGATGGTGGAGGTGCTGGTGCGGGACGTTGACACGGTCTCGGTGGCTTGGAGCCTCTTCAGGGGGCCCCACTCGAGGGCACCGTTGCCGATCAGATAGACGAACGACTCGAAGAGGGCTGCCGAGAACAGCAGGACGGCACCCAGGCCGAACAAGCCCAGGCCCCGGTGGGCGATGGCCCACGGGTAGAAGAAGATGATCTCGATATCGAAGACGATGAAGATCATCGCCACCAGGAAGAACCGCACCGGGAATCTCTCCGGAGTCTCTCGGCCGGGGATGATCCCGCACTCGTAGGGGGCGGCCTTGCGGTCGTTAGGCCGGCGGGGGGCCAGCAGCCGCGATACCACAATGCTGAGGGCGGCGAACAGGAACGTCAGGGCCAGGAGCACGACGATGGGCAGGTACTGGCCGAGCACGTCACGCTCTCCCAACTCGGGTTGCTACCAGAGTGTCAGTCACGGGATCAGGCCTTCGCTGTCTCGAACTCCTCACGCCGGGCCATCAACTCCTTGTCTCGGACGTGGAGCCAGTAGCAAAGGGCGAGGAAGATCAGGAGGGAGCCGATGGTGACCAGGGCCGGCCGGAGGCGCACCCAACCGAGGTCGCGGATCATGACCACCGAGACCACCGGCTCGTCGGGGTCGACGACCGGGCGGGGCGGGGCCTCACCGGCGACTGTCGGCTGGTAGAGGACCCCCTGGAGCTGCACCACGGTGTAGCGCGTCGGGTGGGTCAGGCGGGCCGAGCTGGCAATCCAGTGGGTGATTCGGTCCAATCGGTTCGGGTCGTCTTTCAGCTCCGGCTTGCCGCCCGTGGTGTAGGCATCCAGGAGCTTGTAGTCGACCGAACTGGCGAAACCAAGGTCTGGGTGGGCCAGTACGTCGGCCGCCGCCTGGGCCTGGGCATCACCTGCCTCCGTGGTGGCCAGCAGCCTCCACGGACCCACGGACCGCAAGCCGGCGGCGTCGGTGACGTTTCGGGACACGGCAGCTAACTCCGACCGCGTAACGATCTCGTTGCGAAGTTGCCGGTCGGCCCGTAGCACAGCCAGTTGGTCGGCCGATAGATCTGGTTTATCGGCGGCCGTGGGCAGCGTGTCGAACTCGGCAACGGCCGCCGCGTCGTTTGAGGCCACCACTAGTTCGTAGGCGCTGGGCATCTCGTCGGAATTCGGCAGCATGCGGGCCAACTCGAGGCCGCTGGCTCCCAGGTCGCCCACGTTTATGTCGACCGTCTTCCAACTGGGATCGTCTCCTTTCCAACCTGAGCCGTACATCCACCAAGCGCTGCCCAGAATGACCATCCAGCCCATGAGGGCGGCTGTCGCTAGCAGAGTGGCCAGCCGGACGCCGGAGTTGGTGGCCATGATCAGCCAGATCGAGCCCATGAGCACGGCAAAGCCCGTGGCGACGACCAGGATGCCGCGGATCTCCGGGTCCCAGGCCAGCCCGGCCAGCGTGACCAGAGCGCCCATCAGAGGCTCCTCTCGTACGCCACGATGGCGACGATCTGCTCCGGGGTAAGGATCCGGGACCGGACCACCGTGCCGATCACGTCCAGGTCGTCGGTGCGACCGCCGAAGCCCGGCATGGCGCCGGTGCCCGAGCGGGCGTTCCCGTAGCCGGTGCCCACCTCGGAGCCGGTCCGGACGAAGTCCTCGTGGCCACCGACCGTCGGGAAGTGGGTCTCGATCCCCTGCAGGCTGGGGCCGACATGTCCAGCACCGGACCGATACCCGGTGAGAACACCGGCCTCGGCCAGCCTCGGCCATTCGGCCATCAGCTGCGCCGTGGCCTCCGGGCCGGAGGCCCCGTAGGAGAAGCCCGGGGTGTGGCAGCGGGCGCAGGCGTTGGCGCCCTGGGCCGCCGGGTTGGTGAACAGCAGCTCGCCGTACCGGAGGTAGTCATCACTCGCCGGGTCGACGGCCCGGGCCAGCCAGGCGTCGATAGCGGCGTCCACGGCGTCGCCAGCCAGGGTCGGGTCGGCTGTCGTGACGATGGCTCGCGCTCCGGCCCGCAGACCGCTCTGGACCTCGGCAGCAGCCTCGTCGGGGGAGAGCTGGATGGAGCGGAGGTACACGATCAGCTGGTGGACCTGCTGGGAGGTAAGCGGGCCTCCGCCGGGCAGCCCCCAGGCGGGCATGGGGGTACCGGGCCGTCCGTAGTCCAGAATGTTCTTCACCTCGGACTCGTCGAAACGGCTCAGAACGGTCGTCAGGGCCGGAGCCTTCCACTCGACCTGGGCCACGAAACCACCATCGGCGTCGGTGATGGTGTAGGAGGCAACGCCGCCCACACCGCCCGGGCCGTGACAGCTAACGCAAGCCTCCTCGAAGCTATTCGCCCCACGCCTTTCGAACCGTTTGACCCACCCGTAGGCGGCGTTGTCCTGGCGAGCCGGTTCCATCAGCCAGTAGAGGGGCAGAACCAGTGAGACCACGGTCAGGGTCACCAGCGACCAGGCCAGGTTCCGGTCCAGTAAGCGAGTTTCCAGCAGATCGTCGTCGGCGTGACGGATCCGATTGGGAGCTAATTCGATCTCGGAGCCAACCTCGCGCTTGCCGATCCGGAAGTTGAACAGGAGGTAGATGCCCATCCCGACTAGGACGATGGATGCTAGGACCCAGCCGACGGTCCGCTGCGTGCTTGCGAGGAGGAGTGTGGTCATCGGGTTCTCGGAGTTTTGGTGAATCTGGTCCGGCTAGTGGCCGTCTGCCTGGCCGATGCAGTTCGGGCCCTCGGCCTCCTGGCCGGTGGTGTTGGTCCCGATGGGTGGGCCCTGGACGATGGCGCCGGTGTCTACGGTCAGGACGCCGTTGGTTACTGAAGTGGCAAAGCGGTCCATGCCGCGGGGGGCCGGGCCGCCCCGCTTCTCGCCTACCTGGTTGTACTTTGAACCGTGGCAGGGGCACTCGAACCACTGCGATGACACGCAGTTTGGGACTCGGCATCCCAGGTGGGGACACTTCTGGTAGAGGGCGATAACACCGGCCTCGAATCCACCTTCAACGCCGGCCGTCATTCCTGCAAGTTCGGGCGCCGAGTAAGTGGCCCGGGCCTTCTCTACGGCACCGTTCGGGTAGGCGGTGATCCACATGCGACCCTCAGGCTTGTAGAGGAAGCCGTTGCTGGTCTCGATGTCGGCTAGCAGTTCAACGATGTTGCCGACCTTGATCTTGGAACCGAAGCCACTCACGCCCTGGGGCCAAAGAAAGGCGAGGGAGGCCCCGCCGAATCCCGACAGGCCTAGGCCCATCATGCCGACCAGGCTGCGGTTGAAAAACTGGCGACGACTGACTCCTAGGGCCATTGGGTCGGGGGCCACGAACGGCTCGGGCGGGGCCGACTCGACGGTGACCACATCGTCCGAGCGGGCGGCCGCGGCGGCTGCTTCCACCTCGCGACCGGTCGGGGCCGACGAGCCCTGTCCGGCGAGCACTGGGTTTGCCCTGTCCCGCTTCCGAGCCTCCCGCGAGAGGCCGGTGGCGCTGCGGTCGCGCCGCTTCGAGGCGCTGACTAATACGACAGCGGCCAGGACGACCAGAAGTACGACAGCGATGGCGACGCCCATGGTCAGTTCCTGTGGTCCATCAGGAGGACGATCGGGGTACGGAGATGCACGGCGATCACAACTCGAAGAAGACGCCAGAGTTCCACGGGAAGACGAAGTTGAAGCCAGGACCTCGGAAGAACGATCCGATCATGACTAGAACGGCCCAGAACATGAGGTGAACGCTCATTAAGGAGATGGCGAACTTGCGGTCTTCAGGGCGCTTCGACGGGTTCTTGTCGATGTAGGGCGCCAGGATGAGGAGGAACAGGCCAATGCCGGGGATGGTCACACCAGCCACCATGGGATGGAACATGGTGAGGAGTTCCTGCAGACCAAGGAAGTACCACGGGGCCTTCGACGGGTTCGGCGTTTTGTTGAAGTCAGCCAGTTCCAGCAGCGGAGCGTTCACGACGATCGAGAAGAGCAGCAGGAACGCCGTGACGGCCAGAGCGGCCAGGAACTCGGCTAGCAGTAAATGGGGCCAGACATGGACCTTGTCCTGCGGGGTGGCCTTGGTGTCCTGGATAGAGCCCGACTTGACGACGGTCAACAGTCGCTGGTTGTGCCCATCAGGACCGCTGCCCCCGACCGGGACGGCCGGTCCGCCGGTCGGCGGGGCAGGCAGGTCGGAGGCCGGCGTCCCCCGGTCCAGGAGGTGTCCGGGGATCTTCTCATCGACGGCCGGGGCGTCACTGGCCGGGGCGTCACCAGCCGGCGCTTTGGCCGACGGCGTATCGCCACCCTCCTCGGCCTGTGCTTTGGCCCGGGCAGCCTCGGCCCTCTTCCGGAGATGTTCAGGAATCTCGGTCATGTCGTCTGTCCCCGACCTACAGCGGGCCCGAGATGCCGCCGTCCTTGCGGACCCGCCAGAAGTGAATCGCCATGAAGATGACAAGCACGAACGGGAGCATCAGGACGTGGAGGGTGTACCAGCGGAGCAGGGTGTCGGTGCCGATCTCGACGCCGCCGAGTAGCACGAACCGGACCTGGTCACCGAACACGGGCGTGAAGCCGATCATGTTCGTTCCCACCGTCACCGCCCAGAGGGCCAACTGGTCCCACGGGAGTAGGTAGCCGGTGAACGACAGGAGAAGGGTGAACTGCAGCAGCATGACTCCGATCACCCAGTTGAACTCCCGGGGCGGCTTGTAGGCCCCGTGGTAGAAGACCCGGGCCATGTGAAGGAATACAGACAGCACCATGAGGTGGGCCGCCCACCTGTGCATGTTGCGCACCAGCAGGCCGAAGCCGACCGCGGTTTGCAGAGTCTGGATATCGGACCATGCCATGGCGGTAGTCGGCCGGTAGAAGAACATCAGGAAGATGCCGGTGACGGTCAGGTGAATGAACAGGAAGAAGCTCAGGCCACCCAGGCAAAGGGTGTAACTGACCTTCACTGCGTGCCGTTTCACCTTCACCGGGTGGAGGTGGTACAGGACGCTATTCATGATCACGTAGGACCGGTTCCGGGGGCTGTCGTTGTAGCCCTTCCGGAAGATCGACCCAGGGCGGAAGATAGAACTCCAGGCCTGGGAACCCTGGACCTGGTCGGTCAGCTGGCCCAACTGTTCCTGTAGTGCCTGTCCGGCTGGCTTCTTGTCGTCAGCCACGGTGTCGGCTTTCCTGTCGGACGGGCGTTCGTTCGTGCACCAGTCAGCCCAACCGCATCCCGTAGCCATAGCCGTGGGTGTTGGTGCGCTGGTGGGCGTCGCCATCGGCCGGCGCGTCGCTGCACTTACCGAGGATGATCACGCCGGTGGGGCAACGGTCGACGCACAGGGCGCACCGGGTGCACACATCGTCGTCAATGGTGAAGATCACGTGGTCGCTGGGATCGGTACCCGGTTGTTCGGTGCCAACCGAGTCGGCCACGGCGTCCGGGGAGACCATGTGGATGCACTTCCACGGGCAAATGTCGACACAGCCCTCGCACATGATGCACTCGGACTGGTCGATGTGGATGAACGTCTTGACCCGGTTGTTGGTCGTCATCCAGTCGGTGTCGACCTCGCGCAGCACGTAGTCGTCAACGAAGGTCGGGTGTGGCGGGTTGGCGTCGGTGACGCTCATGCTCTCGTCCCCTCCTGGACCAACGGACGGCCGTACTCAGAGGTGGGCTTCGGGGCGTCCTTCTCCATGCCCCGGTTCTGCCACTGCTTCCACATCACGACGTTGCCGCCCAGCGCGACGCCGTAGATGGCCACAGCCACAAGGTCCCGGATGGCGCTGTAGGTCATGGTGAACGGCAGGGCCCACTCGACGATTCCCCGGTCACCGGTCCACGGGAGTTTCGGGCCGACCAGGAAGCGGTCGCGGCGCCAGTTCAACTCGCTGTCGGCCCAGGTCAGCCACTGGTGGGGGACCACGCCGTAGACCCACCACAGGACGAAGAAGACGTAGGTGGCGAAGAGCATCGCCTCCCCCCACGTGAACGCCTTGTCGACCGGGGTCCGCCTGCGGTACCAGTCAACGCCACCGAGCAGCACCAACAAGACGACGATGGAGGTCATGAAGGCGACCATCGATTTAGGTCCTCCTCGGTGGCTCCGACAGACTTCGTGAAATAGTGCACAAGGCGTGCGGGCACCATGCTAACGCTTGGATCTCCATCGCGACGCCCTCACCAACGGCCCGGACGAAGACGATCGGAACATCGATCCCGATGCCGGTTTCTAGCACGACATTGGGGGATCACAGACCTCGTGGCAACGCTCCGGAAAGGTGGGTCGAAGCCCGACCGACCACCCGGTCGACACCCCTCCGGACCGCTCCGGTTCTGCGCCCGCGAACCTGCCGTCCCCGCTAACCTTCCCGTGTCCTAGACCGGACGACCCCATCTTGAGGGTCCCGTCGTACCACCGGACCCGACCGACTCCTCCGGAGCCCAAGTTGACCGAGATCCCCGAACACCTCCTGAAGCGGTCCAAGACCGCTAAGGCCAAGGCGACCGGCACCCCCGACGAGGCCACGGAAGCACCCACCGAATCGGCCACCGCCCCGGCTGCCCCGGCTGCCCCGGCTGCCCCGGCGACGCCTACTCCCGTCGTCGAGGAACTACCTGCTCCGATCGCCCCCTACGTGGCCGCCGCCCGGGCTCGTAAGAAGATCCCGTGGTGGGCGGCCAGTGGCCTCCTGCTTCTACCCATCTGGGCCATCTCCTACGTCGGCACTCTGGAACGCCCCCCACAGGAAACCACTGGATTACTGGCCGAGGGCCAGCACGTCTACGAGTCCCGCTGCGCCAGCTGCCACGGAGCCACCGGCGCCGGCGGGAGCGGCCACGCCCTGGCCAACGGCGAGGTGCTGGCCACCTTCCCGACCGCGGCAGCCCATATCGAGTGGGTGGCCAAGGGCTCCGACGGTTTCGGTCTCGGCAACCCGTACGGCGCCGCCGACCAGGCTCGCATCGTGGAGGGCGGCATGCCCGGCTGGGCAGACGTCCTGACGACCGAGGAGCTGATCGGCGTGGTGCTCCACGAGCGGGCTCGTCTGAGCGGTTCCAAAGACGACGCGGCGCTGGCCGAGGCCCTTGACCACGCGATCCACGGTGACGAGTTGGACCTGCAGGGCCACCTCGACCCGACCACGGTCACCGTCGACGAGATCCAGGCCATCCTGGACTTCGTCATCCACGACGACAACGGACACTGATCCCCTTGGCTCCCGACTGGAGCCCACCATCGAGGACCCCATGACCAATTCCTTGGCTGATGGACGCGTCTACGACCTTTTGGTCGTTGGTGGCGGCCCGGCCGGGGCGGCCACCGCCTACTGGGCGGCTACCCACGGCCTGGACACCCTGGTCGTCGAACGCAAGGAGTTCCCCCGCGACAAGACCTGTGGCGATGGCCTCACGCCCCGGGCCGTCCACCAGCTTGAGGAGATGGGCCTCGGGTCGAGGCTTGAGGAATACCACCGGTTCGACGGGCTCCGGGCCATCGCCCACGGCCGGACACTGGAAATGGCATGGCCCGACCACCCCACGTACCCGACCTACGGCTACGTGGTCCGACGCTGTGAACTTGACGCCTTCGTGGCCGACCACGCGGTGGGTGCCGGGGCCACCCTCCTGCAGGGAACCGAAGCAGTCCGACCGATTGACCCGCCGCCTGGTTCGCCCGACGGAGCCATCGGCGGCGCTCTGGTTCTCGACAAGGCCAGCGGAACAGAACACCGGCTGCGGGCCCGCCACGTGGTGGTGGCCGACGGGGCCAACTCCCGGTTCGGCCGGACCCTGGGAACCGAACGGGACCGGGCCTACCCCATGGGTATGGCCATCCGCGGCTACTTCGAGAGCCCCCTCCACGACGACCCGTGGATCGAGTCCTCCCTGGACGTCCGGGACCGGCATGGCAACGCCATGCCCGGTTACGGCTGGATCTTCCCGGTGGGCAACGGGACCATCAACGTTGGCATTGGGCTGCTGTCCACCTTCCGGGACTACAAGGACATCAACACCAGCCACATGTTCGAGGAGTTCGCCCGGACCCTGCCCGAGCACTGGCAGATCGACCCGACCCGTCCCATCGCCCCGCCAACCGGTGGACGCCTGCCCATGGCCGGATCGGTGGGTCCCAAGGCCGGGCCCAACTGGTTGGTGGTCGGCGACGCCGCCGGCGCGGTAAACCCGTTCAACGGGGAGGGCATCGACTACGCCTACGAGACCGGTCGCCTGGCCGCCTCCCTGATCGCCGAGGCGACGGCCCGGAACGACGACGCCCTGCTCAGCCGGTATCCCGACCTGCTGGATGAGGAGTACGGCCTCTACTTCAAGGTGGCCCGTTTGTTCTCGAAGGTCATCGGCAACCCGACCCTGGTTCGCGAGCTGACCCGTGTGGGCATGCGATCCCGCCCCCTCATGGAGTGGGCACTGCGGATCATGGCCAACCTGTTGCGTGACGAAGAGCGGGGAACCGCCGAAGCGGCCTACTCGGCCATCGCTGGCGTGGTCCGCCTCGTGCCGGATCGACTGGTCGACGCCTGACGGGCCCTCCCGGCATGCCCCCCAGTCATCGTCCAGCCGGGGGAGAATGGCCGCCGTGAGCCACCCCCTCGACGATGGACTTCCCCTCGGTGGGCCGCCCCACGCCGCCTCGGCCTGGACGGAGCTCGAGGACCACGCCAAGTCGGAGCTCCCCCACCTCCGCGACCTGTTTGCCGATGACCCATCGCGTGACATCCGGATGGGCTTCGAGTGTGCCGACCTTTGGATCGACCTCTCCCACCAAAACCTGACCGACGAGACCATGGGGTTCCTCGTGGACTTGGCAACCCAGCGGCAAGTCGTCGGCACGCTGCAAAAGACCCTGATCGGCGACACGGTCAACTCGACGGAGGGCCGGCCAGCGGTCCACGGTGCCATGCGGAGCCCACGGGCTGTGGTCCAGGGACTCGCCGAGGTCGAGACCGGCAGGGCCACCTTTGACCGGATGGCCGCGCTCGCCTCGGAGATCCGCGACGGTGAGGCTCGGGGAGCTACAGGAAGGACGGTGGATGCGGTGGTCCACCTCGGGATCGGTGGGAGCCACCTGGGTCCGGCACTGGCCGTCGACGCCCTGCGTCACCTCACCCATCCCGGAGTGGAGGTCCGATTCTCGTCGGGCATCGACCCCGACGACCTGAACGAAGCGCTGGCCGGCCTGGATCCGGAGACGACCCTCGTCGTGGCCTGCTCGAAGTCGTTCACCACCCTTGAGACCCTCGCCGCTCTGGACGGTGCCATGACGTGGTTGTCCAACGGGATCGGGGAGGCAGCTATCGACCACGTGATCGGCGTGACCGCGGCACCCGAACGGGCCCGCTCTCTCGGCCTCCCAGAGGAACAGATCCTCGAGGTCCCGCTCGGTGTCGGCGGACGGTTCTCACTGGGCTCGGCGGTCGGCTTTTCGGTCATGGTCGCCATCGGACCGGAGGCCTTCCATGAGGTGCTCGAGGGGATGCACGTCATCGATGTCCTCTCGGCCGCCGAACCGCCGGAAGAAAATGCCGCCGTCCTGCTAGCCCTCGTCGACGTCTGGAACCGGTGCTTCCTCGGGCGCGGATCGCTGGCCATCGTCCCCTACGCCCACCGCCTGAGACTCCTCCCCACCCATGTCCAGCAGGTCTCGATGGAAAGCCTCGGCAAGGGCGTCTGCCAGAACAGCGACGACCCGGAGACCGCCACCGGGCCGGTGGTCTGGGGCGCTCCGGGAACTGACGCCCAGCACGCCTTCTTCCAACTCCTCCACCAGGGAACCGACGTGGTCCCGGTCGACCTGATCGCCGTCGCCCGTTCGTTGACCGACGACGACCGGTCGGTCCACGGCCAGGACCTGCTGGTGGCGAACCTCATAGCCCAGGCCGACGCCTTGGCCTTTGGTCGGACGCCCGACGAGGTCAGGACCGAAGGAGTGCCCGAGGACCTGGTCGCCCACCAGACGTTTCCGGGGAACCGCCCGTCGACGACGATCCTCATGCCCGAACTGTCGCCGTCTACCCTCGGCCAACTGATCGCCCTCTACGAGAACCGTACGATCGCCATGGCCGCCCTGCTCGGCCTCAACCCGTTCGACCAGTGGGGGGTTGAGCTCGGCAAGGAACTGGCCACCCGCATCGGCGATGGCCTGACCAACCGGGACGGTGCCCAGGACCCGTCCGCGACGGAGCTGCTGAGACGCTACCGATCGCTGCGGGAGGGCTGACCAGAAGCGGTCAAGACAGATCGGCGACTACCGCCTCAGCGGCTACCCCCGCCACCTCCGCCGTCTCGTCCACCACGGCATCAGAGTGGGCGAGGCTGGGAAACATCGCCTCGTAGGCCCCGGGAGCTAGGGCCACGCCCCGTTCCAGGAGGGCGTGGAACACCATCGGGTAGAGGCCGTTCTCGGCCAGAGCCTTCGCCTCGTCGAAATCGGACGGCGCCACGTCGCCGAAGTAGATGCCGAGCAGGGAACCCACCCGCGGGAGTACTGAGGCCAGCCCGGCGGTGGTGAACGCGTCAGCCAGCCCGGTGGCCAACCGGGCCGTGGTGGCGGCCAGTCGATCGAAGGCTCCGTCGTCGAGGAGTTCCAGCGTGGTCCTCCCCGCCGCCATAGCCAACGGGTTCCCGGACAGGGTGCCTCCCTGGTACACGCCTCCCAGCGGCGCGAGATGCTCCATCACGTCCCACCGGCCTCCGAAGGCCCCGACCGGGAGGCCCCCGCCGATGACCTTGCCGAAGCACCACAAGTCGGGGGTGACACCGAATCGCTCGGCCGCCCCGCCCCGAGCCAGACGGAACCCGGTAATGACCTCGTCGAAGACGAGCAGGGCCCCGGCCGCGTCGCAAGCCGACCGGAGACCTTCAAGGAACCCGGGAGCCGGCGCGATAAGGCCCATGTTGGCGGCCACCGGCTCGACGATGACCGCGGCCACCGTGTCGTCCAGATCGGGCAACACGTTGTAGGGAGCGACGATGGTGTCGGCCACCGCCCCGGCGGTGACCCCGTCGCACCCGGTCAGGCCCTGGTTAGCCACGCCGCTGCCTCCGGCTGCCAGTAGGGCGTCGCCGTGGCCGTGGTAACAACCGGCAAACTTCACGATGCCCGACCGGCCGGTGGCGCCCCGGGCTAGGCGGATGGCCGACATGGTGGCCTCGGTACCCGACGAGACAAACCGAACCGACTCCAGTCCGGCGATACGGTCCACCACCATCTCGGCCAAGACCACCTCGGCTTCAGTGGGGGCACCGTAGGAGGTCCCGTTGGAGGCAGCACGGGCGATCGACTCAAGGACTGCCGGGTGGGCGTGGCCCAAGATGCCCGGGCCATACGACTGCACGTAGTCGATGTAGCGCTTCCCGTCGGCGTCCCACACGTACGGGCCGTCGGCCCGCTCCACAAAGTACGGGGTGCCGCCCACCGAACCGAAGGCCCTGACCGGCGAGTTGACGCCTCCCGGGATGACCCGGACGGCACGTTCGAAGAGGAGCCGGTTGGCGTCCGTCAAGGGTTCAGCCCTGCAGGATCTCAGCGGCCCGGCCGGCCAGGTAGGTCAGAATGAAATCGGCCCCCGCCCGGCGGATGGCCAGGAGATGCTCCATGCCCACCGCGTCGCCATCCAACCAGCCGTTGGCGGCCGCCGCGGCCACCATGGCGTACTCGCCGCTCACGTGGTACGCGGCCAACGGCACGTCGACTGAGGCCCGAATGTCGGTGATGACGTCCAGGTAGGCCAGTGCCGGCTTCACCATGACCATGTCGGCGCCCTCCTCCAGGTCGGCACCCACCTCGACCGTGGCCTCCCGGGCGTTGGGCGGGTCCTGCTGGTAGCCCCGTCGGTCCTCTCCCCCGACGATCTCAACGTTGACGGCGTCTCGGAACGGTCCGTAGAGGGCCGAGGCGTACTTGGCGGCGTAGGCCAGGATCGCCGTCTGGTGGTGGCCGGCGTCGTCCAGGGCGGTCCGGATGGCCCCAACCTGGCCATCCATCATCCCGGACGGGGCGGTCACGTCGACCCCGGCGTCGGCCTGGGCCACCGCGGCCCGTGCGTAGAGCTCGAGCGTGGCGTCGTTGTCCACCGAACCATGGCCGTCCAAGACCCCGCAGTGGCCGTGGTCGGTGTACTCGTCGACGCACAGATCGGCTAGGAGAACCATGTCGTCGCCCAGGTCGTCTCGAAGGTCCCGGAGGGCGACCTGGACGATCCCGTCAGGGTTCCAGGCCTCGGAGCCCACGGCGTCCTTTCGCTCGGGGATCCCGAAGAGGATGACGCCCGGGACGCCGAGGTCGTGCAGGGCGGATACCTCAGCCCGCAGGCTGGCCCGGGTGTGCTGGAACACCCCGGGCAGCGAAGCCACCGGCTGGGGCTCGTCGATACCCTCCCGGACGAATAAGGGGGCCACAAGGTCGTCGACTGAGAGGCGGGTCTCGGCCACTAGGCGGCGGAGAGCGGCGGTTCGGCGCAGGCGACGGGGCCGTGAGACAGGGAAGGTCACCCCCCGAGCCTACGGACGTCAGCCCAGAGGCGACGAGGCAGCAGCCCAGGCCAGGACGGCATCCACCAGCCCGACCACCGAGTGGGGTTTGGCCTCGACGACCGTGAACCCAAGCTGTCGTGCAACGGCGGCGCTGATCGGGCCGATACAGGCCGCGGTGGCAGGCGTCGGGCCGCCAGCAAGATCGTGGTACCTGCGGACGGTCGACTGGGCGGTGAAGGTGACCAGGTCGGCTGACCGGGCCTGTTCGCGTATCTCCGGGTCCACATCCGGGGCCACGTTCCGGTAGGCGACCACGACGTCCACCTCCCATCCAGCGTCCCGGAGCCCGTCGGGCAGGACGTGGCGGGCCGTCTCGGCCCGGGCCAACAGGACGCGTCCGGTTCCGTCGGATGGGGGGAAGGCTTCCAGCAGACCTTCGGCCACCGCCCGGTCTGGGATCAGGTCGACTGGGTGTCCGGCCGCCGACAGCGGTTGGGCGGTCTTGGGTCCGATGGCGGCCAGGCGGGCCGTGGTCGGTCTGGCCAACCCGTCGGCCACTCTCCGGGCCCCGTTGGGTGAGGTCACGACGATCCAGTCATAGCGATCGGCCCGGGCCAGGGCGGCCGACAGGGCCTCCCCACCGTCCGCCGACTCCTCGATGGACACCACCGGCAACTCGACCACCTTGGCCCCGTGGTCTGCCAGCGCTGTTGACAGGCTGCCTGCCTGGTCGGTGGCCCGAGTCACGACCACCGTACGACCGATTAGGGGGCTCATCCGGCCTCCATCAGCCCGACACCGCCGCGGTCGTCGAGGAGGTGACGGGCCACGGCTCGGCCCAACGCCTCTCCGTCGACTGACCGGCGCTGCTCGCGGAGTAGTACCGAGCCGTCCGAGGAGGAGACGGCACCGATGAGCACCACCTCGTCACCGTCCAGCACGGCGTGGGCGGCGATCGGGAGGTCACAGCCTGCGCCCAGCTCGGCCAGGAAGGCCCGCTCGGCGTCCACGGCTCGGCGGGCCACCGGGTCCTGTACGGCCTTTAGGACCTCGCCGACGTCGACGTCACCGGAGCGGCATTCGACGGCCAGCGCCCCTTGGGCCACCTGGGGTAGCAGGACCGTCGGGTCGAGACGATCGACGATGTCGGGCACCAGTCCCAGCCGGTCCAGGGCGGCGGCGGCCACCACTACGGCGTCGAACCCCTCCGCCTTGGACAGCCGGGTCTCGATGTTGCCTCGCAGCCCCGAGAAGGCGAGATCGGGGCGGAGGTGGGACAGGTGGGCCCGACGCCGGATGGACCCGGTGGCGACCGTGGCCCCTGGTCCCAGGTCGGCCCACCGACAACCCACTAGGGCGTCGCGGGCGTCGGCCCGCTCGGGTACGGCGGCCAGCATCAGGCCGTCGGGTGTGGCGGCCGGCAGGTCCTTGGCCGAGTGAACGGCTACATCGGCCCGTCCGTCGAGCACCGCGGCCTGGACCTCCTTCACAAAGACCCCCTGTCCCCCCATCTCATCTAACGGGGTGACCTGGTCGCGGTCTCCGGCGGTCTCCACGACTACCGGTTCGAGAGTGACGTCGGGGAAGACGGTGGCCAGCAGCTCGGCCAGCCGGTCGACCTGCCAACGAGCCAACGCGCTTCCCCGGGTGGCCGCCCGGATGCGCACGGCGCCCGCCCCCGTCCTAGAGGTCGAAGAGGTCGCGTAGGGCCTCGGCCAGCCGTTCGCCGCGGGCTGAGCCGGCGGCGTCCTTCATCCGGACTGTCGGCTCGTGCAGGAGCTTGCCCACGATCCCGGCAGCCAGCGCCTCCACGGCCTCCTTCTGGCGGGGATCCAGATCACCCAGCCGGGCGGCCAGGCGCTCCAGCTCGCCAGCCCGTACCTCCTCGCCACGGTTCCGGAGGCTGGACACCAGAGGGGCCACCGACCGGGCCGTCGACTCATCGACGTAGCGGTCCAGCTCGGCGTCCACGATGGCCTGCACGGCGGTGATCTCGCGCTGGCGTTCTCGGATGCCAGCCTCGGCAAAGGCTCGCAGGTCGTCCATATCCAGGAGGGTCACGCCGTCGATCTCGCCGGCCGTCGGGTCCACGTCGCGGGGCACCGCGATGTCCACGACGAGGAGGTTCCGTCCGTCGCGCCGACCGACCACGGTGGCCAAATCTCCGTGCTCCAGGATTACGGCCGACGCTCCGGTGGAGGTCAGGAGCACGTCCACCGTAGCCAGGTGCCGGGGGAGATCATCTAGGCGGACCGGTGTCCCACCAAGGCGTTCGGCCACGTCGACGGCCCGCTCCCAGGTGCGATTGGCGACCAGGATCCCGGCCACACCACCGCCGTGGAGGGCGCGAGCCAGGCCCTCACCCATCTCACCGGCCCCCACCACCAGTACCTGGCGGCCTTCCAGGCCTCCGAGGCGCTCGGTGGCCATGGCCACTGCGGCCTGGGAGACCGACGTGATGTTCCGGGAGATCGCGGTATCGGTCCGGACCCGCTTTCCCACCTCGAGGGCGTGGCGAAACAGCGGGTTCAGGACCGGGCCGACCGAGTCCTCGGTAGCCGCCGTTTCCCAGGCGCTGCGCACCTGCCCGAGGATCTCGTGCTCGCCCAGCACGGCTGAGTCCAGGCCAGAAGCCACTGAGAACAAGTGGCGAGCCGCGTCGGCGTCGTAGAGGCCGGTCAGATAGTCGGAGAACTCTTCGGGCGCTACGTGGGAGGACTCGGCGAAGAAGTCTCGGATGTCCTGATAGGCGCCGTGGAACTTCTCGGCGAAGGCGTAGACCTCAATCCGGTTGCAGGTCGACAGGACGACGGCCTCGGTGACGTGCTCGCGCGAACTCAGGTCGGCCAGCGCCTTGGGCAGGCGGGATGCCGGGACCGTCATCCGCTCCAGTAGGTCGAGCGGTACGGTGCGGTGGTTCAGACCAACTACGACGACCGACAAGGGCCTGGACTCCTGATTCGGCGGTAGTTCGACCCCGGGGTCAAACCACCGATGGTGGGATGGGGGAACGGTGCGTGGTCGCGCCGTTCAGGGGGGCCAGCATTCCCCATCGCGGGGGTGCTTTCCAACCCTCCGGTTCGGCGGGTACAACGCGGGTCCGACACCACAGCCACCTATCCGGCGACCCGACTCATGATGGGGTCGGCGTCCGAACGGCGGTGTTGGTGATAGCCGAGGATCTGGAGCTCGGTGGCTAGGTCGACCTGGCGAAGGTCGACCTGGTCGGGCACGACGACGACGGCCGGCGCGAAGTTGAGGATGGATCGGATTCCGGCGGCTACTAGGCGGTTGGCGGCCTCCTGGGCGGCATGGGCCGGAGTGGCCACGATGCCCACAGTGCTCCCTGTCTCAGTTACTAAAGCCTCGAGGTCGTCCACCGCACGTACGACCTTGCCGGCAATTCGTCGGCCGACCACCGTCGGGTCTGCGTCGACCAAGCCCGCCACTGGGAACCCGCCGGCCACGAAGCCGTCGTAGCTGCTGAGGGCCCGTCCCAAGTTGCCGACGCCCATGATGATCACCGGGTTGGGCTCATCGCCTCCCAGGACCAGGGAGATCTCGGTGATCAGGTGGTCGACGTCGTAGCCCACCCCGCGGGTCCCGTGGGCGTGAAGGTAGGACAGGTCTTTGCGGACGTTGGCTGCGTTCACCCCGGCGAGATCGGCCAGTTCCACCGAGGACACCGTCTCCACCCCCGCCTCGGCTCGGTCGACCAGGCCCCGGAGATAGAGGGGTAGGCGAGCAACGGTGGCCCCGGGGATGGGCTCGCTCGGTTCCGATCCTGCGGCTGCCGTCATGACCAGAAATCTAGACGCTTGTGCACCATTTCACATGACACGGCCGACAATCGTGCCTTATCCGCAACGGCCGGCACGGACCTCGGGTGCCGGTGGTTCCGGATCCGCCAATACCGTGCGGAAGGTGAGCCACCAGATCGCCCTCGCCGCGGCGGCCACCCTCGTGTCGCTGGCCTTCGCCGCCACGGTATTCGAGCGCTGGCTGGACCGGCGACGCCCCCAGGACCTGGCCTGGGCGACGTCGCTGGGGCTGTTCGCCGCCGGTGCCGCCTCGCTCTGGTGGGGGGCGTCGGCCGGATGGTCTCCCGGGCCCTTCCGGGCCTTCTACGCCTTCGGTGCCGTGCTCAACGTGCCCGTACTGGCCCTGGGCACCGTCTACCTGCTGATCGACCGACGTCGGGCCGACCGGATCGCCCAACTCACCGTGGTGGCCTGTGCCGTGGCCGCCGGCGTCGTGGTAGCTGCGCCGATCGAACCGGGCTTCGCTTCAGACGTCCTCCCACAGGGCAGTGACGTGTTCGGCGCCGGTCCCCGGGTGGCGGCCGCCGTGGCCTCCTCGGTCGGTGCCCTGGTGGTGATCTTGGGCTCGCTCTGGTCGATGGCCCGCCTGCTGCGCTCCTCCGCTCCGAAGGCCCGCACGGGGGCCGTGGGCAATGGCCTGATCGTGCTCGGTGCCCTGGTGCTCAGCGCGGGCGGGCTGTTGAACTCGGTGCTCGACGAGATGACAGGCTTCGCCGTGTCGCTCCTGGTTGGCATCTCGCTGATCTTCGCCGGCGCCCTGGTGGCCACCGGCTCCCGGAGGAGTGACTGAGCCGTCCGTTCAGTCGACCAGTAAGACGAACTGCACGACGGCAGCGCCCAGGATGGCGGCCAGCAGTAGAGCCGTCACGATCGTGGTCCCGTAGCGCATCAGGCTTCCCCCGGCGTATGGGAAACAGACCGGTCGCCGAGGTGGACCGACGTGGCCGACCGGTCGGTATCGGCGCCGACGGTGAGGACGACAGCGGCTCCGGCCACCAGCCCCAGGTCAGCCGCCGCCGAGGCCCGGGCGGCCACCACGGACACCAGACCACACGAGTCGACCAGGACGCCCAGTCCGCCGGCCGGGACGTCGTCGTAGGCCGAAACCCGCTGGGCGGGAACGAGGCGGTCAGCCAGTCGGATCCCGAACCGGTCTCCCGGTCCCAAGCCGCCCAGTTCCTCAGGGCCCACGTTCAGCTGGATGTTGCCGAACCGGTCGATCCACAACACCTCGGCGTGCAGGCCGTCGACCTCGGCCACGGCCACCGGGAGGACGCCGGGGAACAGGCCGGCCGGCTGGATCTGGTCTCCCAGCTCGGCCAGGTCCACCCCGGTGGCCAGGTGGGCAGCCACCGGCGCGAAGACGTCACGACCGTCGAAGGTCGAACCGGGGGTCGGAAGGTGCCAGGTCAGGTCGGTCAACGAAACGGCCCGGTCGGCACCCCCAACCATGGCCACCGCCGGAGCCAGCAGGCCGTTGTCTGGGCCCACTAGTACCGACTCCCCGTTACCCACCTCGACAGCCACCGCTCGTCGGTCGGTTCCCACCCCGGGATCGACGACGGCCAGCACCACACCCGGACACAGATACTGGGCGCTCCGGGCCAGGGCCAGGCCGCCGGCCCGCACGTCGTGGGCGGCGATCCCGTGGGTGACATCCACGATCACCGCGTGGGGGGCGATGCTGCGGAGCACCGAGTGGACGACCCCGACGAACTCGTCGTCGATCCCGTAGTCGGAAAGAAACGAGATGGTGTCGTGGCGCCGGCCCACGATCAGCGGTCACCCAGCTCGCGGGACCGCTCGGTGGCCGCCGCGACTACGCCTCGGACCAGATCCCGGAAGCCTCCGGCCTCGAACACGGCCAGGCCGGCGGCCGTGGTCCCGCCTTCGGAAGTGACGTTCTCTCGAAGGGTGGCCGGTGGGTCATCCGACCGGCACAGCAGTGTGGCAGCACCCAGCAGGGTCTGCTCGGTGAGGGCCACGGCGACGTCCCGAGGGAGTCCCTCGGCCTCCCCAGCGTCGATCAACGCCTCGGCCAGGAGGAAGAGGTAGGCGGGCCCGGAACCGGACAGGCCAGTGACAGCGTCCAGCAGCGCCTCCTCAACGACGACGACCTCACCCACCGCTGACAGGATCCCCGTCGCCCACTCCAGGTCGGCGGCTGTCGCCGCCCGCCCGCCGGCCACCGCGGCGGCGCCCTGGCCAACCAGAGCCGGGGTGTTGGGCATCACCCGTACCACTGGGACGTCGTTGCCTAGGACGGCCTCCATGGCCTCGGTCCTCACACCGGCAGCGATCGACAACACGCGGGGAACCCCGAGGGTGGCCAGTTCGTGGCACACATCAACCACCACGTGGGGCTTAACTGCCACCAAGGTGTCAACGTCGGCCACCGGCGCCTCGCCACAGGAGATCCCGGCCACTGCGTCAGCCAGGACCCGGCGACGGTCCTCGTCGGGCTCCACGACGTGAAGTTCGCCCGGAGTGGCCCATCCGTCGGCCACTAGGCCGCCGAGCAGCGCCTCGCCCATCTTTCCGCCGCCGATCACCTGGAGTCTCGTGGCCACGAGTCGAACCTACTGGCTCCGGTCCTCCGGGAGCCGAGCCGTCGGCAAGATCCGGGAGCGGCCAACGGTGAGGGCGATGCCGGCCACTACGACGCCGGCTGCCACCAGGACGGTCCCGGTAGTCCACCAGCCGATGGCCGCCCCGACGACCATCGGCCCGGTGGTCTGGCCGATCCGGAGGCCGCCCACCCAGAAGGCCATGAGGGCCCCACGGAGGCGTTCGGGGGCCTGCTCGGCAACCAGGTCCTGGAGGGTCGGGATGGTGGCACCCTCGGCCAGGCCGTAGACGGCGGCCGCGGCGACCAGCAGCCAAAGGTTGCCGAGTCCCATAGCCACAAAGGCGGCGGCGAACACCCCTAGGCCCACAGCCACCATGGCCCTGATCGACATCCGGGCCCGGAACCAGGTCACAACCAGCGCGGTAGCCGTGGAGGTCACGGCGGGAACGGCGGCCACGATTCCCCGTTTCGTGGGTCCAAGCCCGAACACCTCGTCGAGGTGGATTGGAATGAGGGTTAGGAACACCCCGAACATGACAAAGAAAGTCAGCGAGCCGAGAACGATGGCCATGGCGTTCACGGGAACCGACAGCTCGGCCAGGGCGTCGCGGAGTTGTCGTCCCACCGGGTCCGTTCGACCCTCCCACGGGTCGTGGAGCGAATGGGCCACCACGGCCCCCACCACGAGGGCCAGGCCGTAGTAGGCGAAGTTCCACCGCCAACCGAACAGGTCGGTGGTAGCTCCACCGAGGAACGGGAACACGGCCAGGACGGCCGTGATGACCGCCGAGTTCTGGCCGAGGAGGCGGGTTCGCTCGCTCCCCGACCAGTGGTCGGTGATCAGGACGACGACGAGGTTGATGAGGCCCGCCGACCCCAGACCCTGGACGACCCGGACGGCCAGCAGCCACCCGAACGACGGACTGAACCCGCCCAGGCTGCCGAAGACTCCGAAGACCAGGAGGCACGGGACGAGGACACGCTTGCGCCCGTAACGGTCAGCTAGGAACCCGATGGCCGGGGCGGCCACGATCCCGATGACCGTCCCGGCGGCGATCAACATCCCAGCCCGCCCGATTGGCTCCCCGAAGGACTCCAGGATCTCCGGGGTGGAGCTCATCAGGACCGAGTTGTTGAGCAGTGCCATCGCCGTGACGGCGAAGATCAGCAGCCGGGAGGGAGGCCCGATCCGAACGGAGGTCACCTTGCCGTCCGTTCGGACCTGACCTCCACGTCAGCCCCCGAACCGGCTGGCGAACCCGATACGCAGCGCCGGGCGGAAGCACTGTTCGATGGCCGTCCACACTGTGCCCAGCAGCCGGTCCAGCACCTGGTGGTCCACCGTGTCCGCCGGAATAGCCCCGACCAGGAACACAGCGTCCTCCTCGCCCACGCAGAACGACACCCCGACCAGGCCGCGGTTGCGCCGCAATAGGTGCTCGTGGAACGCCGCGTGGTTCTCCTCGGGAGCGGGCATGACGTAGGTCTCGTGGTGCAGCATCCGCTGTCGGAGCGAGAGGCGAATGGTCGAGGCGTCCTTTTCCTCCCCGACCAGCCGGGCCAACCAGCGTCGGTCGGTCGACCCACCCTCGTGGTCGCGTTCGACGGTGGCCAGCACCGGGTTCTCGGCCAGGGTCCGGTCAAACCACTGGTCGATGAGCGCCTCGAGGGTGTCGAGCTCGACGGGTCCGAGCGGTCGTGCTTCGTCGGCCACCGTCAGGCGCAGTCCACGAGGGTCCGCGACGTCAGGTCATCGCAGATCCTTCGAAGCCTTGCCGCGGTGGCCGACCAGGTGTAGGACCACGACCGTTCGGTCGCTGCGGCCGACATGCGCGATGCGACCACGGGATCGTCCAGGATTCGGGCCACGTGGACCGCGTAATCCACGGGATCCCGGCCCTCGATCAGGTAGCCGGTCTGGCCGTCGTCGACCAGCGAGCGAAGACCGCCAACCGCCGCGGCCACCACGGGGATGCCACACGCCGCAGCCTCCAAGGCAACCAGACCGAATGACTCGGACCGACTCGGCATAACCACCACGTCAGCGGCCCGGTACCAGTAGGCCAGCGAGTGGTGCGGTTGCGGGGGGACGAACCGGACGCGGTCGGCCAGGCCGTGAGACTCGGCGACCTCGCGGACGCGACGCTCCTCGTCGGAACCGTCGCTACCGCTGGCTCCGCCGACGACCACCAAGCGGGCGTCGTCCCGGCCCAGCTCGGCCAGGGCCCGCACGGCCACGTCGACGCCCTTGAGGGGCTGGATACGACCGGCGAACAGCAGGACCGGACCGGACCCCAGGCCGGTGGCCCGCCGGGCCACGATCTGCGAACCCGGAGTGAAGAAGGCATGGTCAACGCCCGGCGGCACGACCTCGATGCGGTTCGGGTCCGCCCCGTAGAGCTCCACGAGCTGGTCGGCCTCCTCGGGACCGTTGGCCAGCATCAGGTCGGAGCAGCCCACCACGGCGGTCTCAGCCTCGACGCGACGGAGTGGCTCCGGGTCGCCCGTCTCGGCCTTGACCCGGGCCAACGTGTGGAACGTGGTGATGAGCGGAAGGTCCAACTCGTGCTTGAGGCGGTGGCCGGCCACCCCACTCAGCCAGTAGTTGGCCAGGATCCCGTCGTGGTCGGGGTGACTGGCTAGATGGTCGGCCACGCCGTCGGCGAACTCGTCCACCACGGCCAGCAGGCCCTCCTTGGGAAGGTCGTAGGCACCGGCCTCCACGTGAACGACCCGGAAGCCGGGCTCCACATCGACCACGGTGGGCACGTCGGCGTCCACCCGACGGGTGAACACCGTGGATCGCCCACCAGCCTGGGAGAGGGCGGAGGCCAACTGGCGGACGTAGACGTTCATCCCACCACCGTCACCGGACCCGGGCTGGACCAGCGGCGAGGTGTGTAGCGAGAGGACGGCCAGACGACGCACGGCTCAGCCCCCCGAGACCGGCGGGAGCAGGGCCACCTCGTCGTCGGCGCCCACGACGTCGGTAGCTCTCGCCGACTCGCCGTTCAGCCATACCCGGCAGGTGGTAGCCATCCCAGCGAACCCTTGTCCGAACTTCTCGTCGGCCGCCGCGAGGACGTCCCCCACGGTGTCCCCGGGGACGTCGACCTTTCCGGTTCCGGCGGCGACCCGAACCGAAGCGAAGAGGCGCAGCACGGCCATTCGGTCAGTGTATGGACGACCCATGCCGGCACCCCGTTCGGGACCTGACCACCGAAGCCGTTGCCAACCGCCGCTACCGTCGCCGCCCATGACCCGCTTGCTCGTCGTCCGTCACGGCCAGTCGGAGTGGAACGCCATCGGTCGATGGCAGGGACGGGCTGACCCGCCGCTGACCGATGAGGGTCGGCGCCAGGCGGCTGACGCGGCAAAGGTCCTCGGTACGTTCGACGCCGTGGTGGCCTCACCTCTCGTCCGGGCCGTCGAGACGGCTTCCGTCCTGGCCGACCACCTGGGAATCGGGCCGGTGCTGATTGACCCCGACCTGATGGAACGTGACGCTGGCGAGTGGCAGGGCCTCACCCGGATCCAGATCGAGTCCGGCTGGCCCGACTTCCTGGAATCCGGACGCCGACCCCCCGGCTACGAGACGGATCAGGCCATGGGGACCCGGGTCCGGGCTGCGCTGGACCGGGTGTCGGACCAGGTGGGCGACGGCGACGTGCTGGTCGTCTCGCATGGCGGCGTGGTGTACGCCTTGGAGGAGGCCTGTGGGGAACCGTGGCGCCGGATCCCCAACCTCGGGGCCCGGTGGTTCGACCTGTCGGACGGTGTCCTCACGGTGGGCCACCGGGTGGAGTTGATCGCCGACGGGACCATCCCCGACGTGCTCTGACGGGGTCGCCCCTAGGTGGCTTCCGGGGTCTCGTCGTCCAGACGGGCGGCAACCGCCCCGTAGCCCTCCAGGTCGCCGGAGTCCACCCGGTCCATGGCCGCCTCGATGGTGGCCAGGTCGGCTTCCAGGCGCTCGAGCATGGCGTCGTCCACTTCCGGCACCGGGTCGGCCGACGGCTGGTCCGGTTCCCGGTCGGATGCTGGAGGGGTCGGGTCGGCCACGGCGGCGAGAGTACCGTCGCCCGGTGGCCACCCCGCTGATCCTCCTCCCTCCCTCCGAGGGCAAGGCGGGAGGAGGCACTGGCCCACCGTGGGCCGATTCTCCGCAGTCGTTCCCTGACCTGGCCGTGCACCGCCGGAAGGTCATCGCCGCCCTGGGCGACGCCATGGCCGGGCCGGTCGAAGCCCGGTCCCGGATCCTCGGGGTGGGCGCGGCCAAGGCCGACGAGGCCGCGGCGGCCAACAGGTCCGTGGATTCCGCGCTAACCCTTCCAGCCATCCAGCGCTACACCGGCGTCCTCTATGACGCTCTCGACTATCCCGCTCTGTCGGCGGTCGTCCGACACGGGGTGGACCGCCAGGTGGTCATCTTCTCGGGACTCTGGGGTGCGGTGAGACCAGCCGACCCGATCCCGGACTACAAGCTGAAGATGGGGGCGACGCTGCCAGGGTTGGGAAAGCCGGCCCGCTTCTGGAAGCCGCTCCTCAGCGACGCCCTGACCGGGGCCGCGTCGGGCACAGTCTGGGACCTCCTCCCCAACGAGCACACTGCGGCCTGGAACCCGACGGTCGCCGGCCGTCGGATCCGGGTGCGGTTCCTGGACGACGTCGAGAAGGGTGGGGAGCGCACGCTGGTCACCGTGTCGCACTGGAACAAGTTGCTGAAGGGCGCCCTGGTGCGCCACGTCGTGGAGCGCGGCCTGGACGACCCTGAAGACCTTGTCGGCTTCCAACACCCCGAGGGCTACCGCTACGAACCGTCGCTCACCGTGGTCGACGGCACCACGACCGAGGTCGCCCTGGTGGCCCGGCGTTGACCGCTACGGGCCGAGGACGCGGTCCAGGTAGTCGTTGGTGAAGCGGCGGGTGGGGTCGAGGCGGTCTCGGGCAGCTTGGAACCGGCTCCACTGCGGGTAGCGGTCGGCCAGCACGTCCGCGTCCTGGAAGTGGAGCTTGCCCCAGTGGGGCCGGCCGTTGTAATCGTCCATGATCGCCTCCACCCCTCTGAAATATTGGTCGTACGGCGTTCCTCGAAAGACATGGACGGCGATGAAGCAGGAATCCCGCCCGGCTGCTGTCGATAGCGGAATTTCGTCACCGCCTAATATCCGGAACTCGATCGGGAAACTGATCGGTCGGTCCAGCGTGTCGATTAGTGCCCGTACCCGATTGAACGCTTCAAGTCCGTCTTCGCGAGGCACGGCATACTCCATCTCGTAGAAACGAACCCGCCGCTCACTCGCGAAAACCTCGTATGAGGTCGTTAAGTACTCGGCTCGGCCGCCCTTCTCGAACACCAAACCGTTGAGCCTTGGTATGACCGACGGTTGGAGCCGCCCGAGGTGGTTCATGGCCCCAAAGGCCACGTTCTCCAGCAACTCCTTGTTCTTGAACCGCTTCCACCGGCGACGCATCGAGTGACGGAGATCCCGGGCCGGTGGCGGCGTATCGGTGGTGCGCATGTTGCGCTTTACCTGGGCGAAGCCGGTATGGGGCATCCAGAAGAACTCGACATGGTCGGTTGTGTCCGCCCATCCGTCAAACGACGTCACGACTTCGTCGATGGGGAGGATTTCCTCTACGGCATGCAGGTTGAACACCGGGACGCATTGCAGGGTCACCTCGGTGACAATGCCCAGGGCACCAAGACCCACCTGAGCTACGTCGCGTAGGTCAGGGTCGTTGTCGTCATCGAGGACTACGACCGATCCGTCGCCAACTACCAACCGCAGCCCCACTACCCCCGCAGCGATCGACTGGAAGCCGAGGCCAGTGCCGTGGGTTGATGTTGAGATGGCGCCGGCCACCGACTGGTAGGCGATGTCTCCGAGGTTGGGCATAGCCAGTCCCCGAGCATCAAGCCGGGGGTTGAGGTCGAACAGGCGGGTGCCAGCCCGCACCCGCACCCGGCCGCTGGCGTCGTCAACCGCCTCGATCCCAGTCAGACCGTCGAGGCTGACCAGCACGTCATCGGTCCGGGCAATGGGAGTGAACGAGTGGCCGGCCCCCACGACCCGTACCCGCAAGCCGTCGGCCGTCGCCCGTCGCACCAGATCTCCGACCTCGGACTCTGACGTCGGTCGTTCTATGCGGACCGGCCGGCTGCTCTGATTACCGGCCCAATTTCGCCACGAACCATCAGCCCTGATCCCACCGCCTCTGGAACCACTCACCCGCTCACCAGCCTCGAAGGTCAACCGGCCAAGACTCGAACACCTCGGCATCGCCGCCAGCTTCGGCATCATCAACAAGGTGGAGCAGCTCGTGGTTGGAGATCGTCGGATCGATGTGGGCTGGCCGCAGCCCGACCCGATCACCAACCGACCACGAACCTCCAGCCACCGTCGTGTGCTCATCGGAGCAAAACTGAACAGTGGCAACTCCGCCGCAATCGTCTACGAGACGCGGATCGCCGCTGTCCATAGCCAAGGCCTTCAAACCCCCGTCTAGTGCCGCGTGGCGACCGGACCGCACCGACACCGCCGTAGTGAGCAACACCAGCCCCTCTTTGAAAGGCAAATCAAGCCGCGCGTAATCACCGTCCATCAGCACGAACGAACCAGCCTGGAGTTCGGTGACCACGTGGTTGCAGTCCCACGTGCCTGTCCCCCCTCCGGAGACCACATCGCCTCCGACATCGGCGTGGGCCCCGACCAGCACGGACATGGCCTGAACCGTGCGAGCCTCGCGCTTGGTTCGATCGACCACGTGCTGGGCATGTCCCTCGTAGCCCATCACCCCGCGCACCACTAGCCCGGCGGCCCGTGCCTCGTCAGCGAGGCGACCTGCATTGGAGGGGTCACACCCGCAGCGGGGCATCCCTACGTCCACATCGACAATCACCTCTCGGACGCCCCCACCCGCCGCGGCAGCAATCGTCTCCGCGGAGTCGATAGCCACAGTCACCCGGGCCGTTCCGGCGTCCACCAAGGCACCCAGACGGGCTAGTGCTCGCCGATCAACCACCTCGTTGGCCAGCAGCAGGTCCTCTCCTAGGCCGGAGGCAGCAAGACCTTCCAGTTCGCGCACTGTGGCGCAGCAGAAGCCGGCGTGACCGGCGGCCGCGAGACGAGCGGCCAGTGCGGTGCACTTGAATGCCTTGGCGTGGGGGCGCAGGGCCGGTCCCGGTCGGGCCGCCGACATGGTGGCCATGTTGGCGTCCAGCACGCCGGCATCGGCCAACAGGGCCGGGGTAGTCAGGTCGCCGGCCCGCACGAGTTCAGTTCCGTCGGGCCTCGGCCCAAGACATTCCCCGCTGCTCGTCGATCTCGCGAGGTAGGCCTAGTACCCGCTCGGCGATGATGTTGCGTTGCACGGCAAATGTGCCACCACCAAGGGTAAGGGCCGGCGAAAAGATGAACCCGTAGTGCCAGATTGACGAGACTTCAGGGAACTGCTGGTTGCCCAATCGATTTTCTGTCGTTCCCTCCGTCTTTGATGAGGCCAGCTGGCCCGCTGGGCCGGAACCGACGAGCATCCCGGAAGCGCCGACAACCTCCTTGGCCATCTCCATCACGTGCTGGCCGTGCTCATCGGCCATGGCCTTCTGGATGGACGCCTCGGGCCCCGGTTCTTTCCCGGCGATGCGGGCCGTGAGCGTCCGCAAGCGGTTCAGGCGAAGCACCTCTGACTCGGAGTAGAGAGTGCTGAGGCGTTGGCGGACTACCGGATCGGTTTCTCCACCGCCCCGACGGATCAGTTCGAGCAAGTCGTCGGCCGACGGTCCCTCTCCCCACAACGAACCGGCCGACGACAGTGAGACCCGCTCGTTGGCCAGCGTTACTCGGGCCAGGCGCCAGCCGTCCCCCTCGGTGCCGACCAAGTTCTCGACTGGTATCCGGACATTGTCAAAGAACACCTGGTTGAAGGAGTGGGCCGTGGTGGCATCGATGATCGGTGTCATCGTGAGCCCCGGCAGGTCTGTCGGGCAAATGAAGTACGAGATGCCTTTGTGCTTTGGCTGGTCGGGATCGGTTCGGGCGATGAGGATCCCGAACTTGGACATGTGAGCTCCACTCGTCCAGATCTTTGAGCCGTTGACCACGTACTCGTCGCCATCCCTGACGGCCCGGGTACCCAGGTTGGCCAGGTCGGAGCCGGCGTCCGGTTCGCTGAACATCTGGCACCAGAACTCCTCGCCGGTGAAGATCGGATCGAGATAACGCTCCTTTTGCTCCTCGGTTCCTGCCAACGCGATGGTGGGAGCCGCCCAGCCGATGCCGATCGGGTTGTTCGGACGGCTAACCCCGGCTCGCCGCAGCTCGTCGTCGATGACGATCTGGTGCATGGCGTCGGCTCCCAGTCCGTGCGGAGCGGGCCAGTGGGGCACCACGTAGCCGGCGTCGTGGAGTTGCCGAGCTGTGGGATCGGGGTGGTTCGCCAACCACTCACGGACGACTGACCGTCGCGGATCGTCGTCTGGTGGAAGGTCAAAGTCCATGGCGGCGAGTCTGGTGTCTGTCGCGATCAGCCGACCACGCGGGCCAGCAGGCGGCGTTGAACCCCGAACGGCACAACACCCCGAGCGACCCACCGCAACCAGGCTCCCCGACCGACCGGTCGGCGAAATGGGGGGTGCCGGCCATTAAACGCGCGGGCCACCACCCGGGCCACGGCCACCGGGTCACCACCCGACTGGGCGGCGCGGTGGTCGGCAGCCTCCATGTCAACCACTGTCGGGCCGTAGGGGCCGTCGGGCGATCCGTACCGGGCCGCTTTGGTCCAGACCCCAGTGGGGAAGGCGCCCGGTTCGACCAGTGCCACATCGATCCCGTGGGGCCCGACCTCGAAGGCCAGGGATTCGGCCCAACCCTCGACGCCCCACTTAGAGGCCGCGTAGGCCGACCAGGTAGGGAGGCCGCCGAGGGCCGCCGAGCTGGTGACGCAGACAATGCGACCGCCGTGGCCGCGCATACGGGGCAGGGCGGCCCGGGTCACGGCCAAGGTGCCGTGGAGGTTGGTATCCAGCACTCGGTGCACGGCTGACGGCGGGAGTTCCTCGAAGGGACCGACGGCCAAGGTGCCGGCGTTGTTGACCAGACCGACGAGTCGGCCGGCGTCGCCGGCCAACCTCACCCAGGAGTCAGCCCGAGCGAACGCCTCGTCAATTGAGTCCGGATCGGTCACGTCGAGCTGCAGGACCTCCACACGATCGGACAGCCCTGCCTCGGCTAGAGCCGAGTCGAGCGGACCCCGTCGGGATAGGTCCCGCATGGAAGCGGCCACTCGCCGTCCCCGTCGGGCCAGCTCTACCACCGTCAGAAGGCCGAAGCCCGAAGAGCATCCAGTCACCAGGATCACGCCGTCCTGGTTCCGGGGCGACGAGACCGGAGGGTCATGGCGGGTGAGGCGACCGATTAGCCGACGGTGGACGCCGGCCGGTACCACGCCCCGGGCTGCGAACCGGGCCCGGGCGGTGAGGCCGATCGGATGGCGGAGGCCCCGCCGGCCCTCTACGACCGAGACCATGGTGGCCGACACGCTGTTCGGGTCCAGGGCCCGGGCCCACGCCCGGTCGTCGCCCTCCTCCAGGGCTTGGAGCATCGACGCGTACGGACCGTCCGGGTCGCCGTGTACCGAACCGGCGTCCCACAATCCGGTCCGGACGGACGCCGGTTCGACGATAGCCACCGAGACCCCGAGAGGAGCCATCTCGTGGGCCAGCGACTCGGCCCAGCCCTCCAGCGCCCACTTGGAACCGCAGTAGGCGGCCAGCCCGGGGAGGGCCGATAGCCCACCGACCGAGGAGGAGACGACCACCCGCGAACCCTTGGTGGCTCGCAGGGCCGGCAGGGCCGCCCGGGTTACGTGCATCGCGCCGCACAGGTTGACGTCGAACGCCTGCCGCAGGTCGGCGACCGGGGTTTCCTCAAAGGCGCCGGCCACCCGGATCCCTGCGTTGGCCACTACAGCGTCCAGGGTCCCACCGGTGGAGGCCACCACCCGGGCCACCGCCTCGTCCACAGCCCGACGATCGGTGACGTCCACGGCAACGGGCTCCACCGACCCACCGAAGCCGGCCAAATCCGACGGGAGGAGGGGGGCGTCGCCGGCCGTGAGATCGAACCCCACGACCCGCCAACCCCACCGGGCGAGGTCCAGGGCGAGGGCCTCGCCGATCCCCCTGGCCGCCCCCGTAACGATCGCCGTACGCATGGGTCGAGGCTACGAGAGGCACCGAGGGCCCAGTGGGCAGGCGAGCGGACATCTGGAGGATCCGTCTCCGATCCGCAGAAGCGATCAGGAGAGCCAGTCATCGACAGACGACAACCGGTTCGTAGCGGACGCCGCATAGGTTGCCGACCGTGGGTCTCCTTGACGTTGACGTGCCAGCGGAGAACCTGTGGCGGGGCGCCGACCTTGATGGCACCAATCCGATCGCCGTGGACCTGCCTCCGGCCTACCTGACCGACCTG
Source organism: Acidimicrobiales bacterium (assembly GCA_022451505.1). Taxonomy (GTDB): domain Bacteria; phylum Actinomycetota; class Acidimicrobiia; order Acidimicrobiales; family MedAcidi-G1; genus UBA9410. The sequence goes on along the minus strand of JAKURX010000001.1, from coordinate 20,686 downwards.
GAGGCGGCAGCGGTCGACCTGGCTTCTCGCGGTGTCGATCCGGTCGAGACCTCTGCCGCCGACCTGCCGTTGGGTGCCCTCGCCCCCCTGGTGGACGACCTGCGCCAAGAGGTGCTGCATGGACGGGGCATCGCTCTGTTGCGGGGCTTTCCCGTCGACCACCGAAACGTGGAAGAAATCGCCCTCATGTTCTGGGCCATTGGCCTCCGGCTAGGACGGGCCGTCTCACAGAGTGTGATGGGCGAGCGCCTGGGCCATGTGATCGACGTGACCGACGTGGACCCCCACGCCCGGGCCTACCGCAATCGTTCAGAACTAGCCCCCCACAGCGATCCCGGCGACCTGGTGTCGTTCCTGTGTATCCGGGCGGCGGCCGAGGGCGGGGTCAGCCGCTTCGTGAGCTCCCTGACCGTGTTCGACGAGATCCGCCGGTCCCGGCCCGATCTCCTGGAGGTGCTTGCCCGGGGCTTTCACTACCACCGGTTCGGGGAGCACGGACCAGATGACGACCCGGTCACGCCCCACCGCATCCCCGTGTTCAGCGAGCGAGAGGGGCTGGTAAGCGGCCGTTACGTCCCCGAGTACGTCCAAATTGCCGCCGATGCGGACCCATCAATCCAGTTGAGCGACCTCGATCTAGAGGCGCTAGAACTGCTGCACGCCACGACCAACCGCCGTGACCTGGTCCTGGACTTCACCCTGGCTGCAGGTGAGGCGGTGGTGGCCAACAACTTCACCGTGTTCCACGCCCGGACAGGGTTCGTCAACGGACCCGGGCAGCGACGCCACCTGCTCCGCCTCTGGCTAGCTGCCGAGCCACCACGGCCGGTGGTTCCCGATACCAAGCACTACCCGGGCGAACCAGGCATTCCGCCCCAGCCGGGCCGCAAGCCGTCCTTCGCCAGCCGGTTCGACAGCCGTTGATCGGCCGCCGACAGTTAGGTGGCCTCGTCGGGCCGGTGTTCCTCGCCGACGCCATGGTCCTAGTCGGGCCACTTACGGCCATTCCGGCTCCTACTGAGAAACTTTCCCCGTGACCACCGAGGATGTCATACCAATTCCGCTAAGGGTAAAGGCCCTCTTGGTTGTGAACTTCCTGACCTGGTTCGCGGTGATAGGCCAGATCACCATCATCGGCAAGCAGGTCTACGACATGACTGGCCGCGAGTTAGACCTCGGGCTGCTGGGCCTTGCAGAGTTTGCACCGCTGGCCGTTCTGGCTCCCCTAACCGGGTCACTGTCCGATCGGCTTGACCGACGCAAGGTGCTCGGGGTGGCTTTGGTCGGTGAGGCGTCAGCCTCGCTTCTCCTATTTCTCTATGCCCGGTCGGATCCGACATCAATCGGGCCGATCTTTGCCATAGTCCTGCTGTTCGGGGTGAGCCGGGCATTTGCCTTCCCTGCCGGCCGGGCCCTGGCTATCGACCTCAGCCCGCACGAGGTGGTTCCTCGGGTGATCGCACTCAAGTCGGTCTGCTTCCAGGCCGGTCACATTGCCGGGCCTGTCACATTCGGGTTTGTTTTTATAGCTAATGAGTCGCTCCCTTACTTCCTGTCTTTCCTCTCGCTACTGGTTGCCGCAGGCATTGTCGGAGTCATCCCGTCCTCGGGGGTTCGACGCCTGACGTCGATCGGGAGTCGACAAGCGATCTATGACGCTTTAGAAGGTCTGCGGTTCATCCGTCGGCGACCGGTGATCTTCGGGGCTATGGGCCTCGACTTGTTCGCCGTACTCTTCGGCGGCGCGATCGCCCTGCTCCCAGCAATCGCTGAAAACCGACTCGGAGTCGGCGCGGTCGGCCTTGGCTGGTTGCGATCTGGTGTCGGCATCGGCGCTGGTGCAACCGCCATCTGCATGTCGATCCGGCCAGTCCGACGACATCTCGGCCGAATTCTTTATGCCGTGGTCGCTGTGTTTGGCCTCGGGACCATCGCCCTTGGCCTCACACGGAGTTTCGCTCTGGCATTGACAATCATCATCGTGATATCAGCAGCCGACGCTGTGTCGATGTTCATTCGCGCCACTCTTGTTCCCCTGGCCACCCCGGAGGACATGCGTGGGCGAGTCCTAGCCACGGAAGGCGTGTTCATCGGAGCGTCCAATGAGCTGGGAGCCGCCGAATCGGGACTAACTGCGGCATTCATGGGCCTGGTTGGTGCCGTGGTGTTCGGTGGAGCAGCCACTCTTGTTGTCGTAGCTGTGTGGTGGCGTTGGTTCCCCGACCTCCGGGACCTGGACACCTTCGACGAGGTCCGCCCGGATCCTCCGTGACCGCCTCCAACGGACAGAATGAGTCAGTGATCAACCAAGCGATCGAAAGCTGGCACGCCGTCCTCCGGGGTGAGGCCGACCTAGACGAGGTCCTCCACAAGGACTGCGTCTTCTGGTCGCCGGTGCTGTTCCGCCCTCAGGAGGGCCGGGAGTTGACCAAGTTGTACCTGACTGCCGCTTATCAGGTCTTTCCCGGGGATCCGGAAGCGGAAACCAACGAGGGTGAGGATCCGACGGGCGGACAATCCGGGTTCCGGTACACCCGACGAATCCTGGATGGGAACCACGCGGCCCTCGAGTTCGAGACAACCATGGACGGCGTAACTGTTAACGGGGTGGACCTCATCACCTGTGACGACGACGGACGGATCACCGAGTTCAAGGTCATGCTCCGACCGCGGAAAGCCGTGGAGAAGGTTCAGGAGCAGATGGCTGCCATGATCGAGACCCTGTCGGTCGAGGGCTGACCGCGGGCCATCAGCCCGATATCTAGTCCAGGGTTCCCGGGACACTGCAACCACTGGACTCATAAAGCAGGACATACGCCGGCGACTCCGGATCGACGCGCACCTTCATCTAGGAGATGATGCCTGAATGAGTCTCAAGGTCGGATGTCAACTCCACCCTCAGGCCACCACGGTGGTCGCGCTACGCGACGCCTGGTGCCGGGCCGACGCGTTGGGTGCCGACTCGATCTGGGTGTGGGACCACTTCTATCCGCTGTACGGCGACCCGGATGCCGCCCACTTCGAGGCGTGGACACTGCTTTCGGCCATGGCCGCTGACACCGAGCACGCCATGCTCGGCACGATGGTGACCGGCAACTCTTACCGGAACCCTGAACTGCTGGCCGACATGGCCCGCACGTTGGACCACCTGTCCGATGGTCGGATGTACCTCGCTGTGGGCGCTGGCTGGTTCGAGCGCGACTACGACGAATACGGCTACGAGTTCGGGACCGTGGGTAGCCGCCTACGCCAACTTGAGGCCGACCTGCCCCGTATGCGGTCCCGCCTGGCCAAGCTGAACCCTCCGGCTGTCGGGTCGCTGCCGCTGATGATCGGAGGCTCGGGGCGCACGGTGACGTTACGCCTGGTGGCCGAGTACGCCGATGCCTGGAACTGCTTCGGCCCACCGGAGAACGTGGCCGAGCTGTCTGGGATCCTGGACGACTGGTGCGCGAAGGTCGGACGGGATCCGTCGGAGATCGAGCGCACAGTGTGCATCGCCCAGGATGACGTCGAAGATGTGGACCGGTACGTGGACGTGGGCGTCGACCACCTGGTGGTGATGACCGGCGCCCCGTTCGATCTCGGCCCCCTGGAGTCCCTCATCGCCCAACGAGACTCCTCCCGTTGAACCGGACCACTGAACCGATACTTCCCCCAACCGAGATCTGACGGAAGGATCCACTATGGATGAACAGTTCGAAGATTTAAGCGGAGCCAGGGCCTTTGCCTGTGCGAAGTGTGGTGGTACCGGCTGCGAGACCGGCAAGATCCGCACAACAGGTGATGGTGTTTCCCGGTACATGAATCTGCAAAACCAGAAGTTCGGTTACATCGCATGTGAAAAATGTGGGTTCACCGAGTTCTACCGCGACTTCGGTAAAGACAGGGGCTGGAAGACCGTCCTGGACGTTCTCGGCAACTGACCGGTACCGGCCAACCCGTACCGGTGGCGGCTCGCCCACCGCTGTTGGGTACGGTCGCGACCATGCCCCCGGAGACTCCGGCCGTCCTGGCCGCCGACCCGGATTCGTTCCACCGGTTCCACCACGAGGTGCTCCCCGAGCGGATCGCCGCCGGGAACGGGGCGCTGGCCCACCACTACCTGGCCGACCGGGGGACGCTCGGGATCCGTACCCCAGCCGGCTCGTGGACCTTCGTGCCACGCCGCGGGTCGGTCGACCTGGTGAAAGGCGAGGAGGGCGCCGACTCGGTGGTTGAGGTCGATCTGGACGCCTGGCTGGGGCTCGTCTCCGACCTGGACACGGCACCCGGCCTCTTCTACACCGACCGGGCCACCGTCCCGGTGGGTAATCCGATGCGGTTCATGGGCTGGGAGCCAGGGCTACGAGCCCTGTTCCACGGGATCCCGGTATTCGACCCGGACACTGCGGACCTCCGTGGCCTCGACGGGGCGCCACTAGACCCGAACCAGGCTTTCACCCTCGACGACACCGGGAACGAGGCGGCCCGACACTTCCTGAGAACAGCTGGCTACCTGTGGGTCCGCGGGGCCTTCGACGCCGATGAGGTGGCCGGGATGCTGGCCAATACCGCGGTGCTGGCCGACGAGGCTCGGCCGGGCGACATGACCTCCTGGTGGGGACGGGACTCCGGGGGGGCCGAGGTGCTGACTCGTGTGTTGCGAGCGGCCAGCCGCCCGGGCCTGCGGGCTCTGGCTGACGACCCGCGGATCTGTCGCATCGTCGAGGCCTCTGACGAGGACCTGGCGCCGAAAGTCCCCGACGACCCGGAGGCCGTGGACCGGGTGACGGTCCTGTGGAAGCGCCCCGACATGGCCGAGGGCCTCGCCGACCTGCCGTGGCATCGCGACTGCGGCATGGGCGGCCACGCCATCAACTGCCCGTCGGCCGTGCTCACCATCTGCCTGACCGACGGTTCCCCGGAAGCCGGACAGCTGCGTTTCCTCCCCGGCTCACACCGGGGTGCCTTCCCGTTCGTAGACGGGACGGCCGTCGAGGCTCCCGGGGGGATAGGTCTGCCCATCGAAGCCGGCGACGTGACGATGCACTACTCGGACCTGATGCATGCGTCGCTGCCCCCCACCTCGTCTGACGGGCCCTACCGGATCTCGGTCCTGATTGGCTTCAGCCCATCGGATGCCGGGCACCACCGGGGAGAGCGGCACTACAACGACGCCCTACTGATCAACAAGGACGGCCAGATCGACCACCTCGGCCAGCGCCTGGCCGACGGAGGCTGATCGAGGACCAAGAGGCCTATCGGGACGAAACCCCGGAGGTAAGCCTCGAGGGCTGCCGCAAGTACTGGGGCAAATGCCCGAACGGGGTCCCGACCACGTCACGACCGGGCGACGACCCCTACCTTGGTGAGGTGTTCGACCTCACAGGGCGTACGGCGCTCGTCACCGGTGCCGGCCAGAACATCGGCACCGGGATAGCCCGGTCCTTAGCCGACGCCGGAGCCCGGGTGCTGGTCAACGACGTGGTCCCAGACCGGGCCGACGAGGTTGCAGCCTCCCTCGGCGGTGATGCCAAACCGGTGCCGTTCGATGTGACCGACCGGGAGGCCGTGGCCGCCGCCATCGATGCCGCCGGACCAGTCGACGTGCTGGTCAACAACGCCGGCAACGGCGGCACCGAAGCCATGCTGCCTGGACGGTTCGTGGACACCGTCCCGGACCAATGGCAGGGGCCACTGGACGTGAACCTCCACGGTGTCCTCCACTGTTGCCACGCCGTACTGCCCGGCATGGTGGAACGGGGACACGGGCGGATCATCACCATCTCGTCGGCGGCCGGAACCCACGGGGTGGGCCTGGGCTTCGCCCCCTACTCGGTGGGAAAGGGCGGCTCGCTGAGCCTGATGCGCAGCCTGGCCCTCGAACACGGCCGGGACGGGATCACGGCCAACTCGGTGGCCCTCGGCATCATGGACTCGGTACGGGCCGAGACGGCCAGGGCGCTTGCCGGAACCGTCCCCGTGGGACGCCTCGGCTCACCGGACGACGTCGGACCACTGTGCGCCTACCTGGCCTCGGACGAGGCGGCGTGGATCACCGGCCAGACGATCGGCCTGAACGGCGGTTCCTTCACCTCGTAAGCGCCACCGGACCGCTCACCAGGGTCCCCGACCGGCACCGGGATGGGGCAAAGCACGACAAGAGGGTGTCTCCCGCTACTACGGCAACCCCAGCAGGCGACCGAGACGCGGTCGATTCAGCGCCAGCGTGGCAAAGCGCGGGTGGATCCAGATGATGCCAACCAGCCCGACCGCGGCCATGAGTCCCCCGCCGACCACGTCGAGTGGCCAGTGCTCCAGCCGGCTAACCCGCGACCACAAGGTCAACCCGATCAGCAACTGCATCGATCCGACGATCCATTTCGAGGCCCGGGGCGTTGAATGATGTCGGGCCAACACGGCGACCGTGCCCAGGACGAGCACCACGAAAACGGCGTGACCGCTCGGGTAGCCACCGTTGCCGAATGAGTAGTCGCTCCACCCGACTGTCGTCGTCGGTCGTGGGCGATGGACGAGGTCGCCGACCCGAGTGAGGCCGGTACATGCCCCGGCCATGCCCAGGAGGACGGCCGGATAACGACCCCAACGCCACCACACCACTGAGACGATCACCACGAACACCAGGGGTGCTGCGATGTCGGTGAGGGCCGGATCGATGAGGTCGGCAAATCGGTCGACGACCGATGGGGTGTTGTCCCTCATCCATTGCGTGGTACCTACTTCTCCGTATAGCGGACCGTCACGGCGCACGGCCAACGTCAACGCGATTGACGCCATCACGAAGGCACCCCCCAAGGCCAGGTGGGAACGCGACCCACGGCTGGTCGACACAGTCCTACCGCCCGCCGGGTCGAACGATCGTCGACCAGGGGATCACCACCGGGATCGTGCTCCCTGGCACAGGCTGGGCCACCTCGCGATTGTGTCAGAGGCTGCAGCGTTACCCTCAGACTTCCGGGTCGCTAGCTCATCGGGTAGAGCAGGGGACTTTTAATCCCAAGGTGCCGGGTTCGAGCCCCGGGCGACCCACAACCTGCTGGCCGTAGCCCCCTACTCGCCGATGTCCTCGTTCCACAGGTCTGGGTGTTCGGCGATGAAGGTAGCCATGAGCTCCACGCACACGCTGTCGTCTAAAACTTCGACTACGACACCGTGGTCCTTGAGGAGGTCCTCAGGGCCCTGGAACGTGCGGTTCTCCCCGACCACCACCCTCGGTATGCCGTAGAGCAGCACGGCACCCGTGCACATGGAGCACGGCGAAAGCGTCGAGTAGAGAACCGATTGTCGGTAGTCGGCTGCCGTTAGTCGCCCTGCGTCTTCCAGCGCCGCCATCTCGGCATGGAGCACCACCGACCCCCGCTGTACCCGCTGGTTGTGGCCACGCCCGACGACCTCCCCGTCGATCACCAGGACTGAACCGATGGGCACGCCGCCTTCTGCCAACCCGAGGCGCGCCTCGTCGATGGCCGCCTGGAAGAAGGAATCAGTCACGCCGACAGCCTGTCAGCCTTCTTGTGCGACGAGGGCGCACGGATCCACCCCGCGCATGGCCAGGACCCGCTCCACCGCCTCATCTAACCAGCGCTGGTCCAGCGATCCATCTTCCAACGCCCCGACCAGACTCCAGGCCACCGGAACCACGTTCTCGTGCGGCCCCACCATCAGGAGGTCAGCACCGGCAATGAGCGCCAACCGGGCGGCCGACGGCACGTCGACCAACTGGGCCACCGCTCCCATGGACAGGTCGTCGGTGACCACGACACCGTCGAACCCCATCTCGTCGCGCAGGATGCCGGTCACCGCAGTGGCCGACAGCGAGGCCGGAACTCCATCGGTCAGCCCTGGCACCGCTAGGTGTCCCACCATGACCGCCGATCCCTCGGGCACCAGGCCGAACGGGAGGAGGTCCACCATGCGCAGTTCCTCGAGGTCTGGCGTGGTGGCCAACTCGGTGTGGCTGTCAGCATTGGCCCGTCCGTGTCCCGGGAAGTGCTTGGCAACTGGCACCAGGCCTCCCTCCAACACCCCTTCGGCGAACGCCACGCCGTGGGTCGTCACCACCACCGGGTCATCGGAAAACGAGCGGGTCCCAATGCCCGGACCGGAACCCACGTCCACGACGGGTGCAAGGTTGACCGTCACCCCCAAGGCAGCCAACGCTGCGGCCCGCTCCCGTGCCAGGTTGCGAACCTCGTCAGCCGACCACGATCCCATCTCGGCTGCTGACGGCAGCGCTCCCAGCAGGACGCCGAACCGCTGCACGGTGCCGCCCTCCTCGTCTACGGCAATCACCACCGGACCCGTCGTCGACGCCTCCTGTACGGCGGCCACCGCCGCAGGGAAGCCTTCGTTCGGGGACCCCACGACCACCGCTCCGGCCACCAGGCCCCGTCCGGCCAGGTCGGCAACGACTGCCAGGCCTCCTTGGTCGACGACCGGTAGGAGCACCTGGCCGATCCGGAGCCCCAGCGGAAGGTCGGCTACGCACTCGATGGCCGCCGGACCCGGAGCCAGAGTTGTGGTCGTCGTTGTGGTGGTCGTCGTAGTCGTCGTCGTACTGGTAGTTGAGGTCGTGGACGACGTCGTGGTGCTAGTCAACGGGGCCGTTGAGCGGGTCGGAGCCGTGCTGGTGGCTACCACGACGGTCGTGGCCGGTACTGCCTCGTCGGCCGATCCACAGGCCCCAGCGGCTAACGCCAGGACCCCGACGACGAACGGAGCCCGCATCCGGCAAGTGCATCACACCGCGACGCCCGACGCGCCGCGACCCCGCCCCGACCACCGGGCCGACCCCGCATAACCTGCGATCGTGCGGACGCTCCTCGTCGGGCTGCTGGCCCTAGCCACCGTGGCCGTCGTCCTCTTCTACGGCCTGAGCGACGGACCCCAAACGGAACCGACACTCCTCCCCGCCCCGTCTACGACCACCAGCCCGACCATCGACCCGACCGATCCCCCGGCGCCGACCTTGGTTGCCGTGCCCACCACCCCCCCCGCCGCCGCCACCACCCAACCACCGGCAACTCTCGGAACCCTCGCTCCCATCGAGGGCCTTGGTACCCCCACCATCGACACGTCCTCGTCGGTCAGCACGGTCGGTATCGACCGCATCATGTTCGGCATGACCGTCCACGACGCCCAGGTAGCAGCCGGTAGCCGGTTCACCCCGGTGACGCCTATCGGCCACTGCTACCTCGTCGTCCCCGACGACGCTCCGCCCGGTATCACCTTCTGGGTGGTGGCCGGAACCGTCGAACGGGTCGACGTGGACACCCGCACCATCACCACCCGATCGGGGGCCGGGATCGGCGACACCGAGGACCGCATCCGCGAGATGTGGCCCGAACGCATCCACACCACCCTCCTGCCCGACGGGTCGGGGAACCTGTTGGCCTACGTGCCCAAGGACGTGGCCGACGCCACCTACCGGGTGATGTTCCTCAGCAATGGGGTGCAGATCACCCGGCTCTGGGCCGGCCGCTTGCCGTGGGCCGAAGAGTTGGGTGGCTGTCCCTCCTCCTGACCGGGACGGCGACCACCCTCAGTAGCCCTCGGGCAGATCGTGGATGTACTCGGCGCAGCTCACGAACACCGCTCCGTAACCCACCCGTTCCCCCTGGCCCGACGCCAGGTCCAGGCCACGGGTCCACTCGATGGCCCCGGCGCTGATCGTCCCGTCGTGGACGAACACCTCCAAAGGCCCGTCCAGCGTCGCTTCGTAGAGGACCGACCCTCCGACCGTCACCCCGACGTACGGCTGGCCGAGGAATCCCTGGATGAGCGCCTCTACGTGCTGGCCGCTGCCCACCTCCTCGCCCACGCCGATGGCCGCCACGTCGCCGGCCCCCGGTGAATAGCAGGTGAAGGACAGGTCGAACGTCTGGTCCCCCACCTGGACCCACCCGTTGGTCCGGACCTCGGGCTCCGGTGCCCTGGTGGTGGTAGTCGTAACGACCGGTTCCGGCTCAACGATCGGAACTTCGTCACCACAGCCCACCGTCACAACCAGCACGGCCACCAACACGACAAAGACGCGACGGGCGATCACCGGACCCCCCGCTCGTCGGCTAGCAACTCCACAAGCCGATCATCGTGGATCCGGGCATCCACCCCAACCGGTACCGGCCCGGCCAGCGACACGGCGGAGCCGTCCTCCACGACCAGTGCCCACTCGACGCGGCGCCGAAACGCCACCGTCCGTGCCGTCGCCCAGTCGGCGTCTACAGCCTCCAGGGCAGTGGCCAGCACTGGCAGCAGCGTCGACGCAACGTCAGGGCGGAAACCGACGTCGGTCCACCGACCGACCTCCTCCCAGGCCCCCGGCCGCTCCGGGGCGGCCAGTCGCAGCCCCGCGCCCCGCAGGCGCCGCACCAGGTCACGACCCCGGACGGGCTCGGCACCCAGCGCCAGCGCCCGGTCCCGAACCGACTCGGGAACGTCGTAGTGGTCCCCCTGAAACGACATCCGGCGTAACCCCAGCCGATCGGCGAACGCGTGGAGCTCGGCAACGCTCTCGTCACTCACCAGGTGAGCCCAGCGGGCCCCCCGCCATGGCCATACCGCCTCGTCGACCAACACAGCCATGACACCATGTTGACCGACTGCAACCCGGTCCCGCCAGATCCGGCGCCCTCGGCCTGACCTCCTGTCTTCCGGGTCGAGGTGGGAGACTCGGCCCATGGCGCGGGATGACGGACAGGACACCGTCACCCTCGTACTACCCGCCTCCCGACCGTTCGCCGACCTTCCCCGCGTTGGCCTGGCCTCGCTACTACGGATCCACCGGATCAATCCCGGCGACGTAGGCGACCTGGCCACCTCCGTCCTGGAGGCCACTGCCGAACTGGCGGCGGAAGGTTCCGAAGTCGTAATCGAGTTCCGGGTGACCGATACAGAGGTTTCCGTTGACCTCACCGGCAACGGCCGCACCCTCCGAATCAGCGTCCCACGCACCTGAACCAGGCCCTCAGGCCCGCCGCACTACAGCCCAGGTGGCCTCTCCCACCATCGAGGTCACGGCACGCCACGCCGATCCGGTAACTGACTCCAGCGAGGCCACCACAGCGGTCGTCGGGAGGTGGATCGGGGTCTCCGAACCCCGGCTGTTGACCCACACCAGCGACCCCTCACCGGCTAGGCAGCGGTCCACCTCAACCGGGAAGAGGAACATGTTCTGAAGCACCAAAACGTCTACCGCGCTGTCGGCCAAGGGGAGGCGAGAGGCGTCGGCACAAACCAGGGGCGGTGCCGCGTCGACGGCGTGGGCGAGCATCTCCCGGGACAGGTCGATGGCCACCAAGCGCTCGAACCGGCCGCTCAACGCCCGAGCCGAGATGCAGGTTCCGGCCCCCAACTCGACGGCTGTCCGGCCCTCAACGCCTCCGCGGTCAAGGGCATCGATCAGTGGCAAGTTGCGGTCCGGGTGGTCCCGGGTGACCGTCCACTCGGGGGCCAGCGAGTCGAAGAGGACCCGCACCTCGTCAACCATGCCAGCGTCCCAGGTTCCCTGTCCGGCGACCAGCTCGGTTACCTCGCGCATGCGGTGGTTAACCACCGTCCCCCGGGTCCCCTCGTCAGAGCCCGCCCGGGCCGGCAGAACCTCGATGGCGCCGGACGGCATGGCGGCCCGACCTGGCTCAGCGGCCGGTCGACCCGAAGCCGCCCTCGCCACGTGCCGAGGGCGGCAACTCGTCCACCAGGGTGAACCGGCATTCCTCCACCCGCTGGATGACCAGCTGGGCGATGCGTTCACCCCGCACGACCTTGAAGGCCTCCGACGGGTCGGTGTTCACCAGCAGCACCTTGAGCTCACCCCTGTAGCCGGAGTCGATCAGCCCCGGGGTGTTCAGACAGGTCACGCCGTGCTTCATGGCCAGCCCACTACGGGGCTGGACGAACCCGGCGTAGCCCTCGGGGATGGCGATAGCCGCCCCTGTCGGGACGAGGGCCCGCCCGCCGCCGGGAGCCAGCGTCACGTCTTCGGCAGCCACCAGGTCGGCACCGGCGTCACCCGGCCGGGCATAGGCGGGGAGGGTGAGATCGTCGACCAGGGCGACGAGGGGGATCTCCAGCACGGCGGCGACCCTAGCCGGGACCGTCGCCACCGAAGCCGTAGGCTCGGCAGCGTGTTGGCGTGGATGGACCTCGAGATGACCGGGCTGAACCCGGAGGACGACGTCATCATCGAGATCGCCACGCTGGTCACCGACGACGACCTGGAGGTGTTGGCCGAGGGTCCCGACTTGGTGGTGCACCAGCCCCCTGGAGTGCTGGACCGCATGGGCGAATACGTGCGGGCCATGCACACCCGCAGTGGTCTCCTGGAGGCGGTCGCCGCCTCCACCACCACCCTGGCCGAAGCCGGCGACGCCACCCTGGCCTTCCTCCGGGAGCACCTGGGCGAAGCGGGGACTGTCCCCCTGTGCGGCAACTCGATCGGCACCGACCGGCGGTTCCTAGCCCGGTGGCTCCCCGAGGTGGAGGGCTTCCTCCACTACCGGTCCGTCGACGTGTCGACGGTCAAGGAACTAGCCCGACGCTGGCACCCGGACGTCGTCAAGTCGGCCCCCGAGAAGGCCGGAGGCCATCGGGCGCTGGACGACATCCACGAATCGGTCGCCGAACTGCGCCACTACCGCGAGCACCTGTTCACGACGCCCGCCGGATGACCGCCGGCCAGCCGCTTGAGTCACCGCCCGTGGTCGCTCCTAGGGTGTCCTGGTGACCGAGGCGGCGACCCAACCCCCCAGTGCGGGGGACCCCGGCCGACCGCTACGCCAGGAACAGGAGGAGGCCTCTACCGAGGTCACCGAGGTGGCACCCGGCCTCTACCGCCTCCAGCTCCCCATCTCGATGCCGGGCCTGGGCCACGTCAACTGCTACGCCCTGGAGGATTCCGACGGCCTGGCCCTCGTCGACCCCGGTCTGCCAAGTATCGACTCCTGGCAGGCCCTAGGTGAGCGGTTGGCCCAGATCGGGGCCCGCTACGAGCACGTCCACACCGCGGTGGTCACCCACAGCCACCCGGACCACTTCGGCGGCGTCCACCGCCTGCGCGATGACCACGGCACCCGGGTCCTGACCCACGCCGACTTCCGGTCGGCCTGGGTCGACGCCGATCTGACCGACGACCTAGGCACCGACCAACTGGACCTGGCCGATGACGAACACATGGAACAGGTGCGGTCCCTGATGACCCGTCCGACCCCATGGGGCGCCATCCGGACGCCGCCATCGGCCACCGAGCTCAGGAAATGGGCCGAGATGGACGTGACCGGTGGCTCCCGGTCGTGGCGGGTCCCCGAGCCGTCGGTCACCGTCGATGACGGCGACGAAGTCGATCTGGGCGGACGACCCTGGCTGGCCCTCCACACTCCCGGACACACCCACGACCACCTGTGCCTCTTCGACCCGGTGGACGGGATCCTGCTGTCCGGCGACCACGTCCTGCCGACCATCACCCCCCACATCGGTGGCATCGGCCCCCTTGATGACCCGCTGGCCACCTTTTTCAGGTCCCTGGAGCGCATGAAGGAGCTCTCCGGACTCACCGCGGTCCTGCCGGCCCACGGCCACCCGTTCACCGACGTGTCGGGTCGGGTCGACGACATCGTCGGCCACCACGAGGAGCGTCTGGAGACCATCCGGGAGGCGGGCCACGACCTGGGGAAGGGCACTGTCGAGTCGTTCATGCAGCGCCTGTTCAAGGAGCGTTCGTGGGGTGACATGGCGGCCAGCGAAACGTACGCCCACCTAGAACACCTCAGAATCCTAGGACAAGCGACCCGTGACGAAATCGCAGGTCAAGCGGTATATCTCACCCGTTGATTTAATCGTTTGACGGGCGTTAGGCCCATCGACTGGTGTGTAACCCGATCCGGTGCCCCTACAGTGGACCTCGGATCAGGTGGCTTTTCGCCGCCGGACCGAACCAGGAAACCACGGAACGACCAGAACCATGCACGAGATCCACTGCCACCGTCACGGCCATTCGGCCGGCGCGCACGTGATCTCGTCGCGCGCGCATCTGTCCGTAAAGCCGGACACGTCGATGATCGTCGCCTATCCGACCTTTTCGACGACCGTGTTCCAGACCAACGGTTTCTGGACCACCCACCAGCGGCCCCGGGGAGCAACCAGCTGATCAGCTGAACGCAGACCGAATCCCCGAGGCCGCCGGAGAAATCCGGCGGCCTTCTCCGTTTTTCACCCGCCGGCCACCGCAATACCTCAGAACCAGCGACCAGACAGAAACCAGTCAGAAGAGAGAAAGCAGAAGACCATGCAGGCACTTACGTTCGAACGGGAAACCTGGCGGCAGCAGGCCGCCTGCGCCCAACTGGGCGTTCCCACCGCCGTCTTCTTCTCCGACGACCTCGGGGACATCACCCAGGCCAAGCGCATCTGCGCCGACTGCCCGGTGCTCGAGTCGTGCCTGGAGGGTGCAATGAACCGTCGCGAGCCGTGGGGCGTGTGGGGTGGTCAGCTGTTCCGCAACGGCCACATCCTGGCCAACAAGCGTCGCCGGGGCCGACCCTCCAAGGTGCCGCGACCTGAGGACCAGCTCCCGGTGGTGCCGATCCCGGCACGCCTCCAACAAGAGCTGCTTTCCGCCTGACCGGAGCCTCCACCGGACAGAGGCCCGCTCCGGGATCCGGTTCCCCCCGCCGGATTCCGGGGCGGGAGCACATAATCGCCGAATACACGGGCCGGGGTGACGCCTCGGCGAACCCCGGCCCGTCGGCACCAACCACCGCTCCATCTACCCGGGCGGCGAAACCCGGAAGGGGTTCCGGTACCTTCGTGGCTCGTGTCCCGCCCACCACACCGCGGCCGCCCCGTGGTGGCCCTCCTCGTCGCCCTCGCCCTGTTCGGGGCCCCGACGTCCTGCGCCAGTCCCGGGGACGGGGCCCCCGATCGGCAGGATGCCGAGGTGCTCAACCGAAGCTTCTTGCTCTGGGACGGAACCGAGACCACCCTGGCCGACTTGGTGGCCGACGACGGCCGACCCGTCGTGGTCAACCTGTGGGCCACCTGGTGCACCCCGTGCCTGGAGGAGATGCCCGACCTCCAGGCCGCCCACGAGGCCCTGGGCGACGAGGTCCGGTTCCTGGGCCTCAACGTGAGCGACTCGCCTACCCGGGCGGCCGACCGGGCCGACGAGCTGGGGATCACCTATCTGCTGGGCCGTGACCCCGACGGCGGATTCACCGTGGCGTTGGCCGCCGTCGGCCTCCCGGTCACGGCCTTCGTGGATCGACAGGGCGCCCTGGCTCACGTCCACCACGGCCCGCTGGAAGTCGACGACCTCGTGGCGGCCATCCGGGAGCACCTGTCGTGATCAGCGTCGGGCTGGCCGTGCCGTTCACCCTGGGCATCGTGACGGCCATCAACCCCTGCGGGTTCGCCATGCTCCCTACCTGGCTCGGGTACTTCCTGGGGCGGGACACCGCGGATCGCCACGCCCGACCCGAACAGGTGGTCCGGGCCGTCTCGGTCAGCCTCACCCTCAGTGCGGCCTTCGTGATCCTCTTCGGGGCCCTCGGCCTGGCTGTCAACTCGATCACCAGCGAGGCGACCATCGCCGACAAGACGCCGTGGGTGACCGTGGTCCTCGGCCTGTGCCTCGTCCCCTACGGGCTCGCCCTCCTCATCGGCCGACAGGTCCGCATCCCGTTCTTCAAGCCGGGCCGCGGCCCGCGTGACCGAGAGTTCTGGTCGGTGGTGGGCTTCGGCGCCTCGTACGCCGTGGTGTCGGTCAGCTGTTCGGCCCCCATCTTCTTGTTGCACGTCGCCGGGAGCTTCGGACGCGACGGAATCGTGGACGGGATCGCCGTCTACCTGGCCTACGCGGCCGGGATGGCGGCCGTCATCACCTCGCTGACCCTGTCACTGGCCCTGGCCCGGGGGGGCCTGGCCAGGCACCTCCAGCGCCTCCTCCCCCACCTCGACCGGATCGGTGCCCTGGCCCTTCTGCTGGGTGGCACCTACCTGATCGTCTATGGCATATATGAGATCCGGATCCTCGGGAACCCGACCATCGGCTCTAACCCGATCGTGGACGCCGTCACCGACCTGCAGTCGCACCTCACCAACTGGGCCGCTGGGATCGGCGGCCTGCGCCTCGGCCTCGCCCTGTGGCTGGTGGTGGCCACCCTTGTGGTGTGGGGGATCGGTCCCGCGCTGATCGGTCGGGCCCGCCACGTCGCGCAGCTCTCCCTGCTCACCGCCTGGGTGGTCGCCGAGGGCCTGGTTCACGGCGGCGACCTGGTGGTCCTACCGGTCGGACGGCTGGCGGTGACCTGGCCGGCCCGGGTAGGCAACTGGGTGGATCAACCGTGGAGGTGGGCCACCCCGTTGGAGACCCTGGCCACCGCCCTGGTCGCCCTGGTGGCCTACGGCGTCGTGCGAGGCGCCATGGTTAGGCGCCGCCAGTGAGCCGCCCCGCCGAAACGACCCCCGGTCCCGGGCCGGTCACCCCGATCGGTAGCTTCGCCGAGTTGCTGGCCCTGCCCGGCGTGGCCGAGGAGGTGGAGGTCCGCTCAACGGTAGGCGTGTGTGCCCTCCATGGGGGCGGCCTGGAGCGGGCCACCGAGGTAGTAGCCCGGGAGGTGGCCGCCCGAACCGGGTCTTCGTACTACGCAGTGGTCCAACCCGATGGCTCACGCCGCCACCTTCCCTCGACGCGCTTCCTCCCCGGGGTCTCCGACGCCCTGGATGCCTTCCTCCATCGGGTGGACACCGTCCTGTCCGTCCACGGCTACGGCCGCGACGACGACTTCTGGGCCGTGCTAGTCGGTGGAGCGAACCGGGCCCTGGCCCACCACGTGGCCGGCCACCTCCGGGGCCTGCTACCCGAGGAATACCGGGTAGTCGACGACGTGGGCGCCATGCCGAGCACGCTTCGTGGACTGCACCCCGACAACCCGGTGAACCGACCTCCCGGGGGCGGCGTCCAGGTTGAGCTGCCCCCCGGCGTCCGGTGGAACCGCGACCACCGGGACTGGTCCGACCATGACGGGACGCCCCGATCCGAGCAACTCGATTTGGTGATCGAAGCTCTGGTCGCCGCGCTGTCCGACCGTCCGCCAGGGAACGGAACCTCCGGCCCCTAGGGGGCGCGGCGCTCCACCACCCAGCCGTCCTGCTCCCGGCGATACCGAAGCCGGTCGTGGAGGCGGTCGGGTCGCCCTTGCCAGAATTCCACTGTGTCTGGGCGGACCCGGTAGCCCCCCCAGTGGTCGGGACGCTCCACCTCCCGACCGGCCCAGCGCTCCTGTTGCTCGGCGAACGACCGCTCCAGCGTCGCCCGGTCGGGAACCACGGCACTTTGGTCCGATGACCAGGCCCCCAGTTGGCTGCCTCGGGGGCGGGTGGTCCAGTAGCGGTCGGACTCCTCGTCGGTCAGCCGCTGGGCGTCGCCGACCACCCGCACCTGGCGACGCAACTCGGTCCAGCTAAAGGTCAGGGCGGCCCGGTGGGTGGCCTCCAGCTCGGAGGCCTTGTCGCTCGTGTAGTTCGTAAACAGCACGAACCCCCGCTCGTCGACCCGTTTAAGCAGCACGTTGCGGGCCGACGGTGAGCCGTCGGCGGCCACCGTGGACAGGACCATTGCGTTGGGTTCCCAGTAGCCGGCCGCCTCGACCTCGGCGAACCACTGCTGGAACTGGGCGACCGGGTCGTCGGCGAGATTCGCCTCTTCTAACCCGGCCATCTCGTAGGCCTCGCGTAATCGGCTCAGATCCATTCGGGCAGTCAACACGGCACCAACCGACCCGGCAAACACCCGAGACCCTCCTTGGCCTGGACCTAGGGTTCGCTCCATGGCCCGGCCTCCACTCCTCCTCGTGGCGGTCGGCGGCACGATGGGAGCCGGGCTCCGGTGGGCGGTCCTGGAAGCGACCCCGGAGGCGGTGTTCCCGTGGCCGGTCCTGGTCGTCAACCTGGTGGGTTGTGCCCTGCTCGGCGCCCTCCTTGGGCCAGGGACCCCACGCTCTACCCGACTGCTGGTCGGCACCGGCCTGTGCGGCGGCCTAACCACCTTCTCCACGTTCGCCGTGGAGGTGGCTCGACTCCTCCGGGCCGACGACGCCCCCACCGCCGTGGCCTACATCGTGGCCTCCGTCGTCGGCGGCCTGGCCGTGGCGATCGCCGCTCGTGCCACCACCGGCTACCGGAGGAGCACGGCGTGCTGACGGTCCTCGGCTTCACGGCTCTGGCCGGGGCGGGGGCCGGGCTCCGCTTCCTGGCCACCGACCGCTGGCCGGGCGGGCACCGGGGCACGCTGGTGGTGAACGTGGTTGGATCGCTGGCCCTCGGGTTGCTGGTCGGAGCCTCGGCACCGGTTCCGGTGATCGTCGGTGTCGGTGGACTGGGTGCTCTCACCACCTTCTCGACATTCGCCGCCGACACTCTCGACCTGGCGGCTAACCGGCCGGTGCGGGCCGTCGGACACGTCCTGACCACCGTGGTGCTTGGCGTGGCCGCCGCGGCGGCGGGCCTGGCCCTCGTATCCTGACCGGCTAACGGTGGACCAGTTCAGCCGATATGGGTGAGGCCCCGCATGTAAGGCTGAAGCACCTCGGGCACGGCCACCCGACCGTCGGGCTGGCGGTGGGTCTCCACCACGCCGGCCCACACCCGGGGCACGGCCAGGCCGGAGCCGTTCAGGGTGTCCACCACCCGGGTGCCCTTCTCGTCGGCAGGCCGGTACCGAACGTTGGCCCGTCGGGCCTGGTAGTCGCTGAACCACGACACCGAGGACACCTCCAGCCACTGATCGACGCCTGGGGCGTAGACCTCCAGGTCGAACGTTCGTGCTGACGAGCCGCCCAGGTCGCCGGCGCATAGGTCCAGCACCCGGTACGAGAGGCCCAGGTCGGTGATGGCCGCCTCGGCCCGAGCCAGAATGTCGGCGTGTACCTCCGGTGACTGCTTCCGGGTGGCGTAG
The DNA here is from genome assembly GCA_022451505.1 of Acidimicrobiales bacterium. Taxonomy (GTDB): domain Bacteria; phylum Actinomycetota; class Acidimicrobiia; order Acidimicrobiales; family MedAcidi-G1; genus UBA9410. The sequence goes on along the minus strand of JAKURX010000001.1, from coordinate 1,734 downwards.
GCCAGCAACTCCACCTTGTCGAACTCGTGGACCCGGAGCAGGCCCCGGGTGTCTCGACCGGCCGACCCGGCCTCGCGCCGGAAGCACGAGGTGTGGGCCATGAGCTTCATCGGCAGGTCGGCCTCGTTGAGCACCTCGTCACGGCAGAACGAAGTGAGGGGAACCTCGGCCGTGGGGATGGCCCACAGGTCGTCTCGCTCCAGGTGGTAGGCGTCGTCGACGAACTTCGGGAGGTGCCCGGTCGATACCATCGTCTCCGTCTTGACCAGGCTGGGAGGGCGCATCTCCCGGTAGGCGTCGGCGTTGCGGTCCAGGCCGTACTGGATGAGCGCCCGGCACAGGGTGGCCCCCTGCCCGGTGTACATCACGAACATGGACCCGGAGAGTTTGGTGCCCCGTGCCACGTCCAAGATGCCCAGTTCCTCGCCGACCTCCCAGTGGGGGACCCGCTGGTGGTCCCCGTAGGCATCCTCATCCCAGTGTTCGTAGCGGACGATCACGTTGTCGGCCTCGCCCGCCCCGTTCGGACAGTCGTCGTCGGGGATGTTGGGGACCCGTAACAGGATCTCCCGGATCTCGTCGGCCAGCTCATCGGCCTCCGCGGCCAGAGCCTCCTCCTGCTCGCCCAGTTCCCGGCTCCGGGCCTGCAGGTTGGCCGCCTCGTCGGCCCGACCGTCCCGGTGGAGGCCGCCGACCTCCCGGGAGATGGTGTTTACCTCGTTACGCAGGCGGTCTCGTTCCTCGGCCAGGGCCCGCTGGCCGGCATCCAACTCCACTGCCCGGTCCAGCCCGGCGGTGTCCTCGCCCCGGCGGGCGATGGCCGCCTTGACGGCGTCGGGGTCGCTGCGTAGCAGCCGGATGTCGATCACGGAACCGAACCTAGCGGGGCCGTACCACGGCTACTCGACTCGTTGGGGTCCCGCCGACCGCTCCTGCAGGTCGAGGTGCCGGCCCTCGGCTGGTCGCATCTGTTGGTTCTCGCGGTGGTGGATCCGCGAGTACCCGATGAATTTCACCACGATGATTCCCCAAAGGTAGAAGCCCCCCAGCAGCTTCATGATGAGGCCGGCGGCCTGCTGGTCGGATTGGACGGTCACCCCCCAGAGCTCGAACCCGTCGTCGTAGTGCTTGTACACGGTTCCCTCGGCGAACGTCAGCCAGGCCGCCGGGATGGTGGGGATGACCGACATGAGGAACAGGTAGAGCATCTGGCCGGGAACCGAGATCCGCAGTTCCGGCAGCGGGGCCGCTACCGGGACCCACATCAGGAGGGCGGTGACGAACAGCGCCACGTGGACCGTGTAGTGGAAGGCACCCGAGTCGAATGACCACTGGACCACGCCACTCCAGTGGGTGAGAGCCACCAGGCCGTTGAACAGCACCCCGGCCACCACCGGGTGGGCCATGCGGCGCAGCACCCGGGAGCCGGCGCCGCCCTCCAGCACGAGAAGACGGGCCAGCCAGGCCGGCATGGCCAGCAGGAAGAGCGGCGGCACGATAAACGTAATCACCAGGTGTTGGACCATGTGTACCGCGTAGAGGTGCTCCTCGGCGATGTCGTGGACCGGCCAGTCGGCCGAGGCCAGCAGCAGGATCGTGGCCACCACGAAGGCCCGGCGTTGGAAGGGCGTGGCTACCGGCTGTCCGGCCGGTACCACCCGGGGGCCGATAATCCGGACGGCCCACCATCCGAGGACCAGGATCGAGGCGACCAGCAACCAGACCTCAGGGTGG